>NZ_SBJL01000004.1:0-300000 GCF_004634425.1 Vitreimonas flagellata | reverse complement strand
TCGCGTCGAGCAAGTCGTGCGCTTGATCCGCTCCAAGGGTGTCGGCATCTATTTTGTCACGCAATCGCCGGCCGACGTGCCGGAGATCGTACTCTCCCAACTCGGCAACCGCTTCCAGCACGCGCTGCGCGCATACACGCCAAGCGACCAGAAAGCCCTGCGCGCGGCAGCGCAGAGCTTCCGCGCGAATGAAAACGTCGATGTCGCGAAAGAAATTCAGGAATTGAACGTCGGCGAAGCGTTGGTCTCGACGCTCGACGAAAAAGGTGCGCCAACGCCCGTCGCGCGCACGAAAATCCGCCCGCCGAATTCCCATGTCGGCCCGATCTTGCTAGCCGAACGCCAAGCCATGATGCGCGCCAACACGGCCGGCCGCGCCTACGAAACAGCGGTCGACCGCGAAAGCGCGCACGAAATCCTTGGCCGCCGCGCCCAACAAGCCGCCGAAGCCACAGCGCGCGAAGAAGAACGTGAGGCGCGCGAGAAAGAAGCCGCGCGCGCCTCGCGCAGCACAGGCTCCCGCTCCAGCAGCGGCACGTCACGCGCCAAATCCACACGCAGCTCCGGCTCGCGCACCACCGCCGTCGAGCGCCAAACCGGCCGCGTCGCCAGCGGCATGATGAACACACTCGTCCGCGAACTCATGCGCGGCATACTCGGCACGCCACGCCGGCGGCGTTGATGGACGCCGCAAGCGAAGAGATCATCGTCGTCACCGCACCGCGCTTACCGGAAGCGGCGGGTGAGCAAGTGTATTCGACGCTGCCGATCGATCCCCGTGCGGTGGAGGATGCCGTGCGTTTGGATCGCGCGCTCGCGGTCGCGCCGGCGGCCAATCTCTTTCGCCGCAACGATAGCGGCGCGGCGAACCCTACAGTGCAGGGCTTGTCGCTGCGCGCAATTGGCCCCTCTGGCGCGGGCCGCGCGCTTGTCACGCTCGATGGCGTGCCACAGCACGATCCGTTTGGCGGCTGGGTGATTTGGGGCGGTTTGCCACCCGAATTAATCGAGCGCGCCAACATCATTCGTGGCGCCGGCGCTGGGCCTTATGGCGCGGGCGCGTTGACCGGCGTCGTCGCGCTGGACGAACGCAGTTCACAAGGCTTCTCGCTCCGCGCCGAACATGGCGACCGCGATTACACGCGCACCGGCGGCGTAGGCGTCGCCAATGGCGATGCGTTCAACGCGCTCCTCGCCGCAAGCGTTGAGCATGACGACGGCTGGATTCCCACACGCGAAGGCCGCGGCGCCGCCGATACGCCGCTCGCACGCGACGCCATGAGCGGCGCTGTGCGGGTGCAGCGCATGCAGGACAATGCGCTCATCTCCGCACGCCTTTCCGCTTACGGTGAAGAACGCAGCTCCGGCTTGGTCGGCGCAAACTCAACAGCCGATGGACTCGCCGCCAGCCTCACGCTTGTCGCCCAACCAAGCGCCGATGCGCCGGGATGGCGCCTGCAAGCGTGGGCGCGCGAGAGCGACATGAGCAACAGCTTCGTCAGCGTGGCGCCTGGCCGCAACGCAACAACCCCGGCTTCCGTGCAAGACGAAACGCCTGCGTTTGGCTGGGGCGCGAACGCGGCGCTGCGCTGGAGCAATGCCGAAATCGGCTTCGACGTGCGCGCCGCCGATGGCGAAACGCGCGAGCGTTTTAATTATAGCGGCGGCACGTTCCTGCGCTCTCGCATCGCCGGCGGCGAAACTCTGAGCGCTGGCGCGTATGCCGAGGGCTGGCGCAGCTATGGCGACACGCTCGTCTCAGGCGGCGTTCGACTGGATTGGTGGCAGGCGAGCGAAGGTCAACGGCTTGAGCGTTTGATCTCCACGGGTGCGCCGACGCTCGATGTCGAAGCCGAAGATCAAGAAATCTGGGCGCCCAATGCGCGCGTTGGCGTGCGCCACGATTTCGGCGCGCACTACGCCCGCGCCGCCGCATACGCCGGCTTTCGCCCACCGACGCTCAACGAGCTCCACCGCCCCTTCCGCGTTGGAAATGACATCACGGAATCGAACACGTCGCTGGAGCCGGAACATCTCTATGGCCTCGACGCCACGTTCGGCGATGACAATGGCGATGTCGCGTGGAGCGTAGGCGTGTTCGCTGTGCGCCTGGTCGATCCAATCACCAATGTCACGCTCGGCGTCGGCCCCGGCACATTTCCGCCCGGTGTGTTCGTGCCCGCGGGGGGCGTATATCGGCAGCGCCAAAACACTGGCCACATCAATGCATTCGGCGTCGAAGCCGACGCGCGCGGCGCGCTAAGCGATGTGCTCTCCTGGCGCGCCGCGCTCTCTTACACGGACGCCGAGGTCAACGGCGGCGATGATGCGCCACAACTCACCGGCCTCCGCCCCGCGCAAGCGCCGAAATGGAGCGCCACAACAGGCCTCGCGTGGCGCCCCTGGGCGAGCGGTGAGTTTAGCGCCGACGCGCGCTACGAAAGCGCCCGCTTCGATGATGATCTGAACACACGCCGCCTCGGCGAAGCGCTGACGCTTGATCTACGCTTCGAGCAAGACATCACGCCCCACGCGAGCGCCTTCATCGCGCTCGACAACGCGCTCGATGCCGAAATCGAAACCGGAGCGACGGCGGACGGCGTCACACTTTACGGCGCGCCGCAAGCCGCGCGGATTGGAATTCGCCTAACTGGCCGCTGAGGCGCGATCAACACGGTATTGGAAGCAACCGAACTTCGACCTGATGTGCACGTACGCGACCGATGGGTCGCTCAAGATCGACTCGCATACGTCCTTCAGATCGCCGCCGCGCACGATCTGTCCGGTTTCGTAGCGAATCCAATCGTCAGCATCGTATCCGCGAACCGCCGCAGGATCGAGAAAGTGGAACCATGCCGGCAAGCCCGCGCCTTCGAACCGCACGCATGTTTCGTTGTGCAGAAAGATGGGGCCGGTCTCCGCATAAGGCTGCGCACAGGGAAAGGGACGACAATTGAGCACCAGCTTGTCGGCGCCCGGCGTAATGAGCTGGAGGCAGTGCCGGCACGGATTGGCTGCGCCCTCAGCGACGCGCGCTAGGGGCGCTTGTCCGTTCGCATCAAAGCCGTCGTTACGAAGTTGATCAAATTCCGCCGTTGGAATTCCGCTCACACGCAAATTCATGACATCCTCCTACCGCGTGGGAGAAGGTCACGGATTCCATTTCGGAGCGCGCCGCTTTCGGACTTGGCGCCAGAAACTAATCCACGATCCCGCTTTTCCATTCCGCATCGCGACGCGGCAGCGCGAGGTAGCTTTCGCTGCGCATTTCCATTAGGCGCGAGGCGGTGCGTTCGAACTCGAAGCTCTGATCGCCCGCCGGGTACAACGTTTGCGGCGGCGCGTCCGCGGAGGCCACGAGCTTCACTTTTGCTTCATAGAGCGCATCGATCAACGTGCGAAAGCGCGCCGCTTCTTCGCGCATTGAGGGCGAGAGCTTTGGGATGTTCTCCAGCAGCACGGTGTGGAAGCGCTCGGCGATTTCTAGATAGTCCGCCGCACCCAACGGCCGCGCGCAGAGTTCTTCAAAGGTGAAGCGCGCCACGCCGGCCGCCTCGCGCTCCACCTTCAGCGCGCGCCCGCCGACATCGAGCATCACCGATTGCGGCGCCGCACCCAGCGTTAAACGCTCCCACGCGCGATCCATGGATTCTTCGGCAGCCGGTCCAAGCGGCGCGTAATAGACGGGCGCCGCCATTAAGCGCTCAAGCCGATAGTCGCGCGGCCCGGCGACGGAGATCACGTCGAGCTTCTGCTTCAATTGCTCAATGAACGGCAAGAAGAGCTGGCGATTGAGGCCGTTCTTGTAGAGCTCATCCGGCGGCCGGTTCGAGGTGGCGACGATAGTGACGCCGCTTTCGAACAAGCGCTCGAACAAGCGGCCCAAGATCATGGCGTCGGCAATGTCGGTGACTTGCACTTCATCGAAGCACAAAAGCTGCGCGCTATCGGAGACGCGTTTGGCCGCCTGCGCGATCAATTGATCTTGGCCCGCGCCGGCCGCACGCGCGTCGCGCATCGCGGCGTGCTGGTCGAGCATGAATTCATGGAAGTGCACGCGCCGCTTCTTCTTCACCGGCGCCGTTTCGAAGAAAAGATCGAGCAACAGCGACTTGCCGCGCCCGACCGGGCCCCAAAGATACAGCCCACGCGGGGCAGCGCCCTTGCTGAACCAGGCGTCCGGATTCCAGCGCTTCAGCGCCTCGGCCAGCGCGTCCAGACGCTCGGCGGCGCGGGCCTGGTCCGGATCGGGCACGAGATCGCCCGCTTCGAGGCGCCGGCGGTACGCGGCAAGCGGCGATGACATCGAGACTCAGTACTCCGGCGGCGGCAGCCGCTTTAGAACCGGCCCAGGCGGGCCAACGCAAGTGCTGGACGGCTCTTTTCGCCGCCCGCGCCGCATGCTTCCCTGCCGGTAGCAGCGCCGACTCGGAAACGAGCGCTGGGGGCGGAGCCCGATGACGCAGATAGACGCCACGATAACGACCCAGCCGGCGCGCGCAGTCGCGCCCGCCAAGCATATCGTCGACGTGCTGATTGAAGAGCGTGCGCCGAAGCTTTCGTCAGGGCCGATCTGGCCGGTCGTGCGCCCGCCACTGTTCACGATCCTGAACTACCAAAAAGCCGTGCGCATGGCCGACATGATCGCGCCAATGGCCGGGGCGGAGGCGTTGGAATCGATCTCCCAGCTCTTGTCGGTGAAGCTTGATGTCAGCGGCTTGGAACGCGTACCGCGCGATGGCGCGTTCATCGTGCTGGCCAATCACCCGACGGGCATCACAGACGGCATTGCGCTTTACGATGCACTCAAGGGCCCCCGGCCGGATGTGATGTTCTACGCGAACTCGGATGCGCAGCGCGTGTGTCCGCGTTTCGATGACGTGCTGATCCCGGTCGAATGGGTGCTGGCCAAGCGCACACGTGAACGTACGCGCGTGACGCTGAAGATGACGGATGAAGCGTTCGCGCAAAATCGTCCGCTGGCGATCTTCCCGGCAGGGCGACTCGCGCGCATTCGCGACGACGGCAAGCTCACCGATCCGGAATGGATGCCGACCGCGATCAGCCTCGCGCGCAAATATGAGCTGCCGATCCTGCCCGTGCACATGAGTGGGCCCTACTCGTTTTGGTTTCACACCTTCTCGAAATTCTCGGCCGAACTGCGCGACATCACGCTGTTTCACGAGCTGCTCAACAAGCAGGGCAAAACGTACAAGCTCACCTTCGGCCCACTCATCCCCGCCGAGCAAGCGGTGGGTGACGGCGTCTCGATCACGCGGCGCATCAAGCATTATGTGGAGCGCGAACTCGAACACGCGCCGGACAAGCCCTTCGATCCGGGCGGCCCAGAATGCGCCTGGCGCGATCCCCCGCCCGCGCAACCAATTGTGAAAACTTCGCCATAGACGCCGGTCACGGCGCAGCGCAGGATACTCTGCGAGGGACGGGTATCGGATGGGAGTGAGCCATGCGCGCCCGTATTTTGGCGCTCGGATTGTGGGTGGGACTAACGGCGACGAGCATCGCCATCCCTTACATTCCGCCGCCGCAACCAGTGTATGAAGCGCCCATCGATCGCGCCCTGGCGAATGTCAGCGCAATGGAGGGTGTCGATCCCGCGCAACGCGAGCGCCTGCTGGGCCGGCTCAACCTTCTCGCTTACGCGCGCGACAACGCGCCTTTCACCTACATGCGCGAGAACGACAATTTCGTCGAAGCTGGCAGCATGCTCTGCCGTGACGTGCAGCCGATGGGCCCACCCATGGAGGAAGAGGAGCGCGAGTTCGGCCCGAACGATCGCTGCGCCGCGTACAATTTTCATCTGGGCCCACAAACCGAAACGCCGGCCAACGCGCCGCAAAATCCGAGCGCCGGCGCGCGTGCGCGGCTGGAAGCGGCGCGGGGCCATTATGCGCGTGCGTTGGAAATCGACCGGACCAATCTGCGCGCGCGATTGGGCTACGCTTATGTGCTCGATCGCCTTGGCCGCACCAATGATGCGCGCCGCGAATTGCGTCACATTTTGAAGCGCGGTCTGTCACGCTTGGCTGGCCCGCAATCGGAATGGGAAGATCACGCGGTGCTCACCGAAACCGCGGCGCACCTGGCGCACCTCGCGACCTCGCACAGCGATCGCGCACGTATGGATCGCTTGCGCCAGCGTTTGGAAGCGAGCCAGCCGATCATTTACGTGACGCCTGTCGTCGTGCCGCTCGCGGATCGCCCATTCGAGCGCTTGGTCGACAACGGTTCGCGCGTCGCATTCGATTTCGCAGGCACGGGCGATGCGCGCGCGCAAGGCTGGCTGACGCCGGATGCGGCGTGGCTGGTGTGGGATCCCGAATGGCGCGGCGAAGTGCGCTCAGGCTTCGACATGATCGGCCAGCGCACCTGGAGCGTGTTCTGGAGCGATGGCTTCGAGGCGCTGCGCGCGCTGGACGATGATCGCAACGGGGAACTCACCGGCGCCGAACTCGGCGGGTTGGCGCTCTGGCGCGACGAAAACCGTAACGGTGTCAGCGATCCGGGCGAAGTGATGCCGGCCAACGTGCACGGCGTGACGGCGCTTTCCGTGCGCGGCGAGACCACGCGGCCGGGCCTGATGACGGCGCCGAACGGCGTGCGGTTTGAGAATGGCCACACGCGGCCGCTCTATGATTGGACACCGGGGCTCGGGAACGCGCCAGTGAGCTAAGCGCGCACTTCCGCGATTGCCGCCGCAAGCTGATGCGGCTCGAACGGTTTGGGCAGCACGCGCACGCTCTTCCACGCCTCATCGACGCCGCCGGAGCCATAGCCCGTCGCGAAAATGAAGGGCACGCCGCGGGCACGCAGCGTTTCAGCGATCGGGTACGTGTGTGTGCCGTTGAGATTGAGATCGAGGATGGCGAAATCGATCGCCGAGTCTTGTGCGAGCTTCAGCGCCTGCTCGACACGGCCGCTGACGGCCACGACCTCGTGCCCCAAATCGTTCAACACATCTTCGATGAGCATCGCCACCAGCGCCTCATCCTCAACGATCAGAAATTTCAGCTGAGCCCCCGCCAAATCTAGCTTTCCCATTGATACACAAGCCGACGCTCCACCGGCGTCGAGATGAATGCTTCCACGCCTTCAGGCCGATACTCGATCCGCGCCTCGCCGTTCAGCTCGAACGCCAGATTGCGCTCGATCAGCCGTGAGCCAAAGCCCGCGCGCGTCGGCGGCGACACAGGCGGGCCGCCGCTCTCGCACCACGCAAGCTGCAGCATGTCGGCGCCGCTCTCGCCGCCAACGTCCCACTTCAGTGTGACGCGACCGCTTTCGTTGGAAAGCGCGCCGTACTTTGCAGCATTGGTCGCTAATTCATGCAGCGCGATCGACAACGCCAGCGCCTGCTTCGGCGTGAGCCGCACCACCGGGCCGCCCACCTCAACGCGCGCGCCGGCCGCGAACGCTTTCAGCGCGCGCTCGACTACTTCGCGCAGATAGGCGCCTTCCCAATTCTCAGCCGTTAGCAAATCATGGGCACGAGCCAGCGCGGTGAGCCGTGCATCGATCAAAGGTCGCGCATCGGCGCTGCGTTCGGTTGTCCGCAAGGTTTGCATCACCAAGGATTGCACCGTCGCCAGCGTGTTTTTTACGCGATGGTTCAGCTCATTGATGAGCAATTGCCGCTGTTCGTCGGCGCGCTTGCGTTCGCTGATGTCGCGCGCGATTTTCGAGGCGCCGACGATGCGACCGCTCGCATCCTTCACCGGCGAAACTGTGAGAGAAATATGGATGCGCTCGCCGTTTTTGCGCACACGCTCGGTTTCAAAGTGCTCCAACCGCTCGCCGCGCGAGACGCGCGCAATAATGCCGGGCTCTTCATGATGCAGCTCAGGTGGAATGAGCGTCAGCACAGAGCGACCGATGACCTCGTCCGGCGCGTAGCCGAACAAACGCTCGGCGCCCTTATTCCAGCTATTGATGATTCCGCTCAAATCTTTCGAGATGATCGCATCGCTCGAATTCTCGACGATCGATTTCAGCAATTGGCCTGTCTGATCGACGCGCGCACGCAGCGCGCGCGCAATGTCCCGCTCCAGATAGAAGCCGACCTGATGCGCGATCGTGTGCGCGACATCCAATTCTTCCGCGCTGAAATTATGCGGCGCATCGTGATAGACCATGAATTTGCCGGCGACGCCGCCATGCGCCATCAGCGGCACGAACGCCATCGCGCATATGCCCTCTTCGCGCACCGCCGCCTTCAGTGCCGGCGTTTCATCCGACGCCTCGATATCGCAGAGCGTGATCGGCTCAGGCTGCGGCTCGCCTTGTCGCCAGGGCGTGTGCCCGGAAACCGCGTCGCGGTAGCGCAGCGAAAGCCCACGCGAGGCCACGAAGCTCAGTTGCCCGCGTTCGTCGAACAAAAGAATGGATGCCCGGTCGCAGCCCAGCGCTTGGAAGATCGCGTCCAGCGCCGCTTCGTAAGCTTGCTGGGATGTCGCCGAACGAAACAGGCGATCGGTCAGGCGGAAAAAAACCTGCGCGGCGATGGTCGATGGCGGAGCGTCGTCGCCTTCCTTATCCACCGCATCCGCCACCAACGACTCCCGCACGCCTTGCGCCGAAGCCCGTCAACGCCGCAGACGGGAACTTTGTTCCCGCCCATGTGCGGACCTAAACCTTGCGCTCCACCATCGCCTTTTTGATCTCGGCGATGGCCTTGGCCGGGTTCAGACCCTTGGGGCAGACCTGGGCGCAATTCATGATCGTGTGGCAGCGATAGAGCTTGAACGGGTCTTCAAGCGCATCGAGGCGCTCGCCCTGGTGCTCGTCGCGGCTGTCGGCGATCCAGCGATAGGCTTGCAGCAGCGCCGCCGGGCCCATGAAGCGGTCGCTATTCCACCAATAGGACGGGCACGAGGTCGAGCAGCAGGCGCACAGGATGCACTCGTACAAGCCGTCGAGCTTGGTGCGCTCTTCTGGGCTTTGGCGCCATTCGGCGTCCGGCTCGGGCGTCTCGGTTTGCAGATAGGGTTGGATCGCGGCGTATTGCGCGGTGAAGTTCGTCAGATCCGGCACCAGGTCCTTCAACACCGGCTGGTGCGGCAGCGGCGAGATCGTGATCGCGCCGGCTGGATATTCATCCATGCCCTTGGTGCAGGCCAGCGTGTTGCGGCCGCCGATGTTCATGGCGCAGGAGCCGCAGACACCTTCGCGGCACGAGCGGCGGAAGGTCAAAGTCGGGTCGATGTCGTTTTTGATCGAGATCAGCGCGTCGAGCACCATAGGCCCGCAGCTATCCAAATCGACCTGGTAGATGTCCCAGCGCGGATTTTCGCCCGTCTCGGGATCGTAGCGGTAAATCTTGAACTCCCGCGTGCGCTTGGCCCCCTTTGGGGTCTCGTGGCGCTTGCCGGTTTTGACCTTGGAATTCTTGGGTAGTGTGAGTTCGACCATGGCGGGCGCGAACCTGACGAGCGCCGCAGCGCCCGTCAAGCACGCGAAATGCCCCTATTCCGTCGTCGATCCGGCAGGAGCCGCCCGGCCGTACCAATCGATGCGGCGTGTGGCGATCATGGTGGCGGCAATGACCGCGAAGGCGACCACGGAGCCGGCCAGGAGGGCGAAATCCTCCAAGGTCATCAGCACGTACATGGCGCCGTAGAGACCGCTGAGCCCCAAGAGCGCCTTGAAGCCCACGGCCGCGGAGCGGAAGGACGCCCCAGCGTAATAGGAGAGCAGCAGCACGGTGGCTGCGGCGGCAATGGTGAAGGCCTGGGTGAAGCCGATGATCTCGGTGATCGAGAGCAGCAGCAGGTAGAAGACGCACTGCGCCAGGCCGACCAGGATGTATTGGGCGGCGTGGGCCTTCTTGCCGCTGACGGCCTCGAATACGAGCGTCGCCAGGAAGACGATGCCGATGAACATGATGCCGTATTCGATGGCGCGGCGGACACCCTGGTAGATGTCGTCGGCGGCGACGAAACTCACGGCCATGTCGTGATTGGCGATGTCGCCCAGATTGAACGAGGTCAGATTGGCCGCTTTCGGCATGTTGCGCGCCACGAACGGCACGCGCCATTGCGCATTGAAGCCCTCGCCCGTCAGCTCCACGCCTTGGTTGGTTTGGAAATAGCCTTGCGCGCGAGTGGCCGTGGCGTCGCCGGCGATGGTGACGGCGGTGTCCTGTGCGAAGGCGGCGACGGCAAAGCGCTGCGCCCCGCCCAGCACGATGCGCGTGTCGACCACGAACGGCTCCGGCGCATCACCCAATGGCGCGGGCGCGGCGAAGGCTTGCAGCGAACGGAACGCCTGCGCCGGCGGCGAAGCGCTGTAGTCCCACTGCCCTGCCGCAATGGCGGCTTGGCCGAAGTCGAAATCCGAGGTCGGCTCCAAGGTGGCGGTGTCGCCATTGGCGAAGCGCAGTTCGGCGGCGTCGCGAATGGTGCGGCTGTCGCCGACGAACATCACCAATTGCGCCTGCGCCCAATCGAACGTGTAGGACGGATCGAGCCCTTCGAGCGCGGCGGCGGGATCGAACTCCGCATGGAAATTCGTCGTCGCGTCGAAGGAATCGGCGCGATAAATGCCGAGACGCCGCTGCGAGACAGCCAGCTGTGAGTCCGCCGTGCCGTTCTGTGCGAACACGATGTAGCGGCCGCGTTCGATGCTGGTTGAAACTTGGCCTTCCGTTGTGGTGACCTCAATCGTGCGGCGATACGGCACCACCAGCATCGGCCCGCCGATCACTTGCTGACCGCCCGCCTGCGCGCCGATCTCGGCCGTGACTTGGCGAGCCCGCTGTTCGCGGCCCTCCATCAAAGCGCCGACCGTCATTAGCGGAATGCCCATCGCGAGCACGAGCGCGCAGACGAGCAAGAGTTTAAGGCCCAACGATCCGCGCGGGATCAGGCCGGATATGGGATTGGAGGTCATGCATTCTCCCCGAGTGACAAACGCCGATGCTTTGAGCGCATCGCGGGCACTGCGCGGGGAGCCCCGCCCGATTTATCGCTCAGGCGCTTGGGAGATTTTGTGCAGAGCCCCTATGGGTCCATTTCAATGACGACCGCGTTCGGCGGCGGCACCCAATCTTCCTCGGGCGCAGCAGGCGGCGTCGATGTGAACGCGATCACAAACGCCGCCGCACCCGCAAGCGCGCAACCGAACGACCACAGAAGCGCAAACCAATCATAGCTCGCGTTGGTCTTCGCTGAGTCTTGGCCGCGCGCGATGCTCGCTTGCCGGCGCGCCTCGATCAGAAAGAAGCCGATCAGAAACACGAAGGGCAGCGCAAAACCCCACGGCGCAACCGTAAGCATCCAGGGCCGCAGGAAAAGTCCGAGCGAGCCGATGACAAGCCCGCCCAGCACCAGAAATTCCATGATGGCTTGGCCGCGATCGCCGAGGCTTGCGCGCAAGCGCCGCCGCCGCGCGCCCAATTCAGCGAACATTGCAGAGAAGAATCCACCCATGCCTGGGAAATAGCCCAAGGCGGCGGAACCGCCTAGGGCGCGGTACGTCTCGATTTTGTCGTGCGGGAACACTAGGTTGTGATCGAAGAGGACGTTTCATGGCGCTCAGCATCAAGGCCCTCAATCTGAAGACGATCGGCATCGCCGTTGGCGCGCTCGTAGCGCTGCTCGTGCTGGCGGTGGTGATTTTCTTCGTTTTCTTCCCGAAAGATTTGGCCGCCGCCGAAGCCGAGCGCCGCATCGAGGAAGCCACCGGCCGAGATCTCACGCTTGGCGACGATATCCAGATCACCTTCTGGCCCGCGCTCGGCTTTTCCGTGAATGACGCGATGCTCTCCAATCCCGAAGACTTCCCCTCCGACGAAGCCTTCCTCGCCGCCAATCGCATCGTGTTCGCCGTGAAGGTGATGCCTCTGCTGCGCGGCGCGATCGAGGTGAAGGAATTGATCCTCGATGGCGCCGAAGTGCGACTCCGCGCCGAGGATGACGCAGCCGCCAACAACAATTGGACCTTCCCGACCGAAAACAATTCCCAGCAGGAAAACACGCTCGAAGATCTGCGCCTCGATGATGTGCGCATGATCGACAGCATGATCTCGTTCCAAGGCGCCGAGGGCGAGCCGCTGGTGTTGCAAGACGTCGATGCGAGCCTGGCGCTGCAATCGCTCGATCTACCGGCGCAGCTGCAAGCCGCGTTCGATTATCGCAACCAGCGCATCAACCTTGAGAGCAATATCGGCCTGCCGCGCGCCGTGTTGGAGCAAGGCGAAACGCCCTTCTCCGCCGCTGTACGCTCCGATCCCCTGCAAGCCAATTTCGAAGGCGTGTTCCATTCGGCCACCGGCGCGCTGACCGGCGGCGTCGACGCGAGCGGCAATTCACTGCGCGCGCTGATGGCTTGGATAGGCACGCCGATGGCGGCCGGCGGCGGCTTCGGCCCGTTCAATGTCGAAGGCCAGATGGCTCATGAAGGCCAGCAAACGGCGCTCACCGACGCCACACTGCGCCTGGACGATATCAACGCCAACGGCAGTCTTACGCTGATCACGCAAGAGAGCGGCCGCTTGCGCGTCAATGGCGCGCTCAGCTCCGCCGCGATCGATCTCAACACCTACCTCCCACCGCCGGCGCAAGCCGGCCAAGAAGGCGTCGAGGTCGACACCGCCTGGAGCACATCGCCGCTCGATCTCTCCGGCCTGCGCGCGCTCGATGCGGATTTGCAGCTCAATCTTGGCTCGCTGCGCTTCCAGCGCATGAGCTTTGCCGATGTGGCGCTGGCGCTGCGCGTCGCCAATGGCGCCGCCGACGCCCGACTCACCCGCATTTCCATGTATGATGGCGGCGGCACGGCGCGCTTGATCGCCGATGGCTCGGGCGCGACGCCGCGCATCGCGTTCGAGATTGATGCGCAAAACGTCCAAGCCGAAACACTGCTGCGCGACGCGATCGGCTTCGACAAGATCGTCGGCCGTGGCCGCCTCCGCGCTTCGCTCGTCGGCACGGGAACATCGCAAGCAGCGCTCATGCGCTCGCTGCACGGCAACGCCTCGTTCAATTTCAATGACGGCCAATGGAAGGGCGTGAACCTCGCGCAGATCGCGCGCACGGTGCAATCAGCGCTCACGGGCCAGGCCGCGGGCGAAGGCTCGTCCACCGATTTCGCCGAGCTCTCGGCGACATTCGCTGTCGCCGATGGCGTAATGGCCACCAACGACATGCGCATGCTCAATCCCTATGTGCGGCTCGAAGGCAGCGGCTTGGTCAATATCGGCGCGCAAACCATCGACATGCGCATCGCGCCGCGCGCCGTGAACAACGCTCAAGGCCAAGGCGGCGACGCTAGCGTCGCAGGCCTCGGCGTGCCGTTCCGCATCAGCGGGCCGTGGTCGCGCGTGAGCTTCCGCCCCGCACTCGAAGAAGTGGTGCAAAACCAATTGCGCGACATCCTCTCGCGCCAAGAGCAAGGCAGTCCGCTCGCAACGCTCGGCGAAGCCCTGTTCGGCCGCACGCCCGCCGCGACCACGCCGCCGGCAACGGAAACGCCAGCGTCCAGCGACGGCGAAACGCCCGCCGCTGAAACGCCTGCGCAAACGCCGGCTCAACAAGAGCCAACGCGCTCAACCAATCCGCTCGAAGAAATCCTCCGCCGCGCCCGCGAACAACGCGAGCAAAAGCAGACGACGCCAGCGCCGACGCCTTAAGCGAGTTTGAGTTCGGTTTCGGCCGTCTCGGCCACAGTCGCCACTGCGGCGAACAATTCGGCGGTCAGTTCGACCTCTGCGCCCTCGCGCGCGAGGAGCGTTAGGCGCTCCATCAGTTCATGCAGTTCGCCCAGACCACGCGGTGGCGATTGCGCAGCGATCAGGCCATCGGCTGGGCCGGCTTCTTCGGCTTCGTCGGACGCGATCAGGCTCTCGTGCAGCTTCTCACCCGGGCGCAAGCCGGTGAAGACGATGCTGACGTCTTCGTCCGGCCGCTGACCGGAGAGCCGGATCGTCTCGCGCGCCAATTCCACGATCGAAAGCGCTTCGCCCATGTCGATCGTGAGCACCGCGCCACGGCGCTCGTCCGCGAAACTCGCGGCGGCCGCGTGTAACAGCGCGTCCGCTGCTTGCGGGATCGAGATAAAATAGCGCGTGACCTGCGGATCGGTGACCGTGAGCGGGCCGCCCATGGCGAGCTGCTTCTCAAAGATCGGCGCAACGGAGCCGGCCGAGCCCAACACATTGCCCAGACGCACGGGGATGGCGCGGCGCGGGCCACGGCGATCGAGCGACTGGCAATACATTTCGCCCAGGCGCTTCGAAGCGCCCATCACGCCGGAGGGATCAACCGCCTTGTCGGTCGACAAGAACACAAGCTCCGCATCCACCAGTTGCGCCGCTTCCGCGACATTGCGCAGACCGTTCACATTGGTGAGCACACCTTCACTTGGGAAGGCTTCGACAAGCGGCACCTGCTTCAGCGCCGCCGCGTGGAAAACGATCTGGGGCCGCTCGCGTGTGAACCAACGACGCACCGAAGCGGCATCGCGCACGTCCGCCATAACAATGCGCGCATCGCGCAATTCGTTACCGATGCGGAAGAGATTGTATTCGGAGCTATCGAGCAGCGTGAGTTGCGCCGGATTGCAAACCGCCAATCGGCGCGCGAGCTCCGAGCCGATCGAGCCGCCGCCGCCTGTGATCAACACACGCTTGCCGGCAAACGTGTTGGCGATGCGGGCGGCGTCGATATCCGCCAGCGAGCCGCCGATCAGATCGCGAAGCGCCAGTGGCCTCAGCAGCCCACCTTCGATCAATTCGATGCGCATCCGCGCGTTGGCGGCTTTGTGCAGCAAATCACGCGACAACGCGGCTGAGCGCGGTGGCTCAGCCAGCACAAGTGTTTGGCACCCTAAAGCGTCAGTATTCAGCGCATCCCAGGCGGGAAGTCTTGCTATCAGCTGCGGTTCAACTTCGCCGGGGCCGATAACGACCGCGCCGTGCAAAGTCATTCCGCGGGCGCGCCAAATATCGCGCGCGGACCAAGCGTCACGCACGGCGGAGGCGGAACCCATTATGATCGCCGCTAGCGTCATCCCCTCGCTCGCCGACCCAAAACCGACCAACACCCTCTCGCCGAATCAAACCGCCCTGTCCACCGCATGCTTCAGCAGAGGTTGTAACGATTCCCTGATCGAACGCGGCTGTACAGTCTTTCCGTCGAAAAACTTGCGCATGCCCACGAAATCGCCATGCGTTGAGCTGGGGATTAGTCCGGCAATGTGACACGTGCGTTACATGCGGCCACTTCGAGTGGACGGTCGAGACGACCACCGCTGATACGGAACTCTCCGCCCGCCGCCTTCACCAATGCGCAACCGGCGGCCACGTCCCAAATCATGGAACCTGATTCACGGTACGCTTCGGCGCGTCCGGCCGCGACATACGCCAGCGCAGAGGCAGCCGAGCCGATCATCCGCACTTTACGCCATGTTTTCAGACGCTCTTCGAACAGAAGCATCGATTCTGGCGTCGCGCGCGACGGAACTCCAGTCTGCAAAATGCCGCTCGACGGCGCGTCGATCTGCGACACGCGCATCGGTGCGCCGTTCAGCCAGGCGCCTTCGCCGACGATGCCGGTGAAGCGCTCGTTTAGAGCAAAGCAATCGACGACGCCCAGGATGGGCTGGCCATTATCGAGCAATGCGATCGAAACCGCGCAATGCGGATAGTCGCGCAAATAATTGACGCTGCCGTCAAGTGGATCGACCGCCCAGATAAAGCGATCGCCGCGCTCGGTCGCGCGCACCCAGCCGGCCTCCTCCGAGATCACGGCATAGGGCGAGGCTTTCTCCAAAGCGGCGAGGATCAAGGCTTCAGCATGCTTGTCAGCGTCGATTTTGACCTCGCGGCCCTCCTCGGCGGCGACCACGCTCCAGGCGGTGCGATGGGTCTTCAAAGCGGCGCCTGCCTCGATGGCGGCGGCTACGGCGATAGCCAAGAGATCGCGTAAATCGCTCAAGATGTGCTCCCGATGGCGTGATAGCGCCCCCGCTGCTCTTGGAGAAGCGCCGGTTCCGCGCTTTAGTGCCGCCCCGGGAGCGGGCGATGGACGGCGGCGGGCAAGCCAGGGCCAATGAGCGCGCGGCCAAACCGCCGCAAGGCTTCAGCACTTCGGCGCTGGAGAAGCGGCTCCATCTCCGCAAACGCGCCCGCGAGGACGCCGCCCACAATTCCCCGCGCCACGATGCCGAGGATCTTTCTAGCGCCGAGCGCGCCGTATTGGAGGCGGTCGCCGCCGAACGCGCGCATGTCGATCAAGCCCGCAACGAAGCGAGGGCTGAAGCGGAACGTCGCTTACGCGCACTTGCGCCAACGCCACAGGATTTCGCCGGCCCAGCACTCGATGCGCGGCTGGCGCTGAAACAAGCCGCCGGCCGCGTCGGCCATGATTGGGGCGAGGCCGCCGACCGCGCTGCGCAAGCGCGCGCCGATCTCGATGCATTCAAGAAGGCCAACCAATTGCGCCGCGGCGCCGTCTATCCGAGTTCGACGCTGTTGCAGGCGGGGCTGCTGTTGTGTGCTGCGGTGTTCGAAGCTTTGTTCAGCGCCGCACTCTTCGCCGAGGACGATGCGCGCGGCTTGCTGGGCGACGCCATCACCGCGATTGGGCTCTCCGGCGCAAACGTCACGCTCGGCTATCTCGCGGGCTTTTTGGGCCTGCGTTACCTGCAGCACATCAAGCTGCCGATCAAAGTGTTGGGCGGATTCGCGTTCGCGCTGTTCACCGCGCTGGCGTTGATGCTCAATCTCTTCGCCGCCGATTGGCGCGATCAGATGGCGGCGATGGCCGGGCGCGAAGTGGACTTGGGCTCCGGTGCGAGCTTCCGTTTCTGGTCGCTGCTGCAATTGGATTCACCGCAAGCCATTATCCTGTTGATGCTCGGCGCCGGCGTCTGGGTGTTCGCCACGCGCAAAGGCTATTCCGGCTTCGACGATCCCTATCCAGATTTCGGCAAGATGGACCGCGCGGCCCAGGACGCCGCGCATGCACTCTCCGATCTCCGCGCCGAAGCGCGACGTGAGCTGGAGGCGCCGATCGAGGCCGCGAAAATCGCGCTGGCCGCGCGGCTCGAAAAAATGCGCGCCGAGTACGAGGCGATGAGCAAAGCCTTCGACACCGCCGCGCTCAAAATGGAGACGCTGGATTCCAAAGCGCGCGCGCTTGATGAGGCCGCAGCCGGCGCGATCCACATCTATCGCCAAGAAAACGCCGCCGTCCGCACCACGCCGGCGCCGCCCTATTTCAGCGTGCCGCCACCCATCGTCGGCCCCTCGCTCGATGCGCTGGGCCCCTCGGCGTCGATGATCGACGATGCGCGTGCGCGCCTTGAAGAGGCGCAGAAGCAATCGACGCAGGCGTTGGAAGGCCTGCTGCGCGATCTCGAAGACGCCGCTGCACGTCTCGACGCGGGCGCGGCCGCATGAGACGCGGGCGCGGCGTGGGCGGTCGCAACGTGCTGGGCGTCGTGCCCATCATCGCGGCGATGCTGGTGTTGGGGGCTTGGGCGCGGCGACGTTTTTCCTGCGCCCCCACCGACGGACGAAGAAACGCTCTGCCGCATGGACGCACCACTTCAAGCGCACACGATCGTGCTGGTGGATTCCACCGATCGTTTTGAGGCGCGCCATCGCCGCAAATTGCGCGCTGTGCTGGCACGAGAACGCGCGCGGCTTGGCCAATATGATCGCCTCACGATCATGCGACTCAATGTGCGCCGACCGCAGGAGCCCGCGATCCTCTTTTCGCGCTGCCTGCCGCGCCCGCCCGAGCAAACCAATCCGCTGTTTGAGAATGCGCGCATGGCGTAGCAGCGTTGGGACGACGATTTCGCCGGCGCGCTCGATAGCGCGTTGTGCTCGGCGCAATCGGGCGGGCCTGCGCGCCTCGCCGATCATCACCAGCCTACGCGCCGTCGCCGCCGATCCTGATTTCGGCGCCGAAATACCGAGCCGTCGTCTCGTGCTGATGTCCGACCTGCTGGAGCACGATCCGCAAGGCTATTCGCTCCACGCCGAAGGCGCCGCGTTCAGCGCGTGGCGTGCGTCTTCTCCACAAGGCCCGCGGGATTTCGCGCGCGTCGATGTGCGCATCGTGCCGATTGATCGCCCGGATCACGCGGAACGCCAATCCGTTGCGCTTGCGGAATTTTAGCCAGAGTTATTCGACGCTTCTGATGTCCAAACCGTAAGCTTCGATCCCGCGCCCTAACGCCTAGCCTTCGTACCGCGCCGACTCATATTAGAGTCACATTCGGGTAGGCGTTCCTGGAGGGCATGGGTGAGCACGAACACGTTTTCTTGGCAGGGCGGCACGGGCCGTTGGTACGAGTTCGAGATCGTGCGCGCGCAACGCGCGTGGGAGCCCGTGGGCGGAATCTATATGTTCGTGAAGCCGCAAGAGCAGCAGCAAGATTGGGGCGGCCCAATTTCGCTGTTCGTCGCCAAGACCGATGATTTCTCCACCACGCTGGCGCGCCACGATATGTGGCAGGCGGCGCAAAATCTCGGCGCGAAGGAAATTCACATCCTCGTGGTGAAAGACCCGCAGACGCGTGAACGCGTCGAGAAGGACGTGCTCGAAGCGCAAGCACCGATCCTCAACCGCAACATGCTGCGCCGTGTCGCTTAAGCGGACCACACGCCACATTCCAAAGTGCTGACTCGGGCGGTAGGAGCTTTTCATGAGCACCCTGCCGCCTTGCCCGAATTGCGCGTCCGTACTCACCTATGAAGACCCGCCGCTCTTCATTTGCCCTGAGTGCGCGCATGAATGGTCGGCCGAAAGCACAGCTAATGCCGCGCAGGATGGCGACGCCGTTATCCGCGACGCAAATGGCCAAGTGCTCGCGGATGGCGATACCGTCGTCGTGATCAAGGACCTCAAGGTCAAAGGCGCGTCACAAGCGCTCAAGGTCGGCACCAAGGTCAAGAACATCCGCCTAGTCGGCGGCGATCACGACATCGATTGCCGCATCGACGGCTTCGGCGCGATGAAGCTCAAATCCGAATTCGTGCGTAAAGTTTAGCCGCGCGCGGCGACCGCCGCCGCCGGATCGTCGCTGAACACGCCATCGACACCTACCGCGATGAAAGCGCGGATCTCGCGTTCGACGTCGCCGCGCATGGCGAGGTAGGGGGGCGAGCTTGCGTCGCCGGCGCGCATGTCGTTGGCCAAGAAATAATTCTCCGGCCTGAATGTCCACGGATGCACGACGAGGTTCGCCGCATGCGCACGCGTCACAAGATCGGTGGGCGCCAGCATGAGATTTTCCGCGCTCCGCGGGATCACGAGCGACTTCTCAGGGCCGAGACCGCGCGCGTACTCGGCGACGCGGCGTAGGCCGTCATCGCTCAGCATCTGCGCATAAGTGAGATCGCGCCGATCCCACGGTCCGCCTTCGGACGACACAAGCTGCACGCACTGCCAGCGGAGCGACGACATCTGCGCCAGCAGCGGCAGCGGCCAAATCTCAAAGCATTGCACGAACAGGCGATCGGCGACGCGTTGCCCACCGGCCTCGCGTACGGCGGCGATGAAAGCAGGCACAGGATCAAGCCCCTGCTCGCGCAGGAAGGTCGGGTGCTTCAATTCAGGATAGGCGCCGACATTGTGCTCAGCCGCAAGCGCCAGCACTTCGACAAACGTCGGGATTTGCTCCTGGCCATTATAGGCGGTGTTGGCTTGGCGGAGTTGCGGGATGCGCTCGATGCAACGCAGCGTCTTCAGCTCGGCCAGCGTGAAATCTTCCACCCACCAGCCGGTCGCGGTGACGCCATCGACCACCTTCTCCTTGCGGCGGTCGGCAAACTCAGCTTGCTGCGCCACATCGGTCGTGCCGGAGATTTCGTTCTCGTGACGGCAGACGAGCACGCCGTCGCGTGTCATCACCAAATCCGGCTCGATGAAATCGGCGCCCTGCGCAATCGCCAGACGATACGCCGCCAACGTGTGCTCCGGCCGAAACGCGCTGGCGCCACGATGCGCGATCACGATGGGCCGCGTGTGCGTGGTCGATTCACTCATGCTCGCGCATCCCGCCAGCGTCGCCGCGCCCAACACCACATCGCGCCGCCTCATACGCGCTCATCCTGCGGCGCAAGCTTCGTCGTCCACAGCCCCATGAACAGGATCGACGCGCCGAACAGCAGCGACCATGCGCCAAACGTGGCGTCCAGCGTGGCGTCAAGATTCGGGAAGGCGGTTGGAAATTCGTGCGTGAGGAAGCCGTTGAGCATCAGCACAGGAAGCGTCAAGCCGATTGCGGCTTCACCTTCGTCACCGCGCGCCTCACCCAAAAGCTTGAGCGCCACCAGCGCGCACACCACGCCGACAACCGGCGCTGAGAGAAACGTGATCAGCCGCAAGCCTTCGTCCGGCAGGAAGAAATATTGGCCGCCCAACCGAAACGCCGCTGCGATCGCAAGCCACAGCAAAAAGCCCAATCCCATTGCGCGCATAATCATGATTGCGTGTCTCCACCTGCGCCCAGCGCCATCAAGAGGTCGACGACCTTGGCCAGCTTTTCGTCCGAAACAGGGCAGCCGATCGCTTCGGCCGCCGTGACACGGAGATAGTCGGCGACCATCTCGCGCGGCTTGCGCTCAATCAAGAGACGCAAGACCGACGGCACGTAATCATCATATTCGTCGGCAGGTACGCCACATCCGATCGGGTCCCAATCCTCCCAGAGGATTTTCCGGACCGACCGGAAATCGACGCTCATCCCCGCAACATTTCACGCGAGATGATGACGCGCATGATCTCGTTGGTGCCTTCGAGAATCCGGTGCACGCGAAGATCGCGGACGATGCGTTCGACTTCGTAATCGGCCAGATAGCCGTAACCGCCATGTAGCTGCAGTGCTTGGTCGGCGACTTTGAACGCGGTGTCGGTCACGAAGCGCTTGGCCATCGCGCAATACTTGGAGGCGTCCGGCGCCTTCGCATCGAGCTTACGCGCCGCCGCATACAGGAGCGCGCGCGCGGCGGCGAGTTCGGTTTCCATATCAGCCAGCACGAATTGCGTGTTCTGAAAATCGGCGATGGGTTTGCCGAATTGCTTGCGCTCTTTCACATATTGCAGCGCACGATCCAAAGCGTCCTGCGCGCCACCCAAGGCGCAGGCCGCGATATTCAAGCGCCCGCCATCGAGGCCCTTCATCGCGTATTTGAAACCCTCGCCTTCGGGACCGACGCGATTGTCGACTGACACGCAGCAATCTTCGAAATTCACGATCGCAGTCGGTTGCGCGCGCCAACCCATCTTGTCTTCAGCTTTTCCGAACGAGAGGCCCTTCGCGCCATTCTCGACCAGCAGCGTCGACACGCCCTTCGGCCCGTCATCGCCGGTGCGGCACATCAGAACGTAAAGATCGGAAAAGCCCGCTCCCGAGATGAACGCCTTCGAGCCGTTGACGACGTATTGGGAATTGCCGTCCGGCTTCGCTGTCGTGCGCAACGCAGCAGCGTCCGAACCCGAACCCGGCTCGGTCAAACAATAGGACGCGATCGTTTGCATCGTCGTCAGCTTCGGCAGCCAATGCGCGCGTTGTTCGGCGCTGGCGAAGCTGTCGATCATCCACGAGCACATATTGTGGATCGACAAGAACGCCGCCGTCGAAATGCACCCGCGCGACAGCTCTTCAAAGATCAAAGCCGCATCGAGCCGCGTGAGCCCCGAGCCGCCGTGCTCCTCGCCGACATAAATGCCGGCAAAGCCCAGCCCTGCGAGTTCCTGCAGCACGCCGCGATCGAGGCCCTCCTCTTCCCAGCGGGCTGCGTTCGGACGCAATTTTTCTTGCGCAAAGGCGCGCGCGGTTTCGACAATAAGTTGTTGGTCTTCCGTAAGTTCGGCGGACATTGTTCCCTCGTTTGCTCGCCTTATAGCCCTCCATTGCCGCAATTCCAGCGTTCCTGGGCAGGAACCGTCCACATCCTCAGGTGTTTGAGTGTGCCGCCCGGCGCTCGGGGGCGCGAAATGGAGACGATTATGCGTAAGACTATCGCCACGGCGATTGCGGCGGCCGCGATGCTGAGCTTGGCCGCGTGCGGTGAGAACAACGCGGAGCAATCCGGCGAAAATCTCGATTCCGCCATCGAAGAAGCGACGCAAGGCAACGAAAACCTTGGCGACGGCCCGCTCGAACAGGCTGGCGAGTCGATAGATGAAGCCACCGGCAACGAACAGAACAACGATCTCGGCGATGCCGTGAACGACGCCACGGACGGCGACGCCAGCACCAATCCGTAGGAACCGTGTTCTGAACAACACGTTCACTCAGTTGGCGGCGCACGCCGTCGGAGACCAACAGGAGACACCAATGTTGAAGTCCTTGCTGGCCGCCACCGCGGCGGCTGCGTTGCTGAGCGTCGCCGCGTGCGGCCAAGGCGCCAATGAAGAAGCGGGCGAAGCGGCTGACACCGCCTACGAACAATCCACCACTGGCTCCACCGATCTGGGCCAAGGCCCGATGGAAGAAGCCGGCGAAGCCATCGATGAAACGACGGAAGGCGCGCCGTCGGGCACGACGCCGACAGCGCCGCCGGCTGAATCGCCACCCGCCACGACCCCGTAACGCGATCCTCGATTGCGTTGCAGCAACGCCCTTCGCGCCCTCGGTGCGGAGGGCGTTTTCGTTTGTCCGGCGTGCAATCCCCTACATCGAATAGCGATTGCCGCCGCGCGCAGGCTGCGCCACAACCCCCGGCCCTTGGGGAGTCACGATGTTCAGCCGCTTGCCGCCAGCGCTTGTGTTGACAGGCGCCATCGTCGCCGGTTCGGCGATGGACGCGACGATCAAGTTTCTGTCGATGACCAACCATGTTCTGTTGGTCGCATTCGGTCGCTATTTGTTTGGCGCGCTGTTCTCATTCGCGATTTGGCAGCGCGCCGGCATGCCGGTGATTACCAAAGAGATGTGGCGCGCACATGGGCTACGCGGCTTCGTCATCGCGGCGTGCGCGGTGCTCTTCTTCTGGTCACTGAGCATTTTGCCGCTCGCCGAAGCAGTGACGCTCTCCTTCATCTATCCGCTGCTCGCGCCTTTCGTAGCGGCTGTGATCCTGAAGGAGCGCATTCGGGCGTCGAGCCTGATTTGCGCGCTTGTCGGGTTCGCTGGCGTCATCATCGCGATGCAGGGCGCGCCAGGCACCGCCGACTCGCCGCAGCATGCGATTGGCGTGACTGCTGTTCTGGTCTCCGCCGCCTTCTTCTCCATTGCGATGGTGCTACTGCGCGAGCGCGCGCAGAAGGATGGCGCCCCGATCGTTGGGCTCATGACGAGCTTTATCCCTGGGGTAATCCTTCTCATTCCCACCATCGCGTTCGCGACGCCGCCAACCTTGAGCGACTGGCCGTTCTTCTTCCAGCTCGGCGCGTTGGCGGCGGTGTTCATGTATCTGATGGCGCAAGCGTACGCGCGCGCCGAAGCGCAACAGCTCGCGCCGATCCACTACACCGAACTGTTGTGGGCCAGCGTGATCGGCTACATCATTTTCCGCGAAACGCCACGCCCAGAGATTTACGCGGGCGCAGCCCTCATCGTCGCCGCGTGCTTGTACGCAGCTTATGACGAGCGCCGGCTGACGCGCCTGAAGGAGCAGACATGAGCAATCTCGCCGCCACCATGCCGTTCGCGACTTTGATGGGCGTGGAGATCGAGGACGCGACGCCGGATCGCGTCGTTGGCGCGCTCCTCGTGCGCGACGATCTCTGCACCGCCGGCGGCATTCTACACGGCGGCGCGATCATGGCGTTCGCGGATTCGTTGGGCGCCATCGGCGGCTTTCTCTCACTACCCGAAGGCGCAATCGGCACGACGACGCTGGAGAGCAAGACGAATTTTCTCGGCGGCGCCAAAGCGGGCAAAATTGTGCGCGGCGAGACGACGCCTTTGCATCGCGGCAAGCGCATGAGCGTGTGGCAAACCAAGATCACCAGCGAAGACGGCAAAACCGTCGCGCTGGTGATCCAAACGCAGATGGCGCTGTTCGCGGGCGGCTAAGCCGCCGCGTGCTGCGCCCGTTTCGCGACATCATCGGCACGACGCCCCGTCAGCTCGACCATGTGATCGAACTCCGCTTCGTACGTCGCCAAGCCTTGCGTCATTGAGCGCAGCTCGATGATGAAATTCTGCCGCTCCGAATGCGGCAGATACGCTTCGACCTTATCCCAACCAGGCCAGCCTTCGCGCGGCTCGAAGCCGAGGATCTGGCCGTTGTGCGACGACACCGCCGAATTGATTTTCGGCGTACCGGCGCTCGGCGTGTAGATCGTGAGCTTCTCGACCGGCTCCAGGATCACGGAATCGCATTCGGCCAGCGCTTCGCTCATGCCGAGGCGGCCGGCCATCTGGAACGCAAGCTCGCTTGAATCCACCGAATGGAACGAACCGTCGATCAGCGTGACTTGCACATCGACGACCGGGAACCCTTTCGGTCCCTTCGCCATCGCGTCCTTTACGCCTGCTTCCACCGCCGGAATCCACTGACGCGGAATGGCGCCGCCCGTGATCTTATCGACAAACTCAAAGCCCGAGCCGCGCGGCAGCGGCTTCACTTGGATCACGCAATCGCCGAACTGGCCGTGACCGCCCGTCTGCTTCTTGTGCCGCCCGCGCTTTTCGGCGCTACGGCGAATGCTCTCCTGATACGGCGTGCTCGGCCGTTGTGCGGAGACTTCCACGCCGAAACGCGCCTTCAATCGGTCCAGCACCGTGCGCAGATGCGGCTCGCCTTGGCCCTGCAGCAGAATCTCGTGCGTCGTTTGATCGTGCACAACCGCCAGGCCGGAATCTTCCTCGACCAATTTCTGCAGCGCGCCGGAGAGACGCACATCGTCTTTCCGATCCTTGGTGGCGATCGCCAGCTGATAGACCGGGAAACGCTTCTCGAAGGGCATCTTGATCTTCGCCGCCGGCGCGCCCGCGCCCAGCATGTCCCCGGCCGCCACTGGATCGAGCTTGCCGATCGCGATGACATCGCCTTCGCGCGCATCGCTGATCTTCTTGGTCTGCCCGTTATTCACGGAAAAGAGCGCGCCCGGTCGCTGTTGCGACCCATCGCTCAGCGTGATCTGCGTGCTGTCCGCCAACGCGCCGCCAAACACGCGCGCATACGCAAGCTTGCCGGCCTGCCCTGCGTGCGAGATTTTCATCACGTATGCGCCGGCGCCGTTCAGCCCCAAGCGCGCGGCCGCATGTTGCGGCTCCGGCGTGTCATGGCGCAATGCTTTCAGCAGCCGGCGAATGCCCGCGCCCTGCGCGGTGGCGCCAAAGAATACTGGCGCAATCAACCCTTCGCGCGTCTCGCGCACAAGATCGGCGAACACAACATCCTGATCCGGCGTCACATCCGACAGCAGGCTTTCCATCAGTTCGTCATCAAAGTCAGCAAGCTGTTCGAGCATGTGAAACCGCGCTTCGGTTTCGCGCTCGGCCAGGTCCGCCGGAATATCGATGCGCTGCGACGGCTTGCCCTGCTGATAGAGAAACGCCCGCTCCATCGCGAGATCCACGAAACCCGAGACGTGATCGTCTTTCCAGATCGGAATCTGCCGCGCCACCAAAGGCAATGCACTCACGCCTTGCAGCACTTCCAACAAATCGCGGATACGCCCGCGCGCGGTGTCGATCTTGTTGATGAACAGCGCGTGCGGAACTTTCAGCTGTTCGATCGCTTTCAAGAAGGGTTGCAACAGCACGGCTTTGTCTGGATCAGGATCGGCGACGACGATCGCTATGTCGGCGGCGGGTAAAGCGAAATCCGCGTCGGCCAGAAAGTCGACAGCGCCGGGCGCGTCGATGAGCGCGTAATGGTCGCCCATATAGTCGATGGCGGTGAAGCCGGTTTCAGTGGATTGGCCGGCGGCGTTCGGGACTGCGCCCGAACCGCCCGAGGCGGCCGATGCCAGAGCTTGGATCAACGCCGTCTTGCCCGCCCCGGTCGGACCGACGACGGCGATTGCCCTCACGTTGTGATTGCTCGATTTATGCGCAGCCATGGCGCTGCCTCCCTTTCGGTTCGGGCGGCGCCCCATGCGCGGATTGTGCGGCGGGCGCCGCTTCTCGCTTATGGCGGCCTGTCGAGGCCGTGCATTCACTGTTTCACGAACAGAACGAGGCGCCAAGCGCCTTAGGTCGGCCACACCAGATCAAATCTTTTGCCGGCTGGTGCAGCCATCCATTCCTTCGCAAACGCGGCAATGCGCGCGCGGATTGAAGCGATCGTTTCGTCATTGAGCGCAGGGCACGGCACGAACGAATGCGCGCACGCGACGGACGCGATTTCGCGAAACGTCTCGTTGTCCGCTGGCGCGCCCCAGAAATCCGCTTCGAAACATTCGACGACGCGCTCGGCTTGGATCAGCTCGACGATATCCGCAGACGGAATTTCCGCGCGCGATGCGCTCGCGTGCCCGCCTGCTTTCGCAATCTCCTGAATATCGCCAGGCGCCACGCCCTCCGCGATCATGCCCCAGAAGCCGCGTTTGAGACCCAGCGCCTGTTCGACAGCCAGATGCACGAAGTCGTGAGGGATCGGCCCCTTCTTTGGAAACTCAAAGCGGGACGCGCTGATACCTGCGCCAGCGATCTCGACCGTGTCCTGTGTGGCGCCTTTGGTGAGGCTGATTGTGAGAGCCATTGGTAAGCGCTTCAGTGATCCGGCAGCGGGATGAATTCCTTGTCGTCGCCCGGCACGGTCCCGAATTTACCGGCTTTCCAATCTTCCTTGGCCTGCTCGATCCGGTCCTTACGGGACGACACGAAATTCCACCACATGTGGCGCGGGCCGTCGAGCGAGGCGCCGCCGAGCAGCATGAAGCGCGCCGGACTGTTGGCTTTGATCGTAATGCGGTCGCCGGGTTTGAACACCAGCAAGCGACCGGCTTGAAACTTATCGCTCGCGATCTCGATTTCACCTTCTGTGATGTATAGCCCGCGCTCCTCATATTCCGGATCGAGCGGCAGCGTGGCGCCTGCGCCCAATTTGACGTCGGCGTAAAACAAATCTGAAAGCACAGCCGCAGGCGAGCGCTGGCCATAAAGCACGCCCGCGATGAGCCGGACACTCTTGCCCTCGCCCTCGATCACCGGCAGTTCGGCCTTGCCGTAATGGGCAAAAGTCGGCTCGCTCTCTTCCTTGTCCGCCGGCAGCGCCACCCAGGCCTGCAAGCCAAACAGCGGATGAGCGCCCGCGCGCACGTCCGGGGCCGTGCGCTCCGAATGCGCGATGCCGCGCCCTGCGCTCATCCAATTCAGATCGCCCGGCCGGATCGCCTGCGACGACCCTAATGTATCGCGGTGATAAATCTCGCCGGCATAGAGATACGTGACCGTCGCCAGATTTATGTGCGGGTGCGGACGCACGTCAACGCCCTTGCCGGCCGCGAACTCGGCCGGCCCCATCTGATCGAGAAACACGAACGGGCCGATCATGCGCCGCTCGATTGCCGGTAACGCGCGCCGCACTTCGAATCCGCCGAGGTCTTTCGCACGCGGTACGATCACAGTTTCAAGGAAAGCGCAGGCGCTCACGTCGCCGCTTGCAGGATCGATATCGTCGCCAGGTCGTATGCTCATGCCGCTCACTCTATTCCGTTCGACATAGAGAGCAACGCAAATGCAGCGTGTTTTGTTTGTCCTTGTTTAATCTGGATTTCCCAGGTCTTGCCGCAACTGCATTTCGCGAAAACTTCGCAGCCGCATTATGACCTAGTTAAACCGCATACCGCATTCCTTCCCCCCGAACGCGCGGCAATCTCCGCCGCATCACGCTTTGGGGGCAATGCCGTGTCGCTCGATAATTTGAAAATCTCGCGGAAGCTGATCATCGCTTTCGCCCTGCTGATCATCACATCCGTGGCCGCCAGCACCTTAGTGTTCCTCGGCCTGAACGACCTTGAGTCCAAGATCGCACAAGTCGATGCGGTCAACGAACGCACTTTGATGGTGCAAGGCGCCTACACACAATTGGTCGAGCAACAATCGGTCATGAGGGGCTACGCGATGGATGGCGACGCCTCCCGCTTAGAAGACTCCGCCAATTACGCGCAGGTGTTCGACGAGCGCATCACAGCCTTCCGCGACGCGACGCTCAATCCCGAACAACGCGAACGCGCTGAGCGTCTGATCGGCATGGTCGCCGAATTCCGCGCCACCATCGACCAGGGCGTGGCGCTCGTGGCGAACCCAGCCACCCGCGCCCAAGGCGCTGACATCATCTCAGGCGCGCGCCTGGGCGACATGCGCACGCTCGTGCAAGAAATCGTCACGACGCAGGAAGAAATGCTTGTCCTGCGCGGCGAAGAGCAGCAAGCGGCCGTTGCCGCCGAAAAGATGGTCTTACTCATAGGTGGCGCGCTGACCGTTATTATCGCCTTCGCGATGGGTTGGCTGCTGTCGCGCTCAATCGCCACGCCAGTCACGCAGATGACCGCAACGATGGGCAAGCTCGCCGCTGGCGACAACAATGTCGATATCCCGGGCGTGGGCCGTAAGGACGAAATCGGCGACATGGCCGCCGCGGTCCAAGGGTTCAAGGACGCCGCGATCGAAAAGATCCGCATGGAAGGCGAAGCCGCCGCGCAACGCGCCGCCGCCGAAGCCGAACGTGCGCGTAACGAAGAAGCGCAGAAGAAGTCCGCCGCCGAGCAAGCCATCGTCGTCAGCGGCCTGGCTGACGGCCTGACGCAACTCTCGAGCGGCAACCTCACCTATCGCATCACCCGCGACTTCCCGGGCGAGTACAAGAAGCTGCAAGACGACTTCAACGACGCCATGAGCCAACTCATGGAAACGATGAAGGTCATCAGCGCAGCATCACAAGGCATCCGTTCGGGCGCGGGCGAAATGAGCGGCGCCGCCGACGATCTCTCCAAGCGCACCGAGCAACAAGCGGCGTCCTTGGAAGAAACCGCGGCCGCCCTCGATGAAATCACCGCCACGGTGAAGCGCGCGGCTGACGGCTCACGCCAAGCGCACGCTGCAGCCGCCAATGCCCGAACCGACGCGGAAGAAGGCGGCGAAGTGATGCGCGGCGCGATCGCCGCCATGCAGGCGATCGAACAAAGCTCCTCTCAGATCGCCCAGATCATCGGCGTGATCGACGAGATCGCCTTCCAAACCAACCTCCTCGCCTTGAACGCCGGCGTCGAAGCTGCGCGCGCGGGCGATGCGGGCCGCGGCTTTGCGGTCGTCGCCTCCGAAGTGCGCGCTCTGGCGCAACGCTCGGCGGAAGCGGCCAAGGAGATTAAGGGCCTTATCTCGAAGAGCACCGAGCAAGTCGAAAGCGGCGCCAAGCTCGTCGGCGATACGGGAGCATCGCTCCAACGCATCATCGGCCGCGTGGCCGAGATCAACGAACTCGTTCGCGAGATCGCCTCGTCCGCCGAAGAGCAAGCCGTAGGCTTGAGCCAAGTGAACACAGCCGTGAACCAGATGGACCAGGGCACGCAGCAAAACGCGGCCATGGTTGAGGAAAGCACGGCGGCCAGCCACGCGCTGGCGCACGAAGCGCGCGAACTCGCCAACCTCGTGGCCAAGTTCAACATCGGCAACGAGCCGCTGGTGGAAACCTACAAGAAGCCAGCAGCGTCCAAGCCGGCTGCGAAGCCCGCCGCTGCACGCCCTGCCGCTGTGAAGCCGGCGACGCCCGCCCCGGCACGCGCACCGGCCATGTCCGGCAACAACGCACTCGCCCCGTCAGCGGATTGGGAAGAGTTCTAAGAAGCGGACGTCTCCGTCCGACGCGAAAGCCAAGTGGCGATGCTCCAACAGAGCATCGCCCAGGCCGCGCCTAAGCACCAACCGGCCATCACATCCGTCGGCCAGTGCACACCCAGATAGATGCGGCTCACGCCGATCAGCAGCGTCACCAAGATCGCGGCGCCTAAAATATAGCCG
Source organism: Vitreimonas flagellata (assembly GCF_004634425.1). Taxonomy (NCBI): domain Bacteria; kingdom Pseudomonadati; phylum Pseudomonadota; class Alphaproteobacteria; order Hyphomonadales; family Hyphomonadaceae; genus Vitreimonas; species Vitreimonas flagellata. The sequence goes on along the minus strand of NZ_SBJL01000004.1, from coordinate 270,105 downwards.
CGCAAGCGCCGCTTCTCCTGCGTGTGCGCCAGCAACGCCCCAAGCGTGAGATAGGTCACCGCCGACAGCATCGCGTGCCCGCTCGGAAAACTCATGCTCGTGGTCTCCACCACATGCGCGACAAGATCAGGCCGCGGACGATTGAAGCCCAGCTTCAAGCCTTCGCTGATCGCCGTACCGCCAAGCGTAGCAACCAGCAGCATCAGCGCGCCGCCCCATTTGCGCTGCACTGCAAGGTATCCGCACGCCAGCAGCGCCACCAGCGCGAGCACAGCAAAGCCGCCAAGCGCCGTAATGTCGGCGACGGATTGCTCGAACCATGCAGGCCCAATCGGGTCAGCCGGATCGCTCGCACGCAACGCTAACAACAAGCGCGTATCAAACGCGCGCGTATCGCCCTCACCGACATCGTCAGCAATTTCAGCGAACGCGAGCAATAACAAGGCGATGCCAAGCATTCCCGCGATCGGCGCGATATCGCGCTGCGCCAGAGCAAGCCAAGTGCGCGGATTGAGATACGAGCGTGCAGGTTCCATCGGAGGTGGAGAGCGCGTCACCTCGAAAAAGGTTCCCATGCACGCGCGAAATAAATTCGTTTAACGCGAGGCACGCGCGCGTTAGGTTTCGGACGCCGCAACCACAAGCAGCGGCTCTGGTGGAGGAACCCCTTATGAGAATTCTACTCGCCATCGCCGCTGCCGCGGCTCTGGGTCTGGCTGGGTGCAGCCAAGCTGAAACCGATCAAGCCGGCGCCGACGCCGAACAAGCCGCAAGCGAAGCGGGCGCAGCCCTCGAAGAAGGCACGGACGCTGTGGGCGACGCTGCGAACGAAGCCGGCGAAGCGGTTGAAGGCGCTGTCAATGACGCCGCGACCGAAGTCGAGCACGCGACGGACGACAATCCGGCGACGAACTAAGTTTCGCTGACGCGAAAAGAGAACGGGCGGAGCTTCGCGGCTCCGCCCATTTTGTTTTTAAGCCGCTTGTTTTTAAGCCGCCGCCTTCTCGCTGGCGCCGTTGAACAGGAAATCATTCCCGTCGAACGTCACGGCGACACGGTCGCCATCCTTGATGCGGCCTTCCAGAATAAGCCGCGCAAGCGGGTCTTGCAGATCCTTCTGGATCACACGCTTCAGCGGACGCGCACCCCAAGCCGGATCATAGCCACGCTTGGCCAACTCGCTCTTCGCACGCGGGTCGAGATCGAGCGTCATCGTGCGCGCGGCTAGCAGCCTTTCCAGCCGCTTCAGCTGCACATCGACAATCGCACTCATCTGCGCGCGCTCCAAGCGCTTGAACAGAATGATCTCATCGATCCGGTTCAAGAATTCCGGGCGGAAGCGCGCACGAATCTCACCCATGACCAAATCGCGCACGTCATCGACATCGGCGCCGTCCGGCTGTTCGGCCAAGAATTGCGCGCCTGCGTTCGACGTCATGATCAGGATGACGTTCTTGAAATCGACCGTGCGGCCCTGGCCATCGGTCAGGCGGCCATCGTCGAGCACTTGCAGCAGGACGTTGAACACGTCCGGGTGCGCCTTCTCGATCTCATCGAACAGCACGACCTGATATGGCCGGCGACGCACGGCTTCCGTCAGCGCACCGCCCTCTTCGTAGCCAACATAGCCCGGAGGCGCGCCGATCAAACGCGCGACCGAATGCTTCTCCATGTATTCCGACATATCGACGCGCGTCAGCGCGCTTTCGTCGTCAAACAGGAATTCAGCGAGCGCCTTGGTGAGTTCGGTTTTGCCGACGCCCGTTGGGCCCAAGAACATGAACGAGCCGATCGGCCGGTTCGGGTCCTGCAAGCCCGCACGCGCACGCCGCACAGCGTCGGCGACAGCGCGCAACGCCGGCTCCTGGCCGATCACCCGCTTGCGCAGCTGATCTTCCATCGCCAGCAGCTTGGCCTTCTCGCCCTCGAGCATTTTCTCGACCGGCACGCCGGTCCAGCGCGAGACAACCGCCGCAATCGCTTCGGCGTCCACGACTTCTTTCACGAGCCCGCCGCCTTCGCCGCCCGCCTTCTCAGCGTCAGTGATTTGCTTTTCCAACTGCGGAATGCGCCCGTATTTGAGCTCCGACGCGCGCGCGAGATTGCCGCTGCGCACCGCTTGCTCGTACTCGGTCTGCAGCTTTTCCAGCTCTTCCTTCGACTTAGATGTGACCTGGAGCTTCTGCTTTTCAGCCGACCACCGCGCCGTCAACTCCGCCGAGCGCGTGTCGATCTGCGCGATTTCCGCTTCGAGTTTGGTGACGCGATCTTTCGAGCCGGCGTCCTTCTCTTTCTTCAGCGCTTCGAGCTCGATCTTCAGCTGCAGCGCCCGGCGATCCAATTCGTCCAGCTCTTCCGGCTTGGAATCGACTTGCATACGCAGGCGCGACGCCGCTTCGTCCATCAAATCGATGGCTTTATCCGGCAAGAAGCGATCGGTGATGTAGCGATGCGAAAGCTGCGCTGAGGCGACGATCGCGGCGTCCGAGATGCGCACGCCGTGGTGCTGCTCGTAGCGATCCTTCAGGCCGCGCAGAATCGAGATCGAATCCTCGACGCTTGGCTCATCGACAAACACCGGTTGGAAACGCCGCGCGAGCGCCGCGTCCTTCTCCACGTGCTTGCGATATTCATCGAGCGTGGTCGCGCCGACACAATGCAACTCGCCGCGCGCCAGAGCCGGCTTCAAGAGGTTCGACGCATCCATCGCGCCATCGGCTTTGCCAGCGCCGACCAGCGTGTGCATTTCATCGATGAACAGGATGATGCCGCCTTCGGCCGCCGTGACCTCGTTCAGCACCGCCTTCAAGCGCTCTTCGAACTCGCCACGGAATTTCGCGCCAGCGATGAGCGCGCCCATGTCGAGCGCGAGCAATTTCTTGTGTTTCAAGCTTTCCGGCACGTCGCCATTGATGATGCGCAGCGCCAAGCCTTCCGCAATCGCCGTCTTGCCCACGCCCGGCTCGCCGATCAGCACCGGATTGTTCTTGGTGCGGCGACTCAGCACTTGGATCGTGCGGCGAATTTCTTCGTCGCGGCCGATGACCGGATCGAGCTTGCCCTTCTTGGCGTCCTCGGTGAGATCGCGCGCGTATTTCTTCAGCGCGTCGTATTGATCTTCCGCCGACGAGGATTGCGCCGTGCGGCCTTTGCGCAGCTCAGCGATCGCGGCTTCGAGCTTTTGCGGCGTGAGCCCGGCTTTCTTCAAAATCTCCGAGGCTTTGCCATCGGCAATCGCCAAGCCGAACAGCAAACGCTCCGCCGTAACATAAGAATCGCCCGCCTTTGTCGCGGCTTGATCCGCAGCGTCCAGCGCACGCGTGAACGACGTCGCCGCATACATGCGATCGCCCCCGCCCTGCACTTTCGGCAAGGATTGCACGGCCTTGTCGGCCTCGTCCGCCGCCTGGCGTGCATTGGCGCCCGCGCTCGTTAGCAGGCTCGCCGCGAGACCTTCGCGGTCATCGAGCAGCGCTTTCAGAAGGTGTTGTGTTTCGAGCTGTTGGTTCTGCTCGCGGATCGCGATTGTCTGCGCCGCCTGCACGAATCCACGCGCACGCTCGGTGAGCTTTTCCATATCCATGTCCGACCCCTAAGGCGTCCCATGTCGATCGCCCGAAGCACGACCAACACACTGTTGTGCCTCTGACGTAGGTGTGGCCCGAATGGCACACAAGGGCCGGCGGGCCGGATTTTTAATGGGCCATCAGCAGCGGAATTGTTGCTGTGCGCAACAGATCGCGCGTCGCGCCGCCGAACACCAATTCGCGCAGCCGCGAGTGTGCATAGCCGCCCATGACGACCAGATCAGCGTCGAGCGCCTGCGCTTCCTCCAGGATCGCCAGCGACGCCGAGCGGCCCATTGAATCCACATTCCGCACTTCCGCCGGCAGGCCGCGCCGCGACAAATGGCCGGCGATATTCGCGCCCGGCTGATCGCCGTGGCCGAACATTTTCGGCTTCGCGTCCACAGTGATCACTGTGACCTTGTCGGCCTTGTCCAAAATCGATTGCGCTTCGGAGAGCGCGCGCGTCGCCTCACGGCTGGCGTCCCACGCCACGACCACGCGCTTGCCAATCGTGCCGCCCTTCCAATTGGGCGGCGCGATCAAGGCCGGGCGGCCCGAGTGAAACAGCACGCCCTCGATAATCTCTTCGCGCAATTCGACGCCCGTGCCTTCGGTCGGCCGCGTCATCACCGCGACATCGGCGTAGCGCGCGTGCACGGCGGCCACGCGGCCCAGGTCGCGCGACAGCGCCTCCGCATTGCGCAGCTCGCACGCCTTCTCGAATTGCTTCAGCCGCGCCTCGACCTTCTTGCGCTCGACGTCCGCCTCCTTGCGCGCGCGGCTCAAAAGCTCGGCCCACACGCCGGCGACCACGGTCGGTTCATAAGCCAGCGGCTCATCCGGCAGCGGCGTCAGGAAGGCGGCGGCGAGGTGGCAATCGGAGCATTGCTGCGCCAGCGCTTCGGCCAGCTTCAACGCCGGCTCGTCCGCTTCGGCCTCAGAGACGATGACCAGGATGTCTTTCCAGCTCATGGCGGTTCTCCGTACCTCCATCATACGCCGTGCGCGCGTGTCGCGCCACAATTCCGGCCCATGTTGAGCCACGGGGCTTGCGGCGGCGTTGAGGCTGCGCAATCTCCCGTTCAGATTCAAGGAACACCAGAATGAGCCCCACGTTCCGCTCCGACGCTTATATCGACGGCAAATGGCGCGCCTCCGCCAAGCGCTTCGACGTGTTCAATCCAGCCAACCAAGAGGTCATCGCGCACGTCCCGGATTTCGGCGCGGCCGAGACCGAGGAAGCGGTCGCCGCGGCGCATCGCGCCTTTCCGGCTTGGGCGGCGAAAGCGGCCAAGGAGCGCGCCGCGATCATGCGCGCCTGGTTCGATCTGATGATGGGCGACCTCGATCGCCTCGCGCGCCTCATCTCGCTCGAGGGCGGCAAGCCAATCGCCGAAGCCAAGGGTGAAGCGGCCTATGGCGCCTCATTCGTCGAATGGTTTGGCGAAGAGGCCAAGCGCGCCTACGGGCGCACTATCCCCTCCACCACGGCGACGCGGCGCTATGTGACCATCCGCCAGCCGATCGGCGTCAGCGCTGCGATCACGCCGTGGAATTTCCCGCTCGCGATGATCACGCGCAAAGCCGCGCCCGCGCTCGCCGCCGGCTGCACCTTCGTGGTGAAGCCGCCGTCGCAAACGCCGCTGACAGCTCTGGCGCTGGCTGAGCTTGCGGAGAAGGCCGGCATCCCGGCTGGCGTGTTCAACGTCGTCACCACGCACGATCACACCGCCGATGTCGGCAAGGTGCTCTGCGAAAGCCCGCTCGTGCGCAAATTCTCCTTCACCGGCTCAACCGGCATCGGCAAGAAGCTCGGCGCCGCGTGCGTGGCGTCCACCGTGAAGAAGGTCTCGCTCGAACTCGGCGGCAACGCGCCGCTGCTCGTCTTTGCCGACGCCGACCTCGACCTCGCCGTCAAAGGCGCGATCGCGTCCAAGTTCCGCAACGCCGGCCAAACCTGCGTCTGCGCCAACCGCATTCTGGTTGAAGATTCGGTCTACGACGCGTTCTCGACGAAGATGACCGAAGCCGTCGCGAAGCTCAAAGTTGGCCCGGGCGATTCCGATGGTGTCGAAATCGGGCCCTTGATCGATCAAACGGCGATCGAAAAAGTAGAGCAGATGGTCGGCGAAGCTTTGGCATCGGGCGCGGTCGCGCTCACCGGCGGCAAGAAGCATGCGGCCGGCGCGCAATTCTTCACCCCGACCGTGCTTGCCAACGTCACCCGCGAGATGCGCGTGAACCAGGAAGAAATCTTTGGCCCCGTCGCGCCCTTGATCCGCTTCAAGGATGAAGACGAGGCCGTCGCAATCGCCAACGACACGCCGTTTGGCTTGGCCGCCTATTTATTCACCAAGGACGTCAATCGCGCCTGGCGTGTGGCTGAGCGCATCGAAGCCGGCATGGTCTCGATCAATGACGGCATCTTCTCCAACGAAGTCATCCCGTTCGGCGGCGTCAAAGAAAGCGGCCTCGGCCGCGAAGGCGGCGTCGAGGGTTTGGACGAATATCTGGAAACCAAGTTCGTAAACTTCGGCGGGTTCTAGATGGTTAGAAACGAGACGCTTGATCGAATTTGCACAGCCGCGATAATTTTCGGCTTTCTGAATTTCATGGCTTTTTGGCTGATCGCCGTGACTATCGGTGGCGACGCGATCAATGGTCAGATGACCGACGGCCGCTTCTATTTGTACAACCACGGGGTACTGACCGAAGTTTCCGAGCCCGTTTTTCGATACAGTTACGCTCATGCGATTAGCGTCTGGGTGACACTTCCTGTTTCTGTCCTGGCTGGGTTGATTCAGCGGTGGGGTCGCAGGGTGTGACGCGCGCGGAGTGCGGCTTCGTCTACGTCCTCGGCTCCGCTCGCGGCGACGACCGGCGCACCTATGTCGGCTGGTGCGTTGATCTCGACCAACGGCTGAATGCCCACAATGCCGGCCACGGCGCGCGCTCCACGCGGGGGCGCGCTTGGGTGCTGCTCTACGCCGAACGCTTCTCAACTCGCCGCGAAGCCATGAGCCGCGAGGTCTCGCTGAAACGTGACCGAAAGTTTCGCGCGACCCTAGCGCTTTTGTTGCAGGCGGAGACGACGGCTCTGGGTTAGAACAGCGCGATGCAGCTCCCCTTCGCCACCTACGACGTCTTCACCGACACACCCTTCGCCGGCAATCCGCTTGCAGTCGTCTTCGATGCTGACGGCTTAAGCGACGCGCAGATGCAAACCATCGCGCGCGAATTCAATCTTTCCGAGACCATCTTTGTGCGTAGCGCCGAATACGCGCAACACGCCGCCAGCGTGCGTATCTTCACGCCGACCAAAGAACTCCCCTTCGCCGGCCATCCCACGATCGGCTGCGCTATCGCTTTGGCGGAGCGAAACCGCAACGGCGACAACCCACGCGATCTGCTGCTCGTGCTCGAAGAGCGCGTCGGCCCAGTGCGTTGCGGCGTGAAGCTCGCCACCGATGGTGCAAGCTTCGCCGAATTCACAGCACCCAAACTCTCCGCCCAAGCCGGCGCCGATCCAAGCATCGAGGTCGCCGCAAAAGCGCTCGGCCTTGCACCAAGCGACATCGGCTTCGACAAGCACACGCCCTCGCTCTTCTCTGCCGGCGTACCTTTCGCGATGGCGCCGGTCGCCAGCCTCGACGCATTGCGACGCGCACATCTCATTGACGCGAAATCCTCCTTCACGCTCGGCGCAACGGAAGTCTTCGTTTACACGCGCGCCGAACCGAACGCCGCGCATTCGTTCCGCGCGCGCATGTTCGCACCCGAGATCGGCATCGTCGAAGATCCCGCCACGGGCGGCGCAGCGGCCGCGTTCGCGGGCGCACTGGCGCGCTTTGAGCCGCTCGGCGAAGGCTGGACAACGCTGCCCATTCTGCAAGGCGTCGAAATGGGCCGGCCGTCGCTGATTGGGCTAGAAGTGAACATCGAAAACGGCGCACTCGCGGGCGCGCGCATCGCCGGCAAGGCGGTAAAAATTAGCGAAGGCGTGCTATTCGTCTGACGAGGGCGATAGAAGTGAACACGTTCTTAACAGACAGCGCTGCCGCCTTGTGGGCGGCATCGAGCAATTTGATCGCACCAGCGATCGTGTTCGCGCTGATCGCACTCGCCATTCGCGGCTTCGCGTCACTGAAAACCGCGCGAGACGCTGCGCACGAGGTGCGCTTCAACATCGCCGCGTTCGTGCTCGACATCGTGTTCGTCACGCCGATCATCGTGCTAGCGATCAACGCCGTGCACCTGACACTACAGAGCAATCACCTCATTCTGCCGCTGGCGCAAACCTGGGCAGCCTTACCGGCGGTGCTCGTTCTCTTCATCGCCATCTTCCTCGGCGATTTCGTCGCCTATTGGCGCCATCGTCTCGAACACACCGATGCGCTCTGGCCGAGCCATGTGATGCACCACAGCGACACGGCGATGACGTGGACGACGGGCCTGCGCTTTCACCCGATCAATCGCCTCACCACGTCTTTGATCGACACCACGTTTCTCGCGCTGCTCGGCCTCCCGACCTGGGTTTTGGTGCTCAACAATCTTGTGCGCCACCACTATGGCCTCTTCATCCACATGGATCTGCCGTGGACCTACGGCCCGCTCGGCCGGGTCTTCGTGTCGCCCGCCATGCACCGCTGGCACCATATCCGCGACGCCAACGGCGCCGGCGTGAATTTCGCCACGGTGTTTTCGGTGTTCGACCAAGCCTGGGGCACCTATCACGTGCCCGGGCCCTGCAATGTCCCGCTCGGCGTGCGCGAGAACATCGGCGCCGGCCTCGTGGCGCAATTGCTCTGGCCGTTCAAAGTGGTGTGGCGTGCGCTCACCCCCGAACGCCGCGTAACGGCTGCCAATTCGGACTAAATCACGCCGCCTTTGTGCTTTGCGCGACTGGCGCTAGCATGGGCGCATGCCGACCCCGATGTCCCTGCCTGCCTGGCTCTATACCGACCCGCGCTTCTTTGAATTGGAGCGCGAGAAGGTGTTTCGCCAAGCGTGGCACATCATGGGCCACATCAACGACGCGCCGAACACTGGTGATTACTTAACTCTAGATATCCTCGGCGAACGCGTCGTCACCGTGCGCGGCGAGGATGGCAAACTGCGCAGCTTCCACAATGTTTGCCGCCACCGCGCCGGCAAGATCGCCACCGAAGCGCGTGGCGCCTGCGGTCATCGCCTCGTCTGCCCCTATCATGCCTGGAGCTACAAGCTCGACGGCAGCTTCGCCGGCGCGCCGAAATGGCAGGGCTTCGATGGGCTCGATGCGAAAGGGCTCGGCCTCAAGCCCGTCGATCAAGAGATCGCGTTCGGCTTCATCTTTGTACGCTTTGCGCAAGGCCTGCCCAGCGTCGCCGAGATGATGGCGCCCTATGCGGACGAACTCGCGGCGTTCGAACTGGAAAAACTCGTGCCCAATGGCCGCGTCACGCTGCGCCCGCGTCCGGTGAATTGGAAAAACGTCGGCGATAATTATTCCGACGGCATGCACATCCCGGTCGCGCATCCCGGACTTTCGCGCCTGCTCGCAGGCACTTACAAAATCGAAGCCAAGGAATGGATCGACAAAATGTGGGGCGAGATCACCGAAACCCCGTCGAACCATTGGCCCGAACGCCAATATCAGAAACTGCTCGGCACGTTCGATCACATCCCGGCCGAACGCCGCCGTTTGTGGGCGTATTACAAACTCTGGCCCAACGTCGCGTTCGACATCTACCCGGACCAGGTCGATTTCATGCAATTCATCCCGGTCTCGGCCGGCCAAACGATGATCCGTGAAATCGCCTACGTGCACCCGAATGCGAGCCGCGAAATGAACGCGGCGCGCTATCTGAACTGGCGCATCAATCGCCAAGTCAACGCCGAGGACACGGTGCTGATCGAAGGCGTGCAGCAAGGCATGGAAAGCTCCAGCTACACGACAGGCCCGCTCTCCGAGAGCGAAGTTTGCCTCATCTCGTTCGGCAACCGCATGCGGTCGCTGATCCCGGAAGCGAACCTCGACGCGGCGCCTGCCGCTTGACCTTGCGCGCTTAAAGCGCCAAACACCGCCCGCCTATGACGACCGAGATTGCATGACGCTGCGGGCCGCGTGAGCAACGCCAGCCCGCTCTGAACCGCGCCAAACGCGGCGCGAACACGCACGTTCAGATCAGGCGATCTTTCCAGTGAACATTTCAAAGTACGAGCAGCGCACGCTGCACGCGCTCGCCCAAGGCGGGTGCATCCATCATTATAAAAACGACAAGGGCGATATCATCGCGATCGATTGCCTCAACCGCGACGGTTGGCGGCTGAATGATTGCACGCTCGAAATCTTCAAGAAACTGCGCCGGCGTCGTTTCATCCGGAGTGAAAACGGCGGCCCCTATCGCATTTCCCGCGATGGTTTGGCCGCCGTGCGCGCGCAATTGGATAACCGGTGAAGCTCCAAGGCGCCGGGCCAGATGGTCCGGCGTCGCTTCCCCAGCGTCGCCTGCGCCTAGAGCGCATATTGCGGCGGGCCGAACGCGGCCAGCGCCTTGTCCTCGTCCTTGGCCAGTTCGAACGACGAACAGCACCGCGCGCAAAACGCAACGTCGCCGACGATCGTGCGGAACGTGGAGCGTCGACGCTGCAACGGCGTCGAACAGGTTGGGCAAGGCTCGCCAATTTTCTTTTCGAGCATTGGACTTCTCCGAGCACCGAAAGGCTGCGCTTGATTGCTAAACAAAACCTTTCAGCGCGTTCACATGCACCTCAACGCGAGGGGATGCGGCTGGGCTCCACGCCGGATGCGTTCACACCCCGATGTGATGGGCCCCGCAGCCACATCAGGAAGGCTGCGCTGCTTCGCGGCGATCGCAAACTCTATCGGATGGCCTAGCTGCGTTTGGCTGTGCGCTTTGCCTTTTTCGGCGCAGGTTTTGCCAAAGCGTGGGCAGCTTTGAGCGCGGAAAGGAAAGTCGCTTCGTCCGCGGCTTTCAGGTCACACACAGTGATTCCCTTCCGGCCCCAACCGCCGCCCATCACGGAAAACATGTCCGGCGCCTGCTCGCAGAAGAATTCCTGCGTCGCCACGTCGAACATGAGATTCACCGCCTGCGCGTCGGGCGGCACGGTGGCGAAGATCTTGCGCGTGGTGCGGAAGGCCGGGCGATCGACGTGCACCACCTCGCTCGCGCCTTCGAGCGCCAGCGCGAGTTTACGGGCACGAGCCTTAGTGATCGCCATGCCGGCAGCGTGCCACGCCGCCGCCCAGCGTCAAACTAGTTCGCGGCAGGCGCGGCCACGACCACGCCACGGCGCCATTCCTCACGACGCGCGTTCACCTCGTTGCGGACGCTTACGCCCGGCTGACAGGTGTAGCGGATCTCGCGCATCTGGTCGGCGCCCGTCACTTCGGTCGCGCCGCAGCCGATCTGGTTAAGCACGGCGTTCGCGGCCGCCCCCCAAGTAAGAATGCCCGGCGATTGATCCCCGGCGCGCACCGTCATGTTCTGCGCCAGCATCTGGCCAAGCGGCCGCGGCTCGCCCCGTTGCACCAGCACCGTCGGCTGGCTCTCGTGAAACCATATCTGATACCGCTCGCGCCCCACCATCACGTCGGCGTCGGACCAACCGGCCGGATAAGTCAGCAAGCTTTGCGTTGAAGCGCAGCCGCTCACCACAAGGGTCGCCGCAATCAACAGAGTTCGAATTCGCATCATAATGTCCCACAATCTAACGATCGCCACCCTAAGGGCGAACGTGCGCCTCGCGAGGCGATGCAATGACGAAAAAGAGGCGCGCCGCGTTCACCAAATCGCCGGCGCCATTTCGGTGCGAAACTCACCTCACGCGCGCAAATGAGCGTGGTTGAGCGTGTGTGAACGGGGCGCCACGCGCCCAAAAGCTGTGGCGCAAGCCTTGCTGATCCCCCCTTCGCAGAAAAGGCGGGCCCAATGGGGGAACCGCCGCGAATAAGGGCGCTACTCATGGCTAACGCCATTGACCTCCATGTCGGCAAGCGGCTTCGCCGCCGTCGCCGGCTCCTGGGCCTCACCCAACAACAATTGGCTGAGTCCATTGGCATCCGCTTCCAGCAGATCCAAAAATACGAATGCGGCGCCAACCGCGTGACCGCGAGCCGTCTGTACGAACTCGCCGTCGCGCTGAACGTGCCGGTGAACTACTTCTTCGAAGGCCTGCAGGCCGCTGCTGCTCCGGCGACGCCGGGCGCGCCGGGCGCACCTGCCAACGATCGCGATTTGATCGCGGCCGATGTGCTTTCACAGAAAGAAACGCTTGAGCTGATCCGCGCGTACTACAAGCTCGGCGAGCGTCCGCGTCGCCGCCTGCTCGATCTCGCGAAGGCGCTGCAAGACGAAACCACCGACGCGGCCTAATCCGCTAGAGCGGATTGGGACCAGGGGAATCGGGCTCGCCTATGGCGGGCCCGTTTTCGTTGTGCTTGAAGGAACGCGATGACCGCGCACGACATCCCCCGCCTTCTCGCTTTCGCCGACATGTTGGCCGACGCGGCGCGCGGCGCGATCCTGCCGTTCTTTCGCAATGCGCACTCGATCGACCACAAAGGCGGTGACCGCTTCGATCCCGTCACCGACGCTGACAAAGCCGCCGAAGCCGCCATGCGCGCTTTAATCGAGCGCGACTTTCCCGATCACGCCATCCTTGGCGAAGAATATGGCGAGCGCGCCGGCGCGAGCGGCTATCAATGGGTGCTCGATCCGATCGACGGCACGCGCGCCTTCATCTCGGGGCTTACGTCCTGGGGCGTGCTGATCGGCCTCTATTACGAAGGCCGCCCGCTGATCGGCATCATGGATCAGCCCTATCTGGACGAGCGCTATCGCGGCTGGAACGACGGCGCGAACGTCACCGCGCGCGGGCAAACACAAGCGATCAAAACCCGCCCTTGCGCCAGCCTCGCCCAAGCGCTCGCCTCCACCACCGATCCCTATCTCTTCAGCGGCGCTGAAGCCGAAGCCTTCGCGCGCGTGCGCAAAGCCACGAAGCTCACGCGCTATGGCTATGATTGCTACGCCTATTCCATGGTCGCGGCTGGCTACCTCGATTGTGTCGTGGAAAGCGGCTTGAAGCCGTTCGACATCGCGGCCCTCATCCCGATCATTCGCGGCGCCGGCGGCGATGTCGTGTCCTGGCGCGGCGGCGATGCCGCCCAAGGCGGTCAAGTGCTGGCCGTGGGTGACGTCGCGCTGAAGCCCGCCCTATTGGAAATGCTAGGCGCCTAACGCCGGGCCGGCGCCCCAACGGCACGGATGCGCCGCCGATAGCTTCGTACTAGGCTCCCGCAAAACAGAACAAACGGGAGGAAGCGCATGCGCGTAGCGATCATCGGCGCGGGTCTTGGCGGGCTTTGCGCGGCGATTCAGCTGAAGCAGGCCGGCTACACCGACATCACCATCCTGGAAAAATCCGACGGCGTCGGCGGCACTTGGCGCGACAATCTTTATCCCGGCTGCGCCTGCGACGTGCCGGTCGCGCTTTACCAATTCTCATTCGCGCCGACGCCAAAATGGAGCCACCTTTACGCACGCGGCCCAGAAATTCGTGAATACGCCAACGATCTCTGCGATTGGTTCCAACTCCACCCGCACCTGAAGCTCAACGAAGAGCCGATCAGAGCCGTGTGGGACGATGCGAAATCTTCGTGGGCGCTCACCACGCGCACTGGCGCCACGTACGAAGCAGATGTGATCGTTTCCGCGCTCGGCCAACTCAACCGCCCGCAATGGCCGAACATTCCCGGTCGCGACACGTTCAAGGGCGCCTCGATGCATTCGGCGCGCTGGGATCAGAGCGTGAGCCTCAAAGGCAAGCGCGTCCTCTGCATCGGCTCAGCCGCCAGCGCCGTGCAGCTCATTCCAGAGGTGGCGAAGGAAGCCGCGCACCTCACCGTCTTTCAGCGCACGCCGAACTGGTGCATCCCGCGCATGGATCAGGCCATCACCGACGAAGACAAGGTCCTGATGATGACCAATCCCGAGATCGCAATGAAGCTCGGCGCCATGACGCGCGAATTGATCTATGAGCGTGCCGATCATTTCTTTTGGCAGGCGTTCGAATGGACGCCCGAAGGCCGCGCCGCCCTCACCCGCCAATCGCTCGACCACCTCGCTGCGCAAATCCCGAACGAAACCCTCCGTAAGAAACTCACGCCGGACTATCCGATCGGCTGCAAGCGCGTGCTGATCGTGGATGATTTCTATCCGGCTTTGATGCGCGATAATGTTGAACTCGTCACCGAACGCATCGACCGCATCAGCGAGAACGGCGTCGTCACCAAGGATGGCGTCACACACGAAGGCGATGTCATCATCTACGCCACGGGGTTCGAGACCACCGATTGGCATTGGTCGCTTGATATGTATGGCCGTGGCGGCGTGCATTTGAGCGAAGCCTGGAAAGATGGCCCACAAGCCTATCTCGGCCTGCTCACCGCCGGCTTCCCCAATATGTTCATGCTCTACGGCCCCAACACCAACCTCGCGCACAATTCGATCACCTTCATGATCGAGCGCCAGGTCGAGTACATCGTCAAAACGCTCGCCGCCACGCGCGCGCAAAACGCCCGCTCCGTCACCGTGCGCGACGACGCGCAAGCGCGCTTCAACGCAGGCCTACAAGAGAGGCTCGCGAAAACCGTTTGGGCCGATCCGCACTGCGCGTCGTGGTATAAAAACGCCGCCGGCCGCATCACCCAAAACTGGGGCTCGCACACGCGCGATTACGCGAAGGCGACGGCCGAGCCGGTGTTGGCGGATTTGGAGCTGCGTTAGCTTGCTTCGCGCCCAGTGCCTGCGACGATCTCGCGGATCGCTTGTTCGAACACTTGTGGCGGCTGGCCGCCTTGGATCAGCCAGCGTTCGTTGAAGATCACCGATGGCACGGCTTGAATGCCGTTGCGCCGCCATTGTTCTTCCTCGGCGCGCACCTCAGCTGCGAATTCGTCCGACGCCAAAATCTGGCGCGCGCGTGCGGGATCGAGGCCCGCTTCCGCCACAGCATCCGCCAGCGCATCCGCATCATTCGTCGGCCGCTGATCGGTGAAGTTCGACTTAAACAGCGCTTCCTTCAGCGCGAGCTGCTTGCCTTCAAGCCCCGCCCAATGCAGCAGCCGGTGCGCGTCGAATGTATTCCAGATGCGGCTCTCCGGCCCGTAATTGAACGTAAAGCCAAGCTGCGCGCCGCTGTCCTTGATCGCTTGGCGCGAGGCGGCCGAACGCTCCGGCGAGGCGCCGTATTTCCTCTGAATGTGCTCGGTCGTGTTCTCGCCTTCCGGCGCCATGTTCGGATTGAGCTCGAACGGCTGGAAGCGGATCTCCGCCTTCACCTGATCGCCCACCGCATCCAGCGCCTGCAACAAAGACCGCAAGCCCACCACACACCAAGGGCACGCCACGTCAGAGACGAAATCGATGCGAAGGGTTTGGGTCATTACCGATAAAACTCCGTCCGCCGGTCGCGGAAGAAACCCCAAGCGGCGCGGTGGCGGTCGAGGAAATCGCGTTCGAATTCGTGCACGAGCACGCCTTCGTCTTCGCGCTCGAAGCTTTGCACCAGATCGCCGCGATGATCGGCGATGAAGCTGGAGCCGTAGAATTTCTGCCCGCTCGCTTCCGTGCCGATGCGATTGCTCGCCACTACCGGGATCACGTTCGACACGGCATGGCCTTGCATCGCGCGCCGCCACGGATCGCGCGTGTCGAGCGAGCTATCGTGAGGCTCGCTGCCGATCGCAGTCGGGTAGAACAACACTTCCGCGCCTTGGATCGCCATCGCGCGCGCGCACTCGGGAAACCATTGATCCCAGCAAATGCCCACACCGATGCGGCCGAACGCGGTGTCCCAAACTTTGAAGCCGGTATCGCCGGGGCGGAAATAATATTTCTCCTGATAGCCGGGGCCGTCAGGAATGTGGCTCTTGCGATACACGCCGAGCTGCTTGCCATCCGCATCCAGGATGACGATCGAATTGTAATAGAGCGGCCCGTCGCGCTCGAAGATCGAGACCGGCACGACGACGCCCAGCTCCTTCGCCACAGGCGCCATCGCGACAACACACGGGTGCGTCGCCGCCTCGTGCGCCGTGCCGAACCATTTCTCTTCCTGCGTCGTGCAGAAATACGGGCCCTGATAGAGCTCCGACGGCAGGATCACTTGCGCGCCCTTGCCTGCCGCTTCGCGCACGAAGCGTTCGGTCTTTTCGATATTGGCTTTCAGGTCTTCGCCGTAGCTGGTTTGGATCGCGGCGACTTTAATCGTACGTGGCATTAGAGATGTCCCTGAACCGCCCAATCGAGCGCGGCTTCCAAGCGGTCATTGCCCCAGAACAATTCCTTGTCGGCGGTCACGAACGTTGGCGCGCCGAATATGCCGAGCGCCTGCGCTTCTTCGGTAGACACACGCAAAGCCGTTTTCACGTCATCGCTCTGCGCCAATTCCACCATCGCCGCGTCGAGCCCGGCGCGGCGGAGCGCTTCTGCTGCCGTCAACGGGTCCGAAATGGTGCGGCCTTCGCCGAATTCAAGTTGATAGACCGCCTGCGCAAAGCGCGCGCGCAGCGGGCCCTCTAACGCCGCCGCGATGCGCGCGCAGAGCAAGCCGTTCTGTGGGAACGGATTCGGCATCGTGAACGGCAGATCGAGCGCAGCGCAGGTGCGTTCCAAATCACGCACCATGTATTTGCCCTTGGTCGGGTAGATGTTGAACGGCGAGTCCTGCCAACCCTGCGAGGCGAACACCGGCCCCAGCAAGAACGGGCGCCATTCCACGACAACGCCGCGCGCCTTCGCCGCCGCCTCGATGCGCATCGCCGCAGGATAGGAATAGGTTGAGGCGAACTCGAACCAGAATTGGATCACAGGCGTGCTCATGCCGGCTCCTGTTGCGTGATGCAGTGGAACGAGCCGCCGCCGGTGAGAATGGCGTGCGACGAAAGCCCCACGACTTTGCGGCCTGGGAAGAGCGGCGCGAGCGCGTTCACGGCGTCGTCGCCACTGCCCGAATAGATCGGCACCACCACTGTCGAATTCCCGATCAGGAAATTCATATGGCTCGCCGGCACCGGATCGTCGTCTTCATCGACGACAATGCCCGGTGACGGAATGCGGATCACTTCAAGCTTGCGGCCCGCAGCGTCCGTCATCGCCGCCAACGACATCGCGATCTCTTCCAGCACCTCGAAGTTCGGGTCTTCGCGCCCGAACGGCGCTTGGCACACGACCTTACCCGGCGCAACAAAGCGCGCGAGATTGTCGATGTGGCCGTCGGTGTGGTCGTTCTCCAAACCTTCATCGAGCCACAATATTTTTGTCACACCGAGCGCCTTCTTTAGCGCGACCTCGGCGCCTTCCTCCGTCCAGTGCGAATTGCGGTTCGGATTGAGCAGGCATTGGCGCGTCGTCATCAGCGTGCCTTCGCCGTCCATCTCGATGGCGCCGCCTTCCAGAATGAAGTCGTGCTGCTTGAAGCCCGCGCCGGCCAGCAACGCCACGCGCGCGCCGACTTCATCGTCGTGCGGCAATTGATACTTGCCGCCCCAGCCATTGAACTTGAAGCCAAGCGCTTTGCCGTCCGCCGTGAAAATCGGCCCCGTGTCGCGAAACCAGATGTCGCCGAACGCGCCCGGAATGATTTCCGCATTCTGGCCGAGCGCGAGCTTTGCCGTCGCTTCCGCTTCGCGCCCATGCGCCAGCACGCGCATCTTGTCGCCCTTACCGCCATCGGCGAGCGCGCGGATCATCGCCGCGACCTCGGCGCGTGCGGGCTCCAAATCTTCTCCCCAAAGATCGGCGGCGGAGGGCCAGGCCGTCCAGATCGCTTTGTGGGGCTGCCATTCGGCTGGAATCGTCGTCATGGCCGCTCCTTAGCGCATGCAAACGACGCCAGATAGGCGTTTGCGGCCCGCGCGCAAGATGCGCCGCGCTTCTGGCGCCCTCCGCCCCGTTCGGCTAAGACCCAGGCGGGGAAATTCCGAGACGCTTATGACGCCGTTCCAGGCCGCCTTCGACCGCGCGAGCCTCGCCTTCGCAGCCGTGCTGATCGCGATGACCGCGATCCGTATCAATCTGCTCTTTCTGAACCCCGTCGGCCTGGGCGTCGACGAAGCGCAATATTGGGCGTGGTCGCGCAGCATCGAGTGGGGCTATTTCACCAAGCCGCCGATGATCGCCTGGGTGATCGGCGCGACGACCGCGATTTTCGGCGACGTCGAATGGGCCGTTCGCCTTGGCGCGCCGCTCGCACACGCCATCGCCGCCACCGCGCTCTATCTGCTCGGCCGCTCGACGCATGGCGCGTGGCCCGGCTTCTGGGCCGGCTTCAGCTGGCTGATGCTGCCTGGCGTCTTCTTCTCGTCGAGTCTCATCTCAACCGACGCATTGCTCCTGCCGCTGTGGAGCGTTGCACTCTTCGCGATGTGGCGCTTGATGAACACGCGCGCGATGATCTGGGCGATCGTGGTCGGCGTGTTCGTCGGCCTCGGCGTGCTCGCGAAATACGCGATGCTCTATTTCATAGTCTGCACCGCGCTCGCAGCACTTTGGCTCGAGCCGATGCGCCAAGCTTTGGCGCAAGGCCGCGCCTGGGTCGCGGGCCTGATCGCCGCTGTGATCGTGGCGCCGAATGTCTATTGGAACGTGCAGAACGGCTTCGCCACCGCGCGCCACACCGCGTCGAACGCGAGCCTCAACCTCGACGATATGTTCCATTTCGACGAGCTGTTCGAGTTCATCTTCGGCCAAGCGGCCGTGCTCGGCCCGCTCATCTTCTTTGCTCTGATCTGGCTGATCTGGCGCACCATTCGGCGTAGCGACACCAATTCGGTCGAAGACAAATTCCTCTTCGCCTACATCCTGCCACCCTTCGTCTTCATCTCGATCATCGCTTTCATCTCGCGCTCGAATGCAAACTGGGCGGCTGTGGCGTATCCCGCGATCGTGGTGTGGCTGACGGGCGTTCTCTTCGCCACGCGCAACGGCCGCGTCGTGCTCTTCAACGCGATCGCCATCAATATGGCGCTTGGCATTTTTGTGGCCGGCATATTTGCGTTCAACCCGGCGCAAGCCACGCAATTCAAGAACATCCGCAATGCGCTCGGCTGGTCGGAAACCGCAGCGGCAATCGCCGAACGCGCCAGCGTCGCGCCGGGCGAGCCGCCCTTCACCGCCATCATGGTCGATGACCGCGATCTCTATTTCGAGCTGAATTATCATTGGCGTGATCTACGCCGCGACGGCGTGCCGCTGCCGCCGCTGCGCATGTGGCTGCTGCACGGTGAAGCTGAAAACTCCGCCGAACAGCGCGACCCGATGCGACCGGAAGAAGGCGCGCGCGTGCTCGTCGTGCACCAACGCGCCGCGTACATTCCCTTCGTGGCTGGCGATTTCACCGTGTTCCGCACGGTGGAGCATCTCTCCGTGCCGCTTGGCGGCGGGCGCAATCGCGATCTTGAAATCTCGGTCGGCGAGGGCTTTGCGCCCGTGGTGCGCGACGAAGCGTTCCGCGAACGCGTGATGCGCCGCGACGACGATTAGATCGGATCGTAGTCCGGAAACGCTGAGCCGCCGCGCTCTGCCGAGCATGCGTTATGACGGAAGAGCGCGAACAGCTCACGCCCCATGCCGCGCGCATTGGCGGCGAGATTGAGCTGCGACGGCGCTCGCTCGCGCCAATCCGCTGGCGCCAACACCTCAAGCGCGCCCGCCTCGCCATCCACGCGGATCAGATCGCCGTCGCGCACTTTCGCGATCGGCCCGCCTTCCGCCGCTTCCGGCGTCACGTGGATCGCCGACAGCACCTTGCCGCTGGCGCCCGACAAGCGACCGTCCGTCACCAGCGCCACCTTGAAGCCGCGGTCCTGCAGCGCACCGATCAGCGGCATCAGCTTGTGCAGCTCCGGCATGCCATTGGCGCGCGGGCCTTGCCCACACACCACCAGCACACAATCGCGATCCAGATCGCCGCGCTTGAAAGCCGCCTGCACGTCCGCCTGTGAATCGAACACCAAAGCCGGCGCTTCCACCACGCGCTTGTCTTCCGCCACCGCGGACACCTTCACGCACGCACGCCCCAAGCCGCCCGCCATCAAGCGCAAACCGCCATCAGCCGAGAACGGCTTACGCACGCCGCGTAACACGCTTTCATCGCCGCTCACCGCCGGCGCATCGCGCCAGCTCAGCGTTTCACCAGCGAGGAATGGCTCTTGCGCGTATGCAGCCAAACTCCCGCCGCCCACGGTCACGATATCGCCATGCAATAAGCCCGCATCGAGCAATTCGCGCACCAGAAACGCCATGCCACCCGCATCGTGGAAATGGTTCACGTCGGCCGAGCCGTTCGGATAGATGCGCGCCAGCAGCGGTGTGACGTGCGACAGCTCCTCAAAATCGTCCCAATTGATCTCGATGCCCGCCGCCAGCGCGATTGCCGGCAGATGGATGAAATGATTGGTCGACCCGCCTGTCGCCATCAGGCCGATCATGGCGTTGACGATCGCCTTCTCGTCCACGACGCGCCCGATCGGGCGATAATCGCTTCCAAGCCCCGTGATCTCCGCCGCGCGCTTCGTCGCCGCAATCGTCAGCGCATCGCGCAACGGATTGTTCGGCGGCACGAATGCAGCGCTGGGCATGTGCAAGCCCATCATCTCCATCATCATCTGATTGGAGTTGGCTGTGCCGTAGAACGTGCACGTGCCCGGCGCGTGATAGCTCTCCGCCTCGGCTTTCAACAATTCTTCGCGGCCAATCTTGCCTTCCGCAAATAGCTGACGCCGCGCCGCCTTCTCCTTGTTCGGCAAACCGGATGGCATTGGTCCGGACGGCACGAGGATCGCCGGCAACCACGGAAAGCGCAGCGCACCGATCAGCAAGCCCGGCACGATCTTGTCGCAAATCCCCAAGAGCAGCGCCGCGTCAAACGTCGCGTGTGAGAGCGACACCGCAGTGCTCAGCGCGATTGCATCGCGCGAGAACAGTGAAAGCTCCATGCCCTCGAAGCCCTGCGTGACGCCATCGCACATCGCCGGCACCCCGCCGGCAACTTGCGCCACCGCGCCCGCTTCGCGGGCCGCTTTACGGATCACATCAGGAAAACGCTCATACGGCGCATGCGCCGAGAGCATGTCGTTGTACGCGGTCACGATCCCAATCGACGGCCATTTGCCGCCGAGCAATTGGATTTTATCTTGCACGGCGCATCCGGCCGACGTGTGCGCCTGGTTGGCTTCCGCCAATTTCACCCGCGCCGGCCTGGTCGGATCATACGCATCGATCAGATCAAGATAATGCCGCCGCCGCTTCGCGCTGCGTTGCGCGATGCGTTCGGTGACTTGGGCGATTGTGCTGTTGAGCGCTGCCATCAATCCGGATCCCACCACGCGCGGCCGTCGCGATCCATCAGCAGCGCCGATTGCGTTGGCCCATTGGAACCCGCAGCGTACGGATAGGGCTCCGCGCCGTTCGCGTCCCACGCCGCCAACAATTCATCCGCCCATTTCCAGGCCGCGTCGACTTCATCGCGGCGCATGAAGAGTGCGAGATTGCCGCGCACCACATCCATCAGCAGCCGCTCATACGCATCCGGGTAACGCACGCCGAAGGCATCCTCGAACGTCAGATCAAGGGGCGCCGCCTTAATGCGCAAACCCCCCGGCCCCGGCTCCTTCATATTGAGCCACAGACGCACGCCTTCATCCGGCTGGATGCGCAACACGAGCCTATTCGGCACGCCCGCATTCGCGCCAAAGATCGGCACCGGCGTATCCTTGAACTGCACCACGATCTCGGAACGGCGTGCACTCATGCGTTTGCCGGTGCGCAGATAGAATGGCACGCCAGCCCAGCGCCAATTGTCCACCTGCGCCTTGATCGCCACGAACGTCTCGGTACGCGACGGCTTGCCGACTTCATCCGCGTACGCCGGCGCAGGCTTCCCATCCACCAAGCCAGCGCGATATTGGCCGCGCACTGTTTTGCCCGCGACATCCATAGGCCCAATACGGCGCAACGCCGAAAGCACCTTCAGCTTCTCGGTGCGGATTGCATCCGCATCCATCGAGTTCGGCGATTCCAGCGCCACCAAGCACAGAAGCTGCAGCAAATGGTTCTGCACCATGTCGCGCAGCGCGCCGGACTTATCGTAATAGTCCGCGCGACCTTCGACGCCGAGTTCTTCCGCCACCGTGATCTGCACGTGATCGATGTGCTCACGCGACCACACAGGCTCCACCATCATATTGGCGAAGCGCAACACGAGCAGATTCTGCACCGTCTCCTTGCCGAGGTAATGGTCGATGCGGAACGTGCGCTGTTCATCGAACACGCGGCCCACGCCGTCATTGATCGCGCGTGACGACGCCAAATCGCGGCCGATCGGCTTTTCCAGCACGATGCGCGAATTGGCCGTCGCTAAGCCTGTCTCCTGCAGTCGTTCAGCAATGGTCACAAACAGCGACGGCGCGGTGGAGAGATAGAAGATGCGGACATTGCCATTGCCGTTCGCCAGCAAATCCTTCAGCGCCGCCCATTGCTCCGCCGGCGCGCTCGCATCGACGCGCGCGTATTCCACGTGCCGGACGAAATCCTCGCACTTGCCCTCATCCACACACGCGTTCGGTGAGAACTTGCCCCGGCTCTCGCGCACCATGTTGCGGAAGCTCTCGGTGTCGAGGTCAGATCGCGCCACGCCGATAATCCGCGATTGCGCCGGGATCTGCCCGTCCAGGAACCGGTGCAACAAAGCCGGAAAGAGTTTTCGCAGCGAGAGATCGCCCGTGGCGCCGAAAACGACCAGATCGAACGGGGGGACGGGGATGAACTCTGCCATGCGCTCTCAAACTAGTGTTCGCGCGCCGGCGCAAACAGGGCGCCAACGCTTTGTCTATATGTCATTGTCCCGCGACAATTACATTGCCAATCCGCGCCCGCGGCGCCTAAGGTCCGCGCACAATGGCTGATGACGATAAAACGCCCCCGCGACGCGGCCTGGGCGGGGAAAAGAAACCCACGATCAACGATGTCGCGCGCCTTGCCGGCGTCTCGAAGAAGACGGTCTCGCGCGTCATCAACCAATCGCCGTTCGTCAAAGAAGAGACGCGCGAGAACATCAACCGCATCATCGCTGAGATCGGTTTCTCGCCCGATCCGCAAGCGCGCGGCCTCGCCTTCCGCCGCTCGTTCCTGATCGGCCTCGTCTATGACAACCCGAACCCGCAATATGTCGTGAACATGCAGCTCGGCATGCTCGATGCGATGCGTGGCTCCGGCTACGAACTTGTCGTGCATCCGTGCAATCGAGGAAATCCCACGTTTCTCGCGGATTTTCGCCGCTTTATCGAACGCCAAAAACTCTCCGGCGTGGTGCTGACGCCATCCGTCTCGGAAGATGATCGCGTCAAAACTATCCTCGATGAAGTCGGCTGCGCCTATATCCGCATCGCCTCGGTGCCGGTGGACGAACCCCAGCACATCATCGTCTCGAACGACCGCCAAGGCGGCCGCGCCGCCGCGCGCCATCTGGCCGAACTCGGCCATACCCGTATTGGCTTCATCTCCGGCCCGCCCAGCTTCCGCTCCTCGCACGAACGCCACGGCGGCTTCGTCGAAGAGCTCAAGGATCGCGGCCTGAAGCTGGATGAGGACAACATCATCCAGGGCGCCTACACGTTCGAGACCGGCCTCTCCTGCGGCGCGGAATTGCTGAAGCGCTCGCCCCGCCCGACCGCCATCTTCGCCGCCAACGACGAAATGGCAGCCGGCGTGCTCCATGCCATCCGCCGCGCCGGGCTGACCTGCCCGAACGACGTCTCGGTGGTGGGTTTCGACGACTTCCAAATCGCCTCCTCCGTCTGGCCGCCGCTGACCACAGTGCGCACGCCCACCCGCGAAATCGGCCGCATGGCCGCCGAAAAGCTGATCGGCTTCTCCGAGGCCGACGAGGACGAGACCCCCGCCCGCGAAGCCGCCCCCGCCACTTCGCCCGCCCTGGTCGTCCGCGACTCCACCGGACCCGCACCACGCTGAGCGCGGGCCGGAAAAGCCGCTTGAATCGGATTCTGACACCGGTTACCAAGAAGATCAAATTGCTCTCACGCGGCGGCGACCTCGCGTACCGTCTGACCAAGCCAGCCCTGAAGCTCTAAGCCAAACAGGATCAGCCCATGAAAATCGCGCTCATCATCGAAAACAGCCAAGCCGCCAAAAGCAGCATCGTGCACGACGCGCTGAAATCGGTCGCTGAGCCGCTCGGCCACCAAGTCCATCACTACGGAATGTACACCGCCGAGGACAAAGCCTCGCTCACCTACGTGATGAACGGCTTGCTCGCCGGCATCCTCATCAATTCAAAGGCCGCCGACTTCGTCGTCACCGGCTGCGGCACTGGTATGGGCACGATGCTCGCGGCCAATTCCATGCCGGGCGTGTTCTGCGGTCTCATCATTGACCCGACCGACGCGTTCCTGTTTGGCCAAATCAATGACGGCAACGCCATCGCCATGCCGTACGCCAAAGGCTTCGGCTGGGCCGCCGAACTCAATCTGCAAGATTGCTATCGCAAGCTCTTCGACGGCGAGCGCGGCCTCGGCTACCCGAAAGAGCGCGCGCAGATCATGGCGAAGAACCGCGGCATCCTGAAAGAGGTGAAAGCCGCGTCGTGCAAGGACATGCTGACGGTGCTGAAGTCGGTTGACCAAGAGCTGCTGAAGTCAGCGATTGCCGGCGAGCGCTTCGAAGAACTCTTCTTCGCCAATGCGCAAGACACGGCCATCGCCGATTATTTGCGCCGCGTGCGCGCTTCGTAAGCGGTCCGCGAATAAGAACAATCCGAGGGAGCCATGAGCGCCAACCTGTTCAGCCTCGCCGGCAAAACCGCGATCGTCACCGGCGGCAATGTTGGCCTCGGCCAAGCCATCGCGCTGGCGTTGGCGGAGGCTGGCGCCGACATCGTCTCCACAAGCCGCCGCCCGGCCGAGGAAACCGGCGCAAAGGTGAAAGCGCTCGGCCGCCGCTTCGTTTCGATCGAAGCCGATCTCTCCTCCACCGCGCCCATCGCCGGCATCGTCGAGCGCACGGTCTCCGAGTTCGGCAAAGTCGACATCCTTGTGAACAACGCCGGCATCATCCGCCGTAACGATTCCGTCGACTTCACGGAGGAAGATTGGGACGCGGTGATCGACACCAATCTCAAATCCGCGTTCTTCCTCGCGCAAGCCGTCGGCCGTCACATGATCAGCCAAGGCCACGGCAAGATCATCAACATCGCCTCGATGCTCTCCTTCCAAGGCGGCATCCGCGTGCCCTCGTACACGGCCAGCAAAAGCGGCCTCGCCGGCATCACCAAATTGCTCGCCTGCGAATGGGCCGGCAAAGGCGTGAACGTGAACGCGATCGCGCCCGGCTACATGAGCACCGACAACACCGAGGCGCTGCGCGCGGACCCAAAACGCAACGCACAAATCCTCGACCGCATCCCGGCCGGCCGCTGGGGTGAATCGAGCGACATGGGCGGTGCGGCTGTGTTCCTGGCCAGCGCCGCGTCAGATTACGTGCACGGCGCCATTATCCCGGTGGACGGGGGCTGGCTCGCGCGCTGAGCCGGCATTAAGAGGATCACGTGACCCGCTTCGTTTGTTTCGGCGAATTGCTTATTCGCCTGTCGCCGCCCGGCCGCGAATTGCTGCTGCAAACGCCGCAGCTCTCGACCCATTACGGCGGCGCCGAGGCCAATGTCGCGATTTCGCTCGCGCGGCTCGGTCATGATGCGCGCATGGTCAGCGTCGTGCCCGACAATGCACTCGCGCAAGGCGCACTCGGCGAACTCCGCCGCTACGGCGTCGACACAAGCGCCGTGCAAAATGGCGCGGGTCGTATGGGCCTCTACTTTATGACGGCCGGCGCCGGCCAACGTCCGTCCGATGTGCTTTACGATCGCGCGCAATCCGCATTCGCGCTCGCCGCACCCGATGCGATTGATTGGAAAGCCGCGCTCGGCGGCGCCGATTGGCTGCACGTTTCCGGCGTCACGCCCGCCGTCAGCGCCAACGCGGCGGAAGCCGCACTGCGCGCTGTGAAGGCCGCGCGTTCGTATGGCGTTAAAGTCTCGTTCGACGCCAATTTCCGCGCCAAGCTTTGGGAAGTGCGCGGCGACGATCCGCGCCCGACCTTGAATGCACTCTTCGCCGAAGCCGATCTCATGTTCGCCAACGCGCGCGACATCACGCTCGTCACCGGCGACAAATGTGGTAGCGACGATGAAGCCGCGAAAATCGCCTTCGCGCGCTATCCAAACTTGCAACGTGTCGCCGCCACGGAGCGCAAGATTGTCAGCTCCGATCACCATGAACTCTGCGGTCTGATGTTCACCCGCTCTGGCGCCACGCGCACAAAAAACAACGAAATCACCGGCATCGTCGATCGCATCGGCGGCGGCGACGCCTTTGCTGCTGGCCTGCTACACGGCCTCGCGAACGGCGCCGACGATCAAAACATGCTCGACTTTGCCGTCGCTGCCGCGTGCCTCAAGCACACCATTGCTGGCGATTTCAATCTCGCCAGCGAAGCCGACGTGATCTTCCACCTTTCCGCCTCAGGATCGGATGTGCGCCGATGAGCGAGAAGCTGACGTCCGCCCACGTGATGTCGCTGACGCCGGTTCTGCCGGTGGTTACGATCGAGGATGTCGGCCATGCCGAACCGCTCGCGCGCGTTCTGCTCGCCAGCGGCATCAACACGATCGAGATCACGCTGCGCACGCCGGCGGCGCTCGGCGCCATTCGCGCGGTTGCGGACGCTGCGCCCGAGATGATCGTCGGCGCCGGCACAGTGCTCAGCGAAGATGATCTCAAGGCCGCGATCGATGCCGGCGCGCGCTACGCGCTCTCGCCCGGCGGCACCAAGAAATTGATGAAGGCGGCGGAGCACGCATCGATCCCGTTCATTCCCGGCGTCGCCACGGCCAGCGAAACCATGCGCGGCCTCGAACTCGGCTACACGCATTTCAAATTCTTCCCGGCCGAACAACTCGGCGGCGTCGCCGCCATCAAAGGCATCGGCGCGCCGCTGCCCGCCGCGCGCTTCTGCCCGACGGGTTCGATCACGCTCGAAAAAGCGCCAGCCTATCTCGCGCTCAACAATGTACTCTGCGTCGGCGGCTCGTGGATCGCGCCGAATGACAAGATCAAAGCCGGTGATTGGGCGGCGATCGAAGAGGCAGCAAAGAAAGCCGTGGCGCTAAAGCGCTAAAGCCGGTCGCGCAGCGCGTACCAGAGCATGCCCAGCACATAGAGCGGCGAGCGCAACGCCGCGCCACCCGGAAATTCCGGCGGCGCGAGGCCTGCCAGCACATCGAAACGCTCGGCCGTACCCGCCATCGCTTCAGCGAGCACCTTGCCCGTCAGTGCTGGCAGCAACACGCCCAACCCCGAATAGCCGTGCGCGAAGAAGAGATCGCCCGTGCGCCCAATGTGCGGCAGCCGCGACATGGTGATCGACACCAGACCGCCCCATGCATAATCAATGCGCGCATTGCAGAGTTGGGGGAACACTTTGAGCATGTGCCCCCGTGCGAACGCGGCCATGTCTGCTGGCGGTTCCGGCGTGTAACGCTCGCCGCCGCCAAAGATCAGGCGATTGTCCGCGCTCATGCGGAAATAGTTCACGACGAAGCGGCTGTCGCTCACGGCCAAATCATCGGCGATAAGTTCGCGCGCATTCGCCAGCGGCTCTGTCGCCACCAAATAATTCGCCACTGGCATGATGCGCTTGGCGACGCGCGGCTCCAGACCGCCCAGCAACGCATCGCACGCCAACACGCCATAGCGCGCCCGAACGACGCCCGATTCCGTGCGCGCGACAACGCCGTTGGTCGTTTCCAACGACACAGCGCGCGAGTCTTCATGCAACACAACGCCAGCGCCGCGCCCCGCCTCGGCCAATCCCAGTGCATAGTTCAGCGGATGCACATGCCCGCCGCACTCATCGAGAAAGCCGCCATGAAAGCCCGGCGCGTTGAGCTTCGCGCGCGCTTCGTCCGCGTTCAGCACATGCGCATTCGGATAAGCCATCACGCGCGCCAGCACGTCCGCCTCTTCGCGCATCCAGCTTAAGTCGGCAGGCTTCGCAGCGACCGTCAAATGCCCGTTCACGCGCAGATCGCAGGCGATGTTGTGTTTGGTAATGCGCTCGACGCTGAGATTTCGCGCCTCCATCGCCATGTCGAACAGCGTGCGCGCCTTCGCTTCGCCATAGCGTGCGACGAGATCGGCGGCGCTCTTGCGCCAACCGGGGATCATCTGCCCGCCATTGCGGCCCGACGCGCCCCAGCCGATACGACCGGCCTCCAACACGATCACCGAGAAGCCGCGCTCGATCGAGTTCAGCGCCGCATGCAAGCCGGTGAAGCCACCGCCGATGACCACGACATCAGCGTGCGCTTCGCCTTCAAGCTTCGGCGCTCGTGCGAACGGATTGGCGGTCGCCGCATAATACGACCGCTCCATGCCGAGGCCGGAATTGAAGCTCATTTCAAACCTTGAGCAGCAAGTGGTCGCGTTCCCAGGACGAAATCACGCCCTCGAAATTGCTGAGCTCATGCGCCTTGATCATCTGGAACGCCGTGCAGAAATGCTCGCCCAGCAATTCGATCACCGGCTGGCACGTCTTGAAGCGATCGAGCCCTTCGCTCAGCGTGCGCGGCAGGGTGCGCGCCCATTTGTACGCGCTGCCCTGCACCATCTCGTTCGGCGCGATCTTGTCGCGAATGCCGATATAGCCGCACACCAGCACCGCCGCGATCGCCAGATACGGGTTCGCGTCCGCACCCGGCAGGCGGTTCTCGATGCGACGATTTTCCGGTCGCGAAATCGGCACGCGCAGACCGCACGAGCGATTGTCGTAACCCCATTGCAGATTGATCGGCGCGGAAAAATCCGGCCGCATCCGGCGGAACGAATTCACGTTCGGCGCAAACAGCGGCGTCACATCGCCCAGGTATTTCTGTAAGCCGCCGACGAAGTGTCGGAACATATCGGTGTTGCCATCGACGCCTTCCGCCTTCTCGACGCCGAACAGATTATTGCCCTTCTTCGCGTCCACTACTGAGACATGCAGGTGCATCGCCGAGCCTGGCTGGTTCTCCATGGGCTTGGCCATAAACGTCGCATAGACGCCATGCTTCAGCGCGACCTGGCGCACGATGCGCTTAAACACCAACACCTGATCCGAAACGTGCACCGGATCGCCGTGATTGAAATTGATCTCGAGCTGCGCGGTGCCGCTTTCGTGGATCATCGTATCGAGATGCAGCGACGCGGCTTCCGCATGCTCATAAATCGTCTCGATCAGATCTTCGTATTCGGTGATTGCTTCCAAGCCATAGGGCTGCGGCGACGTTTCCGAACGCCCTGAGCGCCCTGCCGGCGGCATCAACGGCAAATCCGGATCGGTGTTCACCTGCGTTAGATAGAATTCCAATTCCGGCGCCACCATCGGCCGGAGCCCCAACTTCTCATACAGCTCGACCACGCGCTTCAGCACATAACGCGGCGCGATATCGTAGGGCTCGCCGCTGGTGTGATACGCGTCGGCGAACACGAACGCTGTCGGCGTTTTGTAACCGGGCGCCACGCAGAGCGTTTCGAGATCGGGGCGCAACACGACGTCCGGGTCCTGCATCGACAATGCTTCATCCGCGTCGTCGGCATACTCGCCCGTCACCGTGAGCAGATAAATGCTCGACGGAATCCGCAACGAACCATCGCGCTCGCTCTGCAGGAATTTCTGCGCCGGGAACACCTTGCCCCGCACCACGCTGTTGAGATCGGGCACGAGGCATTCCACCTCGGCGATGCCGCGTTCCTTGATCCAATTGGCGAAACTCTTTTCCATATATCACACTTCGGTTTGCAGGCGTGCACGCGCAAACGCGCCGGAATGGCGCGCGAAAACCGCACATGAATTTCTTTCAAACGAGCGCGGCGCGATTAAGTGCGTGCAGCGGAGAGCCACTCGCAGGCCACGCCCATCGGCCCTCTGACGAAGGCTGCGGGAGCGCATAAGTCACCTGATGTCTCAGTATGCTGGGGCGCCCAATGGCAAGTCAAGCCAACGCACAGATGGATTGAGCGACATTCGCCTGACGTTTTTCCGTGCTTTTCAAGGCGCCATCTGGTTAAGCTTCAGAATGGACCGCGAACTCGAAGACGCCGAAGAGGGCCTCAATACGGCCGTTTACGCTGAATTGCGGACGCGTCTCGTGACCGGCCGCATGGCGCCGGGACATGAACTTTCCACGCGCGGCATTGCCGCCGAATTGGGCGTGAGCCAAACCCCGGTGCGCGATGCGTTGTCACGATTGTCGGCCGAAGGCGCGGTCTCCATTCGCTCCAAGCGCCGCGTGCGTGTGCCGCCGATGACGAGTGAGCGGTTCGAAGATTTGCTGCGTTGCCGCTTGATGTTGGAGCCGGAAGCCGCAGCGCTCGCACTGCCGCATCTTGATGCAGCGCACATCGCGCGTTTGCGCGAAATCGATGCCGCGCTCGACGCGGCAATCACCAGTGGCGATACTGACGCGTACATGAAGACCAATCACGATTTCCACTTCACGCTCTATCGCGCCACCGGTCGGCGGACGATGACGCAATTGATCGAAACGCTCTGGCTGCAATTCGGCCCATTCATGCGCGTCGTGCACGGCCGCGTCAGCGGCGCACATTTGAACGACAGCCACCAAGCCGCCATCCGCGCCGTCGAAGCGCGCGACGCCAGCGCACTCCGCACCGCCATCGCCGCCGACATCTCCGACGGCATGGGCCTAATCGGCCGGAATGGTTTGGCCACGACGCACGAAGCGCTCACCGCGTAACCGCTCACCCGTTTAAGGGGGAGCTGTCGCGTAAGCGACTGAGAGGGCTTGGCGGCACGTCCCCCTCCCCGTCGCTTCGCTCCGGACCTCCCCCGCAGGCGGGGGAGGAGCTAAAGCGCGCGCAATTCGGGCTCAGCCTCACGCAGCGATCGTCCGATAATGTCGATCATCCGATCGATCTCGGCTTTGGTGATGATCAGCGGCGGGCACATCACGATCGAGTCGCGGATGCCGCGCACCATCAGGCCGTTCTTGATGCAATGATCGCGCACGATCGGCCCAGCCTTGCCCTCTTCGCCGGTGAAGCGCTCGTTCGTACCCTTCTTCGACACGATCTCAACCGCGCCAATCAGACCAAGCGAACGCACTTCACCAACGATCGGATCATCCGCGATGCGCTTTAGCGCTTCGGCGAAATACGGGCCGATGTCGTTCTTCACGCGCCCGACCAAACCTTCGCGCTCGATGATCTCGATATTCTTCAGCGCCACCGCCGCCGCCACCGGATGGCCAGAATAGGTGTAGCCGTGAATGAAATCGCCGCCCTTCTCGCGCAGCACCTCGACGATCTTGTGCGACACGCCGACCGCCGAAATCGGCAGATAGCCTGACGACAAGCCCTTCGCCATCGGCACGAGATCGGGCGTCACGCCGAAATGCTGGAAGCCGAACCACTCGCCCAGGCGGCCAAAGCCGCAGATCACCTCGTCCACGACCAGCAGGATGCCGTACTTTTTGCAGATCGCATCGACGCGCTTCCAATAGGACTTCGCCGGAATGATCACCCCGCCCGCGCCCTGCACAGGCTCACCGATGAACGCGGCGACATTCTCCGGGCCTACTTTAAGGATGCGATCCTCGATCTCCTGCGCCGCGCGCGCCGCAAATACCTCTTCGTCTTCGCCGAAACCTTCGCCGAACTTGTACGGCTGCATCACATGCTCGACGCCGGGGATCGGCAGATCGCCGATGGCATGCATCAGCTTCATGCCGCCGAGGCTCACGCCGGCAACCGTAGAACCATGATAGGCATTCCAGCGGCTAATGAAGACGTTGCGCTTCGGCTGGCCCAACGACTTCCAATAATGGCGCACCATGCGGAACACGGTGTCGTTCGCTTCCGAGCCTGACGAATTGAAGAACACATGCTTCAGATCGCCGCCGAGCTTCTCCGCAAGCTTTGCCGCGAGCAGCACGGTTGGCGGCGTCGCCGTCTTGAAGAACGTATTGTAGAAAGGCAGCTCGCGCATTTGCTGCGTCGCCGTTTCCACTAATTCTTCCCGGCCATAGCCGACATTCACGCACCAGAGGCCAGCCATGCCGTCGAGCAGCGCGTTGCCGTCGCCGTCATAGATGGTCGAGCCTTCGGCGCGCGTGATGATGCGGCTGCCACCAAGGCTGACGATCTCGGCGTAGTTTGCCTGCGCCGGCAGATGGTGTTCGATGTCGAGACGACGCAGTTCAGGAATATTATAATTGCGGGCCATGAGTTTCCTCGATCGTATGTTCTTGTTGGCGCGTTAAGCGCTGAGTTTGTCGCCGCGCAGCGCGCGGCCGAGCAATTGGAAGAAAACCTGGCTCTGCGGGTTTTCGTTGGCTTTCCACTCCGGGTGCCATTGCACTGCGAGCACCGGAGCGCCGTTCACCTGCGTCGATATCGCTTCGACGACGCCATCCGGCGCGACGGCTTCCACCTTCAAGCCAGATCCGAGTTTATCAACGCCCTGATAGTGCACGCTGACAATATCGATCTCGTCTTCCTTGTAGGCATTGTGCAGCACTCCACCCTCGATGAGCCTTACTGGGTGAATATGCTCGAAGAATTCGCTGAAGCTTTTGTCGTCGGGCGCGTGGTGCGGAATGAGCTCGGGATGCTCGGCCATGTCACGGCGCAGCGTGCCGCCGAACGCGACATTCAATTCCTGAAAGCCGCGACAAATGCCGAACACAGGCTTGCCAGCCTCGAGCATCGCCTCGATCAAACGCGCCGTCATCTCGTCGCGGTCCGGGTCGAAGGGACCGGGCGCGTCGTCCACCAATTCGCCATAACGCTTGGGGTCAAGGTTCGACGGCGTGCCCGTGAGCAACAAGCCATCAAGCCGCGTCGCCACCTCTTTCGCATGCATCAAGCCCGGCATCGCCGGCACGAGTAGGCCCGCCGCATCAGCGTAGGTGAGCGCGGAGACAAGATAACGCGTCATCACCGCTTGCGCGGCCTGTCCCTCGACATCGCGGTTGCAGGAAATGACGCCCAGAACGGGACGTTGTTGGTCGCTGTGCATGATCACTTCGCTTTAGGACAGCAGCACCGCCGGCGAGCACGCGTGCCACGCCAACCATACCGGCTCATCCCAGGTGAAATCTTCCTGGTCGTAGCGCGTCAAATTCGAGCGGAACGTCTTCACGCGCCGCCCGCTTTCGAGCTCCACTTCATATATGGTCTCGCTACCGAGGTAGACGATGTCGCGGATGATGCCGCCAACCACGTTGGTGCCGGCCGGCGCGTCTTCCATCTTCATGCCGGAGACGCCCGCTTCGCGCTTGTGCATCTCGATTTTCTCGGGCCGCAGCGCCACCCACACAGTCGAGCCGCGCGCGCCCGTCACGCCATGATCGAGATAAACCGGCGCCGTCAGCTCCGGCACCTGCACCAGAGCATGACCTGGCTCGTCTTCCGCCAATGTGCCTTCGAACATATTCACGCTGCCGACGAAGTCCGCGACGAAACGCGAGTTCGGGAATTCATAGAGATCGGCGGGCGTGGCCACCTGCGTCAGCACGCCGCGATTCATCACGGCGCAGCGTGTGGCGATAGCGAGCGCTTCGTCCTGATCGTGCGTCACCATAATGAAGGTGATGCCCACCTTCTCTTGCAGGCTCGTCAGCTCCGAGCGCATCTGATCGCGCAATTTGGCGTCGAGCGCTGAGAGCGGTTCGTCCAGCAGCAGCACGCGGGGCCGCTTCACCAGCGCACGCGCCAGAGCCACGCGCTGCCGCTGACCACCCGAAAGCTGATCCGGCATCCGCGCGCCCAAGCCGCCGAGCTTCACCAGCTCCAGCGCCTCTTCGACGCGCGTTTTGATCTCGCCGCCCGGCACGCCATCCATCTTCAGGCCGTAGGCGACGTTGTCGGCCACCTTCATGTGCGGAAACACGGCATAGGATTGAAACACCATGTTCACCGGCCGCTTGTTCGGCGGCAGCGCTGCCACATCCTTGCCGTCGATGAGCACGCGGCCTTCGGTCGGCGTCTCGAACCCGGCCAGCATGCGCAGCAATGTGGTCTTGCCGCAGCCGGACGGACCGAGCAGTGCGAAAAACTCGCCCTCGCGAATTTCTAGATTCACATTGTCAACCGCGACCATCTTGCCGAAGCGCTTGGTGATGCCTTCGAACTTGATGATGGCGTTCTCTTTGATGTGCGGCGCGGCCTTCGGCGCGGGGGCGTTAGAGTGCGCAATATCGGTCATTGCATCAAGCCTTCTGATCCGCGGGCGCCTTGTTCTGCATTTGCAGACCAATCGCCGTGAGAACCACAGTGAGAACAATCAGGATCGTCGAGGCGGCGTTGACCTCGGGCGTCACCGAGAAGCGCAGCATCGAATAGACCTTCACCGGGAACGTGATCGTGTCCGGCCCAGCGGTGAAGAAGGTGATGACGAAATCGTCCAGCGACAAGGTGAAGGCCAGCAATGCGCCTGCAATCAGGCCGGGCTGCATATGCGGCACCAACACGTCCCAGAACGTGCGCCATTCGCTCGCGCCCAAATCCTTGGCCGCCTCCTCCAGCTCGCGATTGAAGGACGCCAGCCGCGCCCGCACCACCGTCGCCACGAACGGGAACGCAAACGAGATGTGCGCAATCGTAATGGCGCCCAAATTCAACGGCCACGGCAAACCCATCGGCCACGGGAAAACGCGGGCGAAGAACACCAGCATCGCCACGCCCATGCAGATTTCCGGCACCACGATTGGCAGCGCCATGCCGCCTTCGACGGCCGTCTTCCCCGGAAAGCGGAAGCGCCACAGCATCACGGCCGCCAACGCGCCAAGGATCACAGAGAAGATCGTGGTGAAGAAGGCAATCGTCAGCGAATTCACGAACGCCTGGATCAGCGAGTCGTTCTGAAACACTTTCTCGTAATATTTGAGCGTGAAGCCGTTCCACACGATATTGCGGCGGCTGTCGTTGAAGCTGAACACCATCAGCGTGATCAGCGGCAAATAGAGAAACAGCAACGTCGCGCCGACGATCACGCGCAGCGGCCATTGCCGCATATATTCGAGCGGCCCCGGCTTTTCCCTTTTTGGACGCGCAAGCTTGGGCGTCGGCATCGAGGTGAGCGCTTCGTCGGCCATTACGCTCTCCGATCCGAACGACGCTGCATCATCGCCTGCACGAAGATCGCGATCACCGTGAGATACATGAGCAGGAAGGAAAGTGCGGCGCCAAACGGCCAATCATTGGCCCGCTTGAATTGCCGCTCGATCACGTTGGCGATCATCTGACTATCGGTGCCGCCCAACAGGTCCGGCGTCAGATACGAGCCAAGCGCTGGAATGAAAGTGATCAGCACGCCCGACGCGATCCCCGGCCCCGCCAACGGCACGACGACAGACCAGATTGTGCGGAAATGCCCAGCGCCCAGATCGAGGCTCGCTTCCATCAGCGAACGATCCATGCGGTCGAGCGCGGAATAGAGCGGCAGCACCATGAACGGCAGGTGCACATAGACGAGGCCGACGATGACCGCGAAATTATTATAGAGCAACGTCAGCGGCTCGAATTCACCGAGCGGCTGCATGCCCACCATCGTCATCAGCGATGAGGTATTGTTCCAGAACCATTCGAGCGTGAAATTCACGTAGCCCTGCTCGCGCAGCACGGCGATCAGCGCGAACGTCCGGATCAAAAGATTGGTCCAGAACGGCAGCATGATCAGCAGCAGCAGCCATGCTTTCAACTTCGGCGATGCGAACGCGATCGCCAACGCCACCGGGAAGCCAATCACCAAACACAGCAGCGTCGTAGCACCCGCGATGATGATGCTCTTCCAGAAAATCTGCAGATAGAGAGGTTCAAGCGCGCGCGCGTAATTCGCGAACGTGCCTGTCAGATCGATGGTGACGGGACCAGTGTTCTCGCCAAACGAGTACGCCCAGATCACCGCGAGCGGCACGAGGAAAAACAAGAACAGCCAAGCGATCGGCGGGATGGCAATCGCCGCGAACGCCGCTTTCGCGTTTTTCCAAGACTGCTCCATACGCTCCCTCGCTTGGCCTTCTCCCCTTGTGGGAGAAGGTGTCATCGCGAAGCGATGACGGATGAGGGGCACCGGCTCATCCGGCAGGCGCCGCGCCTGCACCCCTCACCCGGCGCTTCGCGTCACCCTCTCCCACAAGGGGAGAGGGTCGAAACGCATCACGCCGCGTTGATGCGCGTGAAGATTTCTTCGTACTGACGTGACTTATCGTCACCTTCGAACGCGCCGTATTCGCTGACGGCCATCACTTCGGCCGGCGGGAAGATCACGCGATTGCTTTGATATTCAGGCCCCATCAAAGCTGCGACCGCCGCGTTCGGCGTCGGGTACTGAATTTCTTCGGTAATCTTTTTGCCGGCTTCGGCGTCGAGCAGATAATTGATGAAAGCATGCGCGTCATCAACGTGCGGCGCGCCCGTCGGGATGCACAAGCAATCCGAATTGATCAACGTGCCTTCCGTGGGCACCACGAAGTCAAACGCCTCGCCGCCGGGGCCAGCCATCAGCTGCGCGATGTCGCCATTGTATTCGAGCACGATGTCCACTTCGCCCGCGGCCAGCAAATCCTGACCATCGTCTTCGTGGAACGCTTTGATATGCGGCTTCTGGCGGATCAGCATTTGCTCGATCTCAGCCAGCATCGCGTCCGGAATGCCATTGACCGAATGGCCCTTGTATTTC
The DNA here is from genome assembly GCF_004634425.1 of Vitreimonas flagellata. NCBI lineage: Bacteria > Pseudomonadati > Pseudomonadota > Alphaproteobacteria > Hyphomonadales > Hyphomonadaceae > Vitreimonas > Vitreimonas flagellata. The sequence continues at coordinate 233,711 of NZ_SBJL01000004.1, read as the reverse complement.
GCGCACAGACGGATGAGGTCCGCCGATTCCGAGAGCAGCGCGAGGCGCTGCGAGAATTGCGGGCTGTCGAACAGATAGCGCCAGGAATTCGGCACGAAACCGGCCGGCATGCGGTCCTTGCGATAGGCGATGCCGAGCACGAGCCAGGTATAAGGCATCGAATAGCGACGGCCCGGATCGAACGCGGCGTCTTGGAATTCCGGCAGCAAATTCGCCATGTTCGGGATCTTCGAATGATCCAATTCCATCAGCATCTGCGCTTGGCTCATGCGCGTCACGAATTCGTTCGACGGCACGATCACGTCAAAGCCCGGATTGCCCGCACGCAAACGTGCGAACAATTCGTCGTTCGTTGCGAACAAGCTCATCTCGACGCGCGCACCAGCAGCGGCCTGGAAATCTTCCAACGTCGTTGGGCCGATATACGTATCCCAATTGTAGAAGTTCACGACGCGCTCGGAGCCGCCGCCTTGGCGGCCGCACGCCGAAAGCCCGCCCGCAAACGAGATGCCGATCGCGGCGGCGCCGAATTGCTGAAGTAGCGAGCGGCGCGAGGCGCCTCGGATGTACTTACCCTTCGACATGGAACTGCCCTTTCCTGATCCTGCGCCACCCTAACGAGCGGCCCCCCCGTGATTGCGACCACAGCTAGCCGCTAACAAGCACGCAAATACCAGTCATAATCAACATCTGTGATCACGCTTTGGAAGCGTTCTTGCTCCGTGCGCTTTACGATGGCGTACATGCGCACAAAACGGTCACCCAGATAACCCTTGAGCACCGCCGAATCCGCGAAGCGATCGACCGCCGCGAACCAATTTGTCGGTATCCGCTCGCCGCCTTCCGATTGCGCGTAGCCGTCGCCGACGATCGCGGGGCCTGGATCAATCTTGTTGGTGATCCCGTGATGCACCGCAGCAAGCAATGCTGCGAGTGCGAGCGTCGGATGCGCATCGGCGCCGGCGACGCGGTGCTCGATGTGACGCGTGTTCGGCGCACCGGCCGGTACGCGGAACGATACGGTGCGATTGTTGACGCCCCATGTCGGCGCGACCGGCGCGTATGAGTTCGCCTTGAAGCGGCGATACGAATTCGCATTCGGCGCATAGATCGCCATCGAATCCGCGAGCAACGCTTTCATGCCGCCAACGGCGTGCGCCAACACTGGCTCGCCTTCCGGTTTGTCGGACGCGAACACGTTCTTGCCGGCCTTATCATTGACGCTGACGTGCAAATGCATGCCCGAGCCCGCGAGATCGGCGAACGGTTTCGCCATGAACGTCGCTTCGCAGCCGTGGCGCAGTGCAACACCCTTGGCCGCACGCTTATAGAGCACCGCATCATCGCCCGCGCGCTGCGCATCGGCGTGGTGCTTCAACGTCAATTCCAATTGGCCCGGCGCATATTCGCTGATCGCGCCTTCAAGCGGCACGCCCATCGCGTCGGCCGCGGCCCAAAGCTCGCGCAGGAAAGGCGCCGCCTCCTCCACTTCGCGCAGGCCATAGACTTGATGCTGCGTCGGCCGATCGCCCGTCAGCGGCGAGGGCGGCAATTGAATTTTGCCATTCGCGGTGCGCCGCGCATCGACCAGATAATATTCCAGCTCGCACGCCACCACCGGCACGAGCCCATCGGCAGCGAAGCGATCGATCACGCGTTGCAGCACATGGCGCGGGTCGAGATCGTGCGGCTTGCCGTCAAGCTCGTACATCGACACCGGCACTTGCCCGACGTCCGGGCCCAACCACGGCGCGGGCGTCAAGCGCCCCGCAATCGGCCGCGCCACACGATCGGCGTCGCCATCCTCCCACACCAAGCCGGTCGCTTCGACGTCCTGGCCGGTAATATCGTTCACCAGGATCGAGCCCGGCAGGAAGCGCCCCTGCGCATACACAGCCTCGATCTCGTGACGGCGCAGGCGCTTGCCGCGCGGCACGCCCGCCATGTTCGTGAAGAACACTTCGAAGAATTGGATCTCGGGATGGGCGTCGAGGAAGGCTTTGACTTCCTTCGGATCGGCAATGCTCATGTAGCGCTTTCTTGGGAATATGCAGACGCGAAGCTATCGACCGCCGCGACGAGGCGGTCAATCTGTGCGCTGGTCGTCGCAGGGCAGACCAGCATCATCATGTGAAACGGCGCGATCAACACGCCGCGATTGATCAGATACAAATGGAGCGCATGGTTCAGCTCATGCTGCGCTAACGCTGGCCGCATCTCGGCTGCGTTTTTTGGCGGAACTGAAGCAAACACGATTTCAATTCGCGCGCCTTGATGAATCACGCACCAAGGCAGATCGTGCTTCTTGATAACGGCCCAAAGCGCCTCACCCAGTTCAAAGCCGTTCCGCGTCATCGTCTCGTATGCTTCCGGCGTCGCCAATTCGCGCAAAGTTGCGCCGATGGCCGCGATTCCCATCGCGTTGCCAGATAGCGTCGTGCCAATTCCGGAGCGACCTGAGCTGCGTGGAACGGCGGCTATCTTCTCAGCCAACTCCGATGTGACACCCCAGACAGCCGCGGGAAAACCTCCCGCTATCGCCTTGCCGACGACTAACGCATCCGGTGTCAAGCCGCGCTCTTTGGCAGCCCCCGCCCAACCAACCGATAACGTATGGGTTTCGTCTATAATCAGCAGCGCGCCGGCCTTCTTCGCCAACGCCTGCGCGCGCTTCCAGAAATTCTCTTCCGGCAGGATCATGCCGCAATTGGTCATCGCCGGCTCGGCCAACACCGCTGCCACATCGCCCTGCGCCAACGCCGCTTCCAGCGCGCCTATGTCATTGAACGGCACCGCGCGCGTCGTGCGCGTGATGTCGAGCGCTTGACCTACGAGCCCCGCATCAGAGCGCGTCCGCCCATGTCGCAGCTCGACGAAGCAATCCTCGACCATGCCGTGATAACAGCCATCGAACACGACGATCACCGGCTTCTTCGTCACCGCCCGCGCCCAACGGATCAAAGCGCGGTTCGCATCGGACGCTGAAAGCGTCGTCTGCCAAAACGGCAGCCCAAAACGCTCAGCCAACAGTGCGCCAACTTCAGCCGCCTCTTCCGTTGGCAACATAAAGGTCGCGCCGCGCGCCGCTTGTGCCGCCACTGCGCGCGCAATCTCCGGCCGCGCATGGCCAAACATGCCCGGCGTGTCGCCGAGGCAAAAATCGTCATACGTGTTGCCGTCGATATCGGTGAGCGTGGCTCCCTCGCCGCGCGCCGCGACGATCGCGGCGGGTGCGGCCCAATCCTTCATCCAATGGAATGGCGCGCCAAACAGCCAATGCGCCTCCAAAGCGCCGGCCTCGGCCACGCTCTTCGCGTGCGTGTCGCGAAAGCGCGCCTCCTCGCGTGCAATGATCCCGGCCAAGCCCATAAACGCCTCTACCATCCCTAAAAGCGCCGATCCAGTCTGTGATCACAAGCCTATCTGGACTATCGAAGTAGTCACGCCGCCGCGCTTGCGGCCCTGATCGGGTCCAGCCACAGTGCGCGCTTGGGGGAAAACATGAAACGCATCGCGGCGCTGCTCGTCACACTCGCGTTCGCGGCCTGCGCACCCGCGCCCGCCGCCCCCAACGTCACCTATAACCCCACCATCACGCGCGACGCCTACGGCGTACCCAGCGTGCATGGCGCCACTGACGCCGAAGCCGCTTACGGCCTCGCTTACGCCCACGCCGAGGACAATTTCGCCACCATCCAGCTCGTCATCCTCGCCGCACGCGGTCGCCTTGGCGCCCATCTCGGCGAAGAGGGCGCGCGCGGCGACTTCCTTTGGCATCTGATCGACGTCGAAGGCGCGGTCCAAGCCGGCTACGAGCGCGATCTCTCACCCGAGTTCCGCGATATCATCGAAGCCTACGCCGCCGGCCTCAACGCCTACGCCGCCGAGCATCCTGACGAAGTGCTGCCCGGCGCGCGCAACGTCACCGGCCGCGACGTCGCCGCGGGCTCAGCGCTCACCGTGCCGTTGTTCTGGGGCTTCGAACGCACGCTCGGCCTCGTTGCTGACGAGAGCGCGCATCCGTGCGCCGCTGAACAAGCGCAAGCGCCCTCGATCGATTGGGGCTCCAACGCCTTCGCCGTCGCGCCCTCGCGTTCAGACGACGGCCACACCAGACTCATCGTCAATTCGCACCAACCTTGGGCCGGCCCCGTCGCCTGGTATGAAGCGGGTGTTTCCAGCGACACTGGCTGGCGCATGCATGGCGGCCTCTTTCCCGGCGCGCCCTTCCCCGTGCTCGGCACGAACGGCCATCTGGGCTTTGCCGCCACGGTCAATCTGCCGGACCTCGCCGACATCTACCAACTCACCACCGACGACGCGCATCGCGATCAATATTTCTTCGACGGCGCATGGCGTCGCTTTGAGACGCGCACGATCTGGCTCTGGGTGAAGATGGGCTGGTTCACCATCCCCGTGCCGCGCACTTTGCGTTATTCCGTACACGGCCCCGCCTTCGAAACCGCCGATGGTTGGGTCGCGGTGCGCTACGCCGCCGCCGGCGAAATCCGCGCGATGGAGCAATTCTATCGTATGGGCCGCGCCGAGAATTATCAGCAATGGCGCGAAGCGATGGCGATGCGCGCCATCCCTTCGTTCAATTTCATGTACGCCGACGCCACCGGCCGCATTGGCTATCTCTACAACGCCGCGATGCCCAACCGCGCGCCCGATCAGGATTGGTCCGGCTGCCTCCCCGGCGACGTCAGCGCCAACGTCTGGGCCCACGACGATCTGATCAATGTGCCCGAATTGATTGATCCAAGCTCCGGCTGGATCGCCAGCACCAACGGCGCGCCGTGGTATTCGACTGATGAGGCCGCCAACATTCAGCCCTCAGACTTCCCGGACGCTGCGCCCTTCATCGAAACCTACATCACCAATCGCGGCTATCGCGCCGTCGAAATCCTCTCGCCGCTGCGCACGATCAGCGACACACAATTGCTCGCCGCGAAATTCGATCTTGTCTCCAGCGAGCGCTCGCGGACCGTCGAGATGGTCAACACCATCCTTGCGGCAAACGCAGCCAACGATTCCGAACTGGCCGAGATTCAAGCCCTGCTGCGCAGCTGGGATCGCCGCGCCGCCAATGATAGCCCCGCCGCCGCGCTCGTCGGCCTAAGCTTCATCCCGATTTACAACGCGCGCCGCGAGGGCCGCCCGCTGCCGGACGCGCTCGAAAGCGTGCGCGTCGCCGCCACGCATCTGCGCACCCATTTCGGCCGCATCGATCCCCCGCTCGGCGAGGTGCTGCGCTTGCGCCGCGGCGACGTCGATCTCCCGCTCGAGGGCGCGCCCGACACATTGCGCGCGCTGCGCTGGGCCGAAGAGCCCGACGGCCGCCTCAACGCCGATTTCGGCGACGGCTTCATGATGGTGATGGATTGGGCGCCCGATGGCGCACTCTCCACGCGCGTCATCCATCAATGGGGCGCCAGCGAACACCCCGAGAGCCCGCATTACAACGACCAGAGCGAGATGTTCGCCGGCTACCAATGGCGCACGCTCGACCTCGACGGCCGCTGAGTTTGCTTCGCCTCAAAACGGCGCATCGCCCGATCCGCTAGCGTGCCCCTCCGAATGGAGGATGCATGCAAGTCGAACATCTGGACCAAGCCCTGGCTGAAGAATTCGCCGGCCACGGCGAAACCATCCACAAGCTCAAGATCGCCGATCCGCACTTCAAAACGCTGATGGAAAAGAACCACCAGCTTTGGACCCAAATCCAGAACATCCAAAACGGCCTGACGCCCGCCTCCGACGTCACGCTTGAGACGCTGGAGAAGCAGCGCCTGCATCTGCTGGACGAAATTGCAGCATGTGTGCGCAAAGCCGAAGTCTGATCTGCTGTCACACCCCTTGCGGTCGGGCGCGGCGCGGTCGCACAATAGCGCATGCCTGATACACCGCGCCCGAACTCGCTCGAATCTTTCTGGATGCCGTTTACGCCGAACAAGGCGTTCAAGGCGGACCCGCGTTTGGTCGCGCGCGCGGAGGGCATGTATTACTACACGCCGGACGGCCGCCAAGTGCTCGACGGCACGGCCGGCCTCTGGTGCTCCGCGGCCGGCCACGGCCGCAAGCAGATCACCGAAGCCATCCAACGCGCCGCCGCCGAACTCGACTTCGCGCCGACCTTCAACATCGCGCACCCGACCGCGTTCGAGTTCGCAAATCGTCTCAGCGAAATCCTGCCCGACGGCATGGATCGCATCCACTTCACCAATTCCGGCTCCGAGAGCGCCGACACCGCGTTGAAGATCGCGCTCGCCTATCAAAAGGCGCGCGGCAAGCCCGGCAAGTATCGTCTGATCGGTCGCGAGCGCGCCTATCACGGCGTCAATTTCGGCGGCATCAGCGTTGGCGGCATCGTGCGCAATCGTATGGGCTTTGGCCCGATGGTCGGCGGCGTCGACCACCTGCCGCATACGCTCGACATCGCGCGCAACGCCTTCTCGCGCGGCGAGCCTCCGCATGGCGTTGAATTCGCCGATGCGCTCGAACGCCTCGTGCAATTGCATGACGCAAGCACGATCGCCGCTGTCATCGTCGAACCCGTCGCCGGCTCCACCGGCGTGATCATGCCGCCCAAGGGCTATCTGAAGCGCCTGCGCGAGCTCTGCGACAAGCACGACATTCTGCTCATCTTCGACGAGGTCATCACCGGCTTCGGCCGCTTGGGCGCGCCGTTCGCGTCGCAATATTTCGACGTGAAGCCCGACATCATCACGATGGCGAAGGCGATCTCGAACGCGGCCGTGCCGATGGGCGCCGTCGCCTGCTCGCGCGAAATCTACGACACCATCCTGGCCAATTCCGAAACGCCGATCGAGCTCTTTCACGGCTACACCACGAGCGGCCACCCGCTCGCTTGCGCCGCCGCCCTCGCCACGCTCAACGTCTTCCGCGACGAACAACTCTTCGAGCGCGCCCGCGATCTCTCGCCCTATTGGGAAGAGGCGATGCATTCGCTGCGCGACGCGCCGCACGTGATCGACATCCGCAATCTGGGCCTCATCGGCGGCGTCGAACTCGCCCCGCGCCCCGGCGCACCCACGCAACGCGCGCTCGAAGTCTTCCGCTACGCCTTCGACAAAGGCGTCCTCATCCGCTGCACCAGCGACATCCTCGCCTTCTCCCCGCCGCTCATCGTGGAGAAGCACCAGATCGATCAAATCGTCGACGTGGTGCGCGAAGCACTGAAGACAGTGGCGTGATCGAACTCGTTGAAGACGCCGGGGCACTCGCACGCCTCGCGCCCGACGACATCGCGCGTCTTACAGACTCCGCCACCGCCGCCACCTTTTACGCCGCGTCGCTCAGCGACGAACAGATCGCCGCCAACAAGCGCATCATCACGATCAGCACCGCTTCCTGCGCAGCCGCCGCCGCGAACCCACACCAAGCCTTCATCGCCGCTTTCGACCACGACCGCCTCGCCGGCTTTGTCATCTCCACCCGCCACGCGGAAAACGACCGCGAACTCGATTGGCTCATGGTGCACCCCGATTTCCACGGCACGGCGGTCTCTCGCTTGCTCATGGAGCGCGGCATCGCTTGGCTCGGCGCCGATCAGCCGATGTGGCTCAACGTCATCGCCTTCAACCACCGCGCCATTCGCTTCTACGAGAAATTCGGCTTCGCCATCGACGCAGCAGCCCGCACGCATCATCTCGTCCCCCACGTCATCATGCGCCGGCCAGCGATTGCCTAGCGACGCCAATTTCTATTAGCTTCGCACTCGCGCGCGCCGCAGAGCGCGGCCCGGAGGCGACGCGTGAATCTCATCCTCGACATCCTCGCCACAAACCTCGCCATCTCAGCGGCGTTCTTCGCCGCGCTCTGGCTCATCAGCATTCGCCTCAAAGACCCGAGCTTCATCGATTCATGGTGGGCGCTGGGGGTGATCGTGTTGAGTTGGAGCACGTACGCCCAACTCGACGCGCCCGGCCCGCATGCGACGGCGCTGATGTTTCTCAGCACCGCGTGGGCGGTGCGGCTTGGCGTGTACCTGCTCTGGCGTTGGGGCAAGCACGGCAGGGATCGCCGCTACGAAAAACTCGCCGAACGCGCGCGCGCCAAGCACGGCTTGAACTTCGCGATGTTCGCATTGCTTTGGGTGTTCGCTCCACAATTGCTGTTGCAATTTTTCATGGCGCTGCCCGCCATGCTCGGCCAAATCCCCGCAACGCAAACCTTTGGCGCACTCGCCACCACCGGCCTCTGGCTCGCCATCTTCGGCATCCTCTACGAAGCCATCGCCGACGCGCAGCTCGCGCATTTCAAATCGCAGAGCGAGAATAGCGGCAAGGTGATGGATCGCGGTCTCTGGCGTTACTCACGCCACCCGAATTATTTCGCCGAGATGGTGACGTGGTGGGGCTTATGGCTCATCGCGCTCGATGCCGGCATGGGCCTCTGGAGCATCGCCGGCCCGATCCTGCTCACGTATCTCCTGACGCGCGTCAGCGGCGCACCCACCACCGAACCGCATCTCGCACGCACCAGGCCCGAATACGAAGCATACAAGAAACGCACCAGCGCGTTCTTCCCGCTTCCGCCAAAATCTAGCTAAACCGCCCGCGCGCTTTCGCGGCGAGATCGATCTTCGGCAACGGCCCGCGCGGGTACGGCGCTGTGCTATGCGTTTCGCTTTGCTGCGCCCACGCCTTCTGCTCAAACTTATCCAGCACCTTGCTCGGAATAAACCGCGAGCGATTGGCATAGACGTGCTTATCGCCGCCCTTGCTTTGCTGCGTGTGATAGAAACGCTGCGGCGTGATCAGGTGCAGATTGTCCTTCGCACGCGTCATTGCCACATAGAGCAGCCGCCGCTCCTCCTCCAATTCCGCGTTCGAGCCCGCGCCAAGATCAGACGGCATACATCCATCGACGACGTTCAGCACAAACACGTTCTTCCATTCCTGACCTTTGGCCGAATGGATCGTGGAGAGGATGAGATAATCGTCGTCTTTCAACGCCGGCCCGCTTTCGTCGCTGGTTGAGTTCGGCGGATCGAGCGTGAGATCGGTGAGAAAGCTTTGCCGCGCCGCGAACGTGGCGCCGATGCGTTGCAGCTGCTCGATGTCGGCCTTGCGCACGCGCGCGTCCTCGTAATGCTCCTGCATCAGCGGCTCATACCAGCGCGCGACCAGATCGAGATCGGCCGGCCACGCCGTCGCGCGCGTGAGTTCGCCCAGCATATCCTTCAGCGCGCCCCACGCTTCGCTTGCGCCCGCTGGCGGCGCGGTGTTGCGCACCGCGCCATAGGCGCCGCTTTCATCCATCGCGTCGAGAATACGCGCCGCTTTCGCTGGCCCCACGCCCGGCACCAGCTGCAACGTGCGGAAGCCCGCCAAGCGATCGCCGCCATTCTGCGCCCAACGCAGGATCGCAAGAAAATCCTTCACATGCGCGGCGTCGAGAAATTTGAGCCCGCCGAATTTCACGAACGGAATATCGCGCTTGGCCAGCTCCAGCTCCACAGGCGCGGAGAAATCCGCGGCGCGGAAAAGTACGGCCTGGCTCTTCAGATCAAGCCCGCGCTCGCGCGCTTCCAGCACGTGCTGGGCCACATAAGCCGCCTGCGCCGCCTCGTCGCGCACACTCACCAAATAGGGCGCGCCGCCGCCGCTACGCGTGGTGCGCAGATTTTTCGTGAAGCGCTCGCTCGCCAGGTCAATCACCGCGTTCGACGCTTCGAGGATCGGCCCGGTCGAACGATAATTCTGCTCCAACGTTACCAGCTGCGCGGGCGGCGTGAACGCCTTCGGAAAATCCAGAATGTTGCGCACGTCTGCGGCGCGGAACGAATAGATCGATTGCGCGTCATCGCCGACGACGGTGACGCCGCGCCCATCCGGCTTCATCGCCATCAGGATGCGCGCCTGCAATTTGTTGGTGTCCTGATATTCGTCGACCATCACATGATCGAAGCGCGCGCCCACCTCTTGCGCCAATGCCGGCTCTTGCATCGCCTCGGCCCAGAGCCAAAGCAGATCGTCGTAATCCAACACGTTCTGCTTTTGCTTGGCTTCCACATAGGCCGCGAACAGCGTCTTCAGCTCCGCTTCCCATTCGCGGCACCACGGAAACGCCGCAGCCAACGCATCGCTCACGGTTTCGTCCGCGTTCACGACGCGCGAATAGATGGCGAGGCACGTGCCCTTCATCGGAAAGCGCTTCGCGCCCGTCGCCACGCCAAGCTCTTGTCGCACCATGCCCATCAGGTCTGCGCTATCGGTGCGATCATGGATCGTGAATTCGGGATCAAGCCCGATCACCGGCGCCAATTCGCGCAACAGCCGCGCGCCGATGGCGTGAAACGTGCCCGCCCACGGAATCCGCACATCGCCAGCCATCATTTTGCCGACGCGCGCGATCATTTCGCTGGCCGCGCGACGCGAGAACGTGAGCAACAAAATTCGCGACGGATCGGCGCCGTTCGCCACTAAATGCGCCACGCGATGCGACAGCGTCTTGGTTTTCCCCGAGCCAGCGCCCGCGATCACGAGCAACGGCGCCAAGCCATGCTCCACCGCCGCGCGCTGCGCTTCGTTCAATTCATCCAAAGCCGACGCACTGATTCGCGACATCGAAACAGGCTGCCGTGTTTCGCCTTTGTTCGCAACGCGGCCTAGCTCAACACAAACCAGCTAAATCCAGCGATCGCAGCGGTAACGACAAGTATCCCCGCGACGTCCACCGCCTTCAGCGTCCATGCCCCGCCGAGCTCTGGCGTCTTCGCGATCCGCAATTCGCGCGCGATCATGAAGAGCGGAAACGTCACGCTGATCGCGACCATGAATCCCAACACAATGTAGAGCCACACGAAGCGCACGCCCAAGCGTCGCGCTTCGATGAACATGAACGCTACTGCCGCAAGCAGCAGGAGCAAGAGATCCACCGTGATCGAACGGCTCGCCGGATTGACGCGCGTCGCATTCAAAAAGGCGAGGCCCGCATCGCCGGTCTGATCCGGACCAAAATACGCAAGGTTCTGGCTCCACGTCGCGACCAGCGCCACGACAGCGATCAATGCATAAAAGCCAGTCAACCAGCGCTGCTGTTGCGTCATGGCGTTCCTCCCGCGCCGCGCAGCATGAGCTTGCTTCGTGGAACCGGCAAGCTAAAGGCTATGGCCAAACAGGGGGCAGCCATCACCACGACCGCCATCAACACGCCGCACACGCGCCGCGTGCTCACCGCCAGCCTCGTCGGCACCGCGGTCGAGTTCTACGATTTCTACATTTACGCGACGGCCGCCGCCCTCGTGTTTGGGCCACTCTTTTTTCCGTCGGACTCCCCGTCCGCGCAGCTCATGTCCAGCTACGCCACGTTCGCCATCGCCTTTATCGCGCGACCCGTGGGCGCTGTGTTCTTCGGCCATTTTGGCGACCGCATCGGGCGCAAATCCACGCTCGTCGCCTCGCTTATGCTGATGGGCGGCGCCACCTTTGCGATCGCGTTTCTGCCGACCTACGCGCAAGTCGGCTGGATCGCGCCGTTCTTACTTTGCGTGCTGCGCTTCGGCCAAGGCTTCGGCCTCGGCGGCGAATGGGGCGGCGCGGCTTTGCTCGCGGTTGAGAATGCACCGCCTGGCTGGAAAGCGCGCTTCGGCATGTTTCCGCAATTGGGCGCGCCTGTTGGCTTCCTTGCCGCGAACGGCTTCTTCCTGTTGCTCGGTCTTTTCCTCACGCAAGAACAATTCACGACCTGGGGCTGGCGCATTCCATTTTTGGCGAGTGCAGCGCTTGTGATCATCGGCCTCTGGGTGCGCTTGAAACTCACGGAAACGCCGGAATTCAAAGAAGCGCTTGAGAAGGCGCCGCCGCCGCACGCGCCGCTTGGCGAAGTGTTGGTGAAGCATTGGCCGCAAGTGCTCGGCGGCACGCTCGGCGCTGTCGCCTGCTTCGCCACTTATTATGTCGCGACCGCGTTTGCGCTCGGCTACGGCGTCGGCACGCTCGGCTATTCGCGCGAGACGTTCCTGATCGTGCAGCTCATCGCCATTCTCTTCTTGGCCATCGGCATCATCTGGGCCGGCGTGTGGGCCGACAAATCCAACCCGCGCACAGTGCTGATGACAGGCTGCGTGCTTACCGTACTCGCCAGCTTTGCGCTCGCGCCTTTGATGGGCTCGGGCTCATTGCTGTTGATCGGACTTTTCCTCGCGCTCGCGCAATTGCTCATGGGCTTCGTCTATGGCCCGCTCGGCGCTTGGCTGCCCGGCCTCTTCCCCGCGCGCGTGCGCTACACGGGCGCCAGCATCGCCTTCAATGTCGGCGGCATTCTCGGCGGCGGTCTGACGCCGTTGATCTCTGCTCAACTCGTGGAGCTGGGCGGACTCACCTATGTCGGCTTCTACCTCGGCGCCGCAACGGGCTTAAGCTTCCTCGCGCTGCTCTTCCTGCGCCAACGCAAACAGGAAGATGCTCCAACGCTGACGCCTGCGGTCTGATGCAACAGTGCGCTCAGGACGGGCAAGCCTCATCGCTCCTATCGGGATCGCGCGCCCAACCCGACACACCATTGGCGCGGGTGAGCTGAAGCCAGAAACCTTCCTGCGGATGGCGAGTCGCCGGCGGCTGATCCCAACGCACGACGACGTCATCAGGACTAAAGTCCGACATTTCACCGCGCCGCCAGAGCCCGACATACCCTTCGCCTTGGTAGGCCAGCTGGTAGATCACCTCGCCCGCTTCAAAGCGGTCGGTTGTTTCCAGCACGATCCCGCGCAGCGGCGCGGCGCGCAATCGGTATTCACCTGGCTGGACGCACGCACCGATAGAGACCGCGCCTATGATTCGCGAGGATGCATCGGGCTCCGCATAGAGAGGCCTCGCGACATTGAGCTGGATCGGCGGCGGCGTGCAGGTTTCGTCGAGGCAGTCGTTCGTCGCCTCGAACCCGCCCTCGTAGATGGGTTCAGGCGGCGGGATGTCTGGGCCGATCACGCGCGGATGCGTAAGCGCTGGGCTCCAACGCAAGGCCGGCGCGTCCGGCGCGATCGCCCATTTGTGGCAGAGCGGGCGCCCGTCCGAGGAGGCCTGCCCCAAACCACCAAAACAGGAATCGTCGCGAAAGCACTGCGCTTCGCGTCTAGCATAAGCTGGCGCCCAACTCCCATCGTACAGGTTTTGTACAAAGCACCGCGCCTGCGCCGCCTCTTCAGCCGTTGGCGCCTGCATCTCTGGCAGGATGACCTCAGGCTCCGCAATTGGCGCGCATGCGGACAGCGCCAAAGCGCCAAGCATCGAAGACAAAAGCGCGCGTAGTTTCATCCCGCCCCCCCAAGCCTAAGGCATGGGCGCGAGGAATCGCATCCTTGTCAACGCGAAGCGCGCGACGATTCTCCCAGGTCTTGAACCCGGCCTCGCTCCTCCTCGATGGAGGAGCTATCAGCGCGCAGCGGTGACTGAGGAGGTGTGGCCAATGGTCTAGACCAGTGAGCCTCCCGAGGCACATTCGTGACCACCGAGCACGAACCTCCTCCGCCGCTGCGCGGCGCCTCCTCCATCGAGGAGGAGGCTGGTCGTGCTTAGCCCAACCAATCCGGCCGCTTGAACGGCTTGCCGAGATCGCGCGCCACCGCTTCGTGCGTGATCGCGCCTTCATAGACGTTGAGGCCGTTCGCCAAATGCGGATCGTCCTGCAGCGCCTTCTTGTAGCCCTTGTTGGCCAGCGCCAGCGCAAACGGCAGCGTCGCATTGTTGAGTGCAAACGCCGACGTCCGTGACACCGCGCCTGGCATGTTGGCGACGCAATAATGCACGATGCCGTCGACCACGAAGGTCGGTTCGGAGTGTGTCGTCGGCTTCGAGGTCTCGAAGCAGCCGCCTTGGTCGATCGAAATATCGACCAGCACCGAGCCCGGACGCATCGTCTTCAACATCTCGCGCGTGATCAGCTTGGGCGCGGCAGCGCCCGCCACCAGCACGGCGCCGACGACGACGTCCGCTTCCTTGATCGCTTCGGCGATCGCGGCGCTCGTTGAATACACCGTCTCCAAACGGCCGTTGAACTCGCGGTCGAGTTCTTCCAGACGCGCCGGGTTCTTATCGAACACCTGCACGCGCGCGCGCATGCCCACCGCGATCTGCGCGGCGTTGTAGCCGGAGACGCCGGCGCCCAGGATCAAAACGCTCGCCGGCTGCACGCCCGGCACGCCGCCCATCAACACACCGCGCCCGCCATGCGCCTTCTCCAAGAAGTACGCGCCAACTTGGATCGACATGCGGCCCGCGACTTCCGACATCGGCTTCAGCAGCGGCAAACGCCCATCGCGATCCGTCACCGTCTCATACGCGATGCAGGTCGCGCCCGATTTCATCAGACCCGCCGCCTGCTCCGGGTCCGGCGCTAGGTGGAGATACGTGAACAGCAGGTGGTGCGGCTTCAGCCGCGCGATCTCGACTGCCTGCGGCTCCTTCACCTTCACGATCATGTCGGCTTGCTCAAACACGGCGTCCGCGTTCGGCAGGATCTTCACGCCGACCTTCTCGTACACGCTATCCGGCGCTCCGATGCCTTCACCGGCTTTGGTCTCCAGAAATACCTCATGCCCGGCGCGCACCAATTCGGCCGCGCTCTCCGGCGTCAGGCCGACGCGATATTCATGGACCTTGATTTCCTTCGGGCAGCCGACGCGCATGGGAATTTCTCCGCGAGAATGGGATTTTGACGCTCAAATATCCCATTTCTCGTGCACTTTCTTCCAAATACCGCTATTTTGAGGGCTCCACACGCCAATTTTCGAGCGCCAAACGCCAAATGTCGGAAAAATCTCCCAGCCGGCTCGACGCCTTCGACCAGAAGATCCTATTCGAGCTCGAGCGCGACGGCATGATGACCGCTGCGACCCTGGCCGAACGCGTCGGCCTTTCCCCCTCAGCGTGCCATCGGCGCGTCAAAGCACTCGAGGCTTTGGGCGTGATCGAAGGCTACGCCGCGATCCTTTCAGAAAACGCATTAGGCCGCAGCGCCACCGTGTTCGTCGCGGTGACGCTGGAGAATCAAAAGCAAGAAACGATGGCCGCCTTCGAACGCGCCGTCGCCAAATGCCGCGAGGTGCAAGACTGCCATCTGATGACCGGCGAGAGCGATTACCTCCTCCGCATCGTCATCGCCGACGACGACCGCTACGAGCGCGTGCACCAAGAAACGCTCTCGCGTCTGCCCGGCGTGCGCCGCCTCGTCAGCAATTTCACCATCCGCACCGTTTTCCGCCGCGCCGCAAGTGTGGCGCACTAATCGGTGTAGGCGCTTGAAACGCCGCGCTGCATCGCGACAATCGCCCCCAACTTCAAAGCCTCCCGAGGAAGCGCGCCCATGTCCGATCCCATCGTCATCCCCGTCCCCAAGGAATGGGCCGAGCGCGCTTACGTGGATGACGTCAAATACCGCGCCATGCACGCGTCAGCCTCGAACGATCCGGAAGCCTTCTGGGGCGTGCACGGTCAGCGCCTCGATTGGATCAAGCCGTATACGAAGGTGAAAGACACGAGCTTCAACGAAGCCGACTTCCACATCCGCTGGTACGAAGACGGCATCCTCAACGTCTCCGCAAATTGCATCGACCGCCATCTCGCGACGCGCGGCGATCAAACCGCGATCATCTGGGAAGGCGACGACCCCAGCCAATCGCGCCACATCACCTATCGCGAGCTGCACGCCGAAGTCTGCAAATTCGCCAACGTGCTCAAAGCGCGCGGCGTCACCAAAGGCGACCGCGTCACCATCTATATGCCGATGATCCCGGAGGCGGCGTATGCGATGCTCGCCTGCGCGCGCATCGGCGCCATTCATTCGGTCGTGTTCGGCGGCTTCTCGCCTGAAAGCCTCGCCAGCCGCATCAAGGATTGTGATTCGCGCTGCGTGATCACCGCCGATGAAGGCGTACGCGGCGGCAAGGTCATTCCACTGAAGCACAACGTCGATGAAGCGCTGACGCACGCGCACACGCCGACCGACGTGAACACGGTCATCGTCGTAAACCGCACCGGCGCCGGCGTGCCGATGACGGAAGGCCGCGACGTCGTCTATGAAGACGCCGCCGCCAACGTCAGCGCCGAGTGCCCGCCCGAGCCGATGAGCGCGGAAGATCCGCTCTTCATCCTCTATACGTCCGGCTCAACGGGCAAACCCAAAGGCGTGCTGCACACGACCGGCGGCTATCTCGTCTATGCGTCGATGACGCATCAATACGTGTTCGATTATCACGACGGCGACATTTATTGGTGCACCGCCGACGTGGGTTGGGTCACCGGCCATTCCTACATCGTCTATGGCCCACTCGCGAACGGTGCGACCACGCTCATCTTCGAAGGCGTGCCGAACTACCCGACCAATTCGCGCTTCTGGGACGTGATCGACAAGCACAAGGTCAACACCTTCTACACCGCGCCCACCGCCATCCGCGCGCTGATGCGCGACGGCGAAGAGCCGGTGAAGCGCACCTCGCGCGCAAGCTTGCGCCTCATCGGCACGGTCGGCGAGCCAATCAATCCCGAAGCCTGGCTCTGGTATTATCGCACGGTCGGTGACTCACGCTGCCCCGTGGTCGATACCTGGTGGCAAACCGAAACGGGTGCGGCCCTCATCACCAACCTACCCGGCGCCACAGCGATGAAGCCCGGCAGCGCCACACGCCCCTTCTTCGGCATCAAGCCCGCGCTCGTCGACGACAAAGGCAATTTCCTCGAGGGCGCCACAAGCGGCAATCTCGTGTTGCTCGATTCATGGCCGGGCCAGATGCGCACCGTCTATGGCGATCATCAGCGCTTCTTCGACACCTATTTCCGCACTTATCCCGGCACGTATTTCACCGGCGACGGCTGCCGTCGCGACGAGGATGGCTATTACTGGATCACCGGCCGCGTCGATGACGTGCTGAACGTCAGCGGCCATCGCATCGGCACCGCCGAAATCGAAAGCGCGCTCGTCGCGGACACGAAAGTCGCCGAAGCAGCCGTCGTCGGCTATCCGCACGACATCAAGGGCCAAGGCATCTATTGCTTCGTCACCTTGAAGCAAGGCGTCGAGCCGAGCGACGATCTCAAACGCGAACTCGTCCAATACGTCCGCCGCGAAATCGGCCCAACGGCGACGCCCGACATCATCCAATGGGCCCCCGGTCTGCCCAAAACCCGCAGCGGCAAAATCATGCGCCGTATCCTGCGCAAGATCGCCGAAAACGAACTCAGCAATCTCGGCGACACCAGCACGCTGGCGGACCCAAGCGTGGTCGATGATCTCGTGCGTAATCGGGTGAGCGGGTGAGCGAACCTATCGCCGAGAGCTTCGCGCGCATTCTGCGCTGGGCCGATTCCAATCTCCCTTTGCTGCGTGACTCACTACGTCCACCCGCAGGCGAGCGTGAGATCGCTGCACTCGAAGCACTGATCGGCCAAACTCTGCCGCAAGATGTGCGCGACCTCTATCGCCTTGCTGACGGGCAGATCCCGTTTCAATTCGGACGCACGCCGCACTATCCCGGCTTCTTCGTGAGCCTGCCGTTCAATCCGATAGAAATCGTCATCCGCCATTGGCAATTCGCGCGCGAGCTGGAAGCCGATGATCTCGGCGGCGAGGAATTTCCAAGTTCTTTCCCGCCTGGCGCCGTCAAAATCCAAGAGACCAATCGCGCCTGGATTCCCATCTCCGACGACGCCGGCGGCAATCACATCGCCATCGATCTCGATCCCGGCCCGACAGGCAATATCGGCCAGATCATCATCACCGGCACGGACGAACAAGAACGCGTCCGAATCGCTTCATCGCTCAGCGCTTTCCTGCATTGGGTCGCAGGCGAGTTCGAAGCCGGGCACTTCGCCGGCAACGGCGAAGAATGGCGCTGGCGCAACGAAGGCCATCTCCACGACGGCCTACGCACCTATCTGAAAGCCGGCGGCCAGATCGGCTAGCGCACCCGCCGCTCCGGCGCATCAGCCGCATTGCCGATGACGTTCGCCTGATGCACCGCTCGGAGATGGATTTTGTCTATTGTCACGGCCTGCCTGGCGCGCCGACAGAATTACGCGCCTTGGCGCCGGCAGAGCACCTGCGCGGCGCGCGGCTTCTCGACCGGCTGACACAACAGCCCGCCGCCTATGCTGACCGCGTGTGCAGCGGCTTCGACGCGCTCAATACCTCAGAGCCTATCGATGTCGTCGGATTTTCGCTTGGCGCCATGGCCGCGACGCACATCGCAGCCTATCGACCAACGTTGGTGCGCACGCTTGTGCTGATCTCGCCGGCGGCGCCGCTGGAGCTTGGCGATTTCCTTCCTACGATGGCCGGACGACCCGTCTTCGAAGCTGCGCGGCGCGGCGCCCTTTCATTGGGGTTGCTCAGCAGCATCCAATCGATCTTGGCGTCCCTCGCGCCTGACTTGATGCTCAAAACCATGTTCGCCACCAGCAACGCGGCGGAGCGCGATCTGTTGGCCAATCCGGCATACTCCGCGATGGCCCTTGAGGCGCTCAAGCGATGCCTCGGCGCGCAACAAGCCGCCTATCGCGCAGAATTGGAAACGTATGTGCGCCCCTGGGCGCATGTTCTCGACGCAGTGAAGTGCCAGACAGAAATCTGGCAAGGCGATGAAGACACTTGGACACCGACCGACATGGCCCGTGCAATGGCAACGCGCTTGCAGTCGCGCGCCACGCTCAACATCCTCGAAGGCTTGGGGCACTACACAACATTGCAGGCTGCGCTGCGATCGCGCTCAATGGCTAGCTTGTGACGGCGAGCCACGCTAATCCCCTCGCATGGCGCGCGCGAAGAACCCCACTGAATTTGAGATCAAGGTCGAGGGCGAGTTCTATATCTGGCGCCTACAGCGCACGCCGCAATGGTCCAACAATCCCACGCAATGCCACGGCAAGGCGATCGCCGTGCGTCACAAGGAAGGGCAGCGCGAAGCCATCATAGAATTTCCGGCCGGGCCCCCGCCGAAATTCGGCGCACCGCCTTTGAAGCCGTCGCAGATTCCGACGTCACTCGTGACGCGCGCCATCCTTTCCGCCATCGCTGCCGGTTGGGATCCCATGTCCCGCGGAAAACCCGTGCCCATCGTCGTCGACGAGACCGGCGCTTGAGCCCTCAAGCCGCCGCGAGATGCATTTCGTCGATCACGCGCTCAAATTTTTCCAGATCGCCTTTGATCCGGTAGAGCGTCGGGCCATCGCCGTTCGGCATGGCGGCGACGATGTGATAGGCGCCCTCGGGAAAGCGATAGCGCTTGGAAACCGCGACAGAGACACTTTGGCCAATCGTAAAAAGCGGGGCGTTCATCGCGACTCCTGATGTGATTCAAAACACGAGGCGGGCCGGCCCAAGCCGACCCGCCTCGCAAAAGATAAAACGTATGCGCCAAAGCTCACGCCAAAGCGCAAAGCGCTTTAGGCGGCCACGAGTTGGCCTGCCGACATCTTGCCGCTGCGGCTGTCTTTTTCGCTTTCGAAGCCAATCTTCTGGCCTTCAGTCAGCGAGGACCAGCCAGCGCGTTCGACGGCTGAAATGTGGACGAAAACGTCCGGGCCGCCATTGTCCGGCTGGATGAAACCAAAGCCCTTTTGGCCATTAAACCACTTCACGGTGCCGATAGTCATGAGAGTACCTTACGTATAACAAAATTCGCGCAGCGCAGATGCGCTACGTGACCAAGCTCGAGAATGGCGAAGGGTAGGTCCGGGGGCCGCGCTATGCTCAAAGAGCTGCGCAGACAAAGGAAAAACCGAACCAAGTACGAATTCGATGAGCCTGCATAGGCTGAAAGCGCGCCAATAGCAACGCAATTCGCTGCGCACGGCATTCTACGCACCCGGATCAGCGCTTTACTAAGCTGCGAATTTCTCCGCATGCTTGCCTTTCACGCCGACATAATGCGCGCGGATGAGCGCCAAGTCCGCCGCGTAGTCTCCGCTCGGCTCGATCACCGCCGCCAAGCTCACGGTCTTCGTTCCATAATCCAACACGCTGATCACCAGCGGCACGCCGGCGCCGTGGGCGATGTGATAGAAGCCGCTCTTCCATTCGCGCGCCAGAGTGCGCGTGCCTTCGGGCGGGATCGCCAGGATCAGCCGCGCGCGCCGCGCAAACGCTTCACGCATCACGTTGACGACATCGTTGCTCTGCGAGCGATCGATCGGCACGCAGCCCATCGCCTTCAACACCCAACCGAATGGGCCTTGCGTCAAACTCTTCTTGCCCATCCAGGCGAGCTTCACGCGATAGAAGCCGGCCGTCGCCAACATATTGAGCCCGTCCCAATTCGACGTATGGGGCGCCGCCACCAACACGGCCTTGTCCACACCCGGCCAATCGCCGCGCACCTTCCAACCGGCGAGCGTGAGATACGCGGAAGACAGCCAACGCACGATTTCCGAGCCCAAGCCGCTGTAAGGCGCCGGGCGTGCGGTTGATCCATCGATCAGAGTCTCACTCATGGCGCCCGCCTACACGAACGCGCAGCAATGGTCGATTGCCGCCCCGTAATGCCGGCGACACTTCCCTTAGCAGATGCGGCGCCGCCTGCTCGCGAAACGGGCGTCGGCGCCACAAGCGTCGACTTTCGGCGCTTCACATCGCTGACACATTGACAGGTTCCAGCGGCGCAGCGCTGACTGTGATGGCACTTGAAGAGGGAGGCCGAATGTCGGCCATGACCGGGGACCAGCTGGGCACAGCGGACGCCGCTTTGGCGAACGCGATGCGTTTGCTGCGTCCCCGCCCTGACCTTGCGGCAGAGCAAGCGCGCGAAATCATCGCCGTCACGCCGCGATACGGTCGCGCGCATTTCGCGTTGGGCTTGGCGCTCGCCGCGCAGGGCGATCATGTCGCCGCAATCGCCGCGCTTCGTCACGCTACGGCGCTGGAGCCAAAGCTGAGCGCGGCTTGGCGCACGCTCGGCGACCAGCTCACGATCCTCGACGACAATACCGGCGCCGACGCCGCCTACGCGCAATCGATCCGCGCCAGCGTAACCGATCCGCGCTTGATGGAAGCCGCGCGCGCGCTTTGCGAGAACAAGCTTTCGATCGCCGAGCACACCTTGCGCACGCATCTCAAAGCGCACCCAACCGATGTCGCCGCCATCCGCATGCTGGCGGAGGTGGCCGCGCGCCTCGGCCGCCTGGAAGATTCTGAGAAGTTGCTCCGCCGCGCACTTGAGCTTGCGCCCAGCTTCCTTGCCGCGCGCCACAATTACGCGCTCGTGCTGCACCGCCAGACCAAAGCGCCGGAAGCGCTCGCGCAGATCGATCTGCTGCTCGCCGCCGAGCCGGACAATCCAAGCTATCGCTTCCTGCAAGCTTCCGCGCTCACCCGCATCGGCGAATACGACCGCGCCATCGAGATTTACGAAGCCGTGCTCGAACGCCACGGCTCAAACGCGCGCGGCTGGATGAGCTTGGGCCACGCCCGCAAGACCGCCGGCTACACCCAACCCAGTATCGACGCGTACCAAAGCGCCATCGAACACGCGCCGTCTTTTGGCGAGGCCTATTGGAGCCTCGCCAACATGAAGACCTATCGCTTCTCTGAAGCGATGATCGCGCAAATGGAAGCGCAGCTGCAACGCGAGGACATCTCGTCGGAAGACCGCTTCCACCTGCATTACGCGCTCGGCAAAGCTTGCGAGGACGCGGCCGATTATGCGGCCTCGTTCCGCCATTACGATCTCGGCGCCAAGCTCCGTCGCGACGCGATCAGCTACAGCGCTGACGACACGACGACTTTCACCGATCGCCAAATCGCCTTTTTCACGCCGCAGCGCCTCGCCGCGCACGCTGGCCAAGGCCATCCCACCCGCGATCCGATCTTCGTCGTCGGCCTGCCGCGCGCCGGCTCGACTTTGATCGAACAAATTCTCTCCAGCCATTCCGCCGTCGAAGGCACGATGGAATTGCCGGACATCATCGCCATCGCCAAACGCATCGGCGGCGGCCATCTGCACGGCGCTTCCTACCCCGATGCGCTCGCCAGCTTCACGCCAGAGCAATTCCACGCGCTCGGCCAAGAATATCTCGATCGCACCCGTGTCCAGCGCAAAACCGATCGGCCGTCCTTCATCGACAAGATGCCGAACAATTTTCAGCACGTCGGCTTCATCCATATGATCTTGCCGAACGCCAAGATCATCGACGCCCGCCGTCACCCGATCGGCAATTGCTTCTCAGCCTTCAAGCAGCATTTCGCGCGCGGCCAAACCTTCAGCTACGATCTCGATGATCTGGGCCGCTATTATTGCGATTATGTGCGCCTGATGGCGCATATGGATGCCACGCTGCCCAGCCGAATCCATCGCGTGCAATACGAAGACTTGATCGCCGATCCCGAAACCCAGATCCGGCGTCTGCTCGAGTATTGCGGCCTACCCTTCGAGGCGGCCTGCATGTCCTTTCACACCAACACGCGCGCCGTCCGCACGGCGTCATCCGAACAAGTGCGCCAACCCATCTACGGCGACGCCGTCGAGCAATGGCGCAATTACGAGACTTGGCTTGAGCCGCTGAAAGCAGCGCTGAAGCCGGTGCTGGACGGGGGTCCAGGAGTCTAGGTCGAGCGAGGGGTAAGAGATGAGTACGAAAAGACGCGGGCTCTCCCGCAAAATGGCGTTCAACACGTTGTTGCTCGCAACAACCGCAATCGGCGCCGCCTTCACCACGCCCGCGCTCGCGCAGGATTCAGAAGGCGGGCTCGACGACATCATCATCACCGGCACCAAGCGCGAGGAAAACCTCCAAGACGTGCCGATCAGCGTGCAGGCGCTCGGCGAAGAGCGCTTAGAGCAACTCGGCATCACCGATTTCGCCGATTACGCTCAGCACCTGCCGACGCTCTCGTACGCGGCCAGCTACGGCCCCGGCTACAATCGCCCGTTCATGCGCGGCGTCGCCAGCGGCGAAAACGGCAACCATTCGGGTTCGATGCCGAGCGTCGGCACCTATCTCGACGAACAGCCGATCACCACAATCGTCGGCAATCTCGATCTGCGTCTCTACGATATCTCGCGCGTCGAAGTGCTCGCCGGGCCGCAAGGCACGCTCTATGGCGCAAGCTCGCAAGCCGGCACCGTGCGCATCATCACCAATCGCCCCGATACGTCGGGCTTCAGCGCCTCGTATGACCTCGAAGTCAACACGATGCCCGAAGGCGATTGGGGCCAATCGGTTGCGGGCTACGTGAACATTCCGCTGGGTGACCGCGCCGCTGTGCGTATCGTCGCCTGGCAGGAGCATGCGGGCGGCTACATCGACAACGTCGAAGGCACGCGCCTCTATCCGGAATCCGGCGTGCTCGACGAAAACTCTGACGTCGCCGAAGACGATTACAACGACGTCGACACGATCGGCGCGCGCGTCGCACTCGGCATCGACCTCAACGAGAATTGGACCATCACGCCGCAGATCATGGGTCAGGCCCAGGAATCCAACGGCATCTTCGCCGAGCAGCAATCGCAGGGCGATCTCGAAGTGATGCACTGGTTCCCGGAATGGAATGAGGACACCTGGATCCAGGGCGCGCTGACGGTCGAAGGCCAGATCAGCAATTTCGACATCACCTTCGCCGCCTCACGCCTCGAACGCGATGTCGATAGCAATCAGGACTACGCCGATTACGGCTATTTCTACGACACGTATCTGGGCTCCGGCGCCTACTTCACGGACAGCGCCTTCAACGTGATCAATCCCGCGCAACAAGTCGAAGGCCGGGACAGCTACAATCGCGACACCTACGAATTGCGCATGGCGTCGCCTGCGGAAAATCCGCTGCGCTTCATCCTCGGCGCCTTCTACCAGCACTCCGAGCACCGCATCCACCAGCGTTACATCATCGAAGACTTTAACGATGCGCACGAGGTGACCGGCTGGCCGGATACGATCTGGCTCACCGAGCAATTGCGCACAGACGAAGAAACCGCGCTGTTCGGCGAAGTCGCCTTCGACTTCACGCCGAACCTCACAGCCACGCTCGGCATGCGCGCGTTCCAGACCGAAAACTCGCTTCGCGGCTATTTCGGTTTCAACGACACGTTCGCCGCCTTCTACGGCCTCGCCCCAGATTATCCGGGTGAACAGACCTGCATCGGCCCCGCCAGCGTCGGCAACGAGCCCTGCACCAATCTCGATAAGTCGACTGAAGAGGACGGCGAACTCTATCGCGCCAACCTCACCTATCGGATCGACGACGATCGCATGATCTATGCGACCTACTCGGAAGGCTTCCGTCCTGGCGGCATCAACCGCCGCGGCACGCTGCCGCCCTATGCCTCCGATTTCCTCGACAATTACGAGATCGGCTGGAAAACCGAATGGGCCAATGGCCGCTTGCGCTGGAATGGCGCGGCGTTCCTCGAAGTCTGGGAAGATTTCCAATTCGCGTTCCTGGGCCTCAATGGTCTGACCGAGATCCAAAACGCCGGCGATGCGGAAATCCGTGGCGTCGAAACCGATCTCACCTGGGCGCCGACGGACAATCTCACCATCAACGCCGCCGCCACTTGGCTCGACAGCGAACTCACCAGCGCTGATATCGCCGACACGGTGTCGGGTACGGCGCTACCTGTCGCGCCAGAGCTCAAGCTCGATTTCGGCGCGCGCTACGAGTTTCCATTCTTCTCGTGGCAGGGCTTCGCGCAGGGCAACGCGTCTTATGTGGGCGAACGCTCCGTCGATATCCGCCAAACCGAAGCGGGCCTCATCGGCACGCTGCCGGAATATTGGCTGGTCGATGTGTCGGTCGGCTTCGAGGCCGAGAATTACAATCTCAGCCTCTTCATCGACAATCTGTTCGACGAGCGCGCCATCACCGGCCGCTACACCGAATGCGCCATCACCACCTGCTTCGGCGAACAATACGACGTCGTCGCTCGTCCAATGATGATCGGGTTGCGTTTCGGGCAGAGCTTCTAAGCTTTGCACTGAGCAAAAAGCCAAAGGGCCTCGTGAAAGCGGGGCCCTTTTTCTTTAGAGCTCCAACCGCATCGCGCAGCGCCGTTCGGCCGGTAGACCATGCGCGATCTCGTTGGCCAAAATGCCGCGCAGCCGTTCGCACAGCGCTTCGTCTTCAAGCACGCGAAATCCCGATTGCGCATAGAATGGCGCGTTCCACACGACGTCGCGGAACGTCGTCAGCGTCACGGCCGGCGTACGCCGCGAGCACGCTGTCTCAATCACCGTGTTCAGCAAGGCGCGACCAAGCCCGTGCCCCTGCTCACCACGCTCCACCGCCATCTGCCAGATATGCATCGCCTCCGGCAGCGTCTCCACCGCGATGAAGCCAACAATGCGCGCCTCCTTCACCGCCACCCACACGCCGCCCGCTTCGATCAGCGGCGCGTGCTGCTCGGCGCTCATCACCGCATCATCGGCGATCCAGGCCAAGTCCGGCACAGCGCGAAACGCCTCGCCGGACGAGCGCTCGATGTCCGGCAAGAATTGCGTATCCTCCAACGTGGCGGCGCGTATCCAGGTGTGCGCGCTCATGCACTCGCCGCGTCAAGCGCCGCCACATCTTCCGCGCTCAAACTCAGACGCAACGCGCCCATCAGCTCCGTCAGCTGCGCCACGCTCGTCGCCGACGCGATCGGCGCGGCGATCGCGGGCTTGGCCATGATCCAAGCAAGCGCAACTTGCGCCGGCGTTGCGCCATGCTTCGCGCTCACCGCATCGAGCGCCGCCAACACCGCCGGGCCTTTGCCAGCCGCATATTTATCCATGCGCCCAGAGCTCGCGCGCGCGCTCTTCGCATTGTCCGCAGCGCTACGATACTTGCCCGTCAGATACCCGCTCGCCAGCCCGTAATACGGCGTGATCGACACGCCCTCGCGCACGCACAACGGCACAAGCTCGGCTTCGATCTCGCGGTTCATCAGATTGTATTCCGGCTGATGCGCCACAAAGCGCACGCCACGCCGCGCGCCTTCTTCCAAGCCTTCGGCAAACCGCGCCGGCTTGAAGTTCGACGCACCCGCGGTGCGCACCTTGCCCGCGCGCACCAATTCCTCCAGCGCGCCGACATATTCGTCCGCCGACGTCGCCTCGTCGTCGCGATGCAGCCAATAGAGATCGATCGTCTCGATCCCTAAACGCCTCAACGAGCCTTCGCACGCCTCGATGATGTTCTTGCGCGAGATGCCCAATTGCTTCGGCCACATGCCGACCTTGGTGCCGATCACGACACGATCGCGCTTGCCACTGCGCTTCAACCAAGCGCCCAGCAGGTGCTCGCTCTCGCCGCCCTCGTGACCAGGGACCCAAGCCGAATACACATCCGCCGTATCGATCGCATCGCCGCCTTGATCCACGAACGCATCGAGGATCGAAAACGATGTCGTCTCATCCGCCGTCCAGCCCAACACGTTGCCGCCGAACATCAGCGGCGTGATCTTCAAACCAGAGCGGCCGAGTTCGCGTTTCTGCTGCATCATGTCGCTCCTCAGCGCGGCTGGACGCACGCGCCTGCAATGTCGAGAATGCATGCAATTTAGGACCGCCCATGCGCCTGCTCAACATCTTCGCCGCACTTTCCGGCGCGCTCGCGCTGATCATGCTGGTCATGGTCGCGCATTTCTTGCCGCTGACGCCGGAGAATGCCGAACGCATCCAGCTGGGCGCCTTCATCCAGCTCTTCGCCGCCGCTGCCGGCCTCGCCATCGCCAATCGCGCCGCGCGGCTCAATCTTATCGCCGGCGCCATGATCCTTGGCGGCTCTGCGATCTTCTCCGGCACGCTCTACGCACTCGCCATCACGGAGAGCCGCAGCTTCGTCATGCTCGCGCCCGTCGGCGGGATCACGCTCATTTTAGGCTGGATCGCGCTCGCGTTTGCAAAACCTGGCGCATGAAGCCTCGAAATCGGCGGCGCGCGCTCTAATATCGCGCCAACATGATTCAAGCACCGACACTCCCTACGACGCCGCCGAGTACCGAACCCGCGGCTCCCGCCGCACCTGCTTCCGCCACCGTCGACACTCTCATCGCGCACGCACAGGATTTCCTCAGCGGCTTGTTCGCGCTCGATCCCGAGCAAGCCCTGATCCGCGCCGGGCTCACCTTCCTCACCATCCTCGGCGGCGCGCTGCTCGTGTGGGGCCTGCGCACATTGCTGAAAGCGCTCACCGAACGCGTCGCGCCGGAACACGCTGCTGATCCGAACAAGAAGCGCGTGCCGATCGGCCGCTGGACCATCCGCATCGCCCGCTTTGCCATCGGCGTCGCGGTGGTGCTGGCCATTCTGCGCATCTGGGGCTTCGATTACGCGGACCTGCGCGAAGGCCCGCTCGGCGCCGTTTTCGGCATCGCCACGCGCGTTGCGCTCATCCTGTTCGTGAGCTTCGCCGCGATCGAAGTGCTCAACCTCGCCATCGCCAACATCTTCGCGCGTATCGCCAAGCGCGCCCGCAACGCCCGCCGCGCCGCACAAGTGCGCACGCTCGCGCCGTTGCTGAGCGGCATCATCACTACGCTCTTCGTGCTGATCGCGGCGATGATGACGCTCTCGGAATTCGGCGTCGAGATCGGCCCGCTCATTGCCGGCGCCGGCATCGTCGGCCTTGCCGTGGGCTTCGGCGCGCAGACCTTGGTGAAGGACTTCCTCACCGGCATCTTTCTGATTGTCGAAGATACTGTTTCGATCGGCGACATCATCGGCATCGGCGAGTTCGGCGGCGTCGTGGAGGACATGTCCCTCCGCACCATCAAGCTGCGCGATTTCGACGGCACGCTGCACGTCTTTCCGTACAGCGAGGCGCAAGTCATCCACAACCGCACCAAGAGCTTCTCGTTCGCCGTGTTCAATCTCTCCGTCGACTATTCGGCCGACATTCCGCGCGCCATCGATGTGATGAAGGAAACCGGCGCCGCGTTGCGTGCCGATCCCGATTTCGCTTCGCTCATCATCGACGATATCGAGGTGGTCGGCGTCGATCAGCTCGCCGATTCCGCCGTCGTTCTCAAAGCGCGCATCAAGACGCACCCGGCCAAGCAATGGGCGGTGCAACGCGAATACCTGAAGCGCGTGAAAGCAGCGTTCGACGCGGCCGGCGTGGTCATCCCGTTCCCGACGCTGAAGCTCATTCCGCCGGACGGGCCAGCGCGCGAGCGCGACTAAGCCTCTGGGGGCGTGTCCTCGCGTTCGCGCTTCAGCGCCGCCAGATCGCGCTGCACTTGGCCCAGCCGATCAAGCACGGTCCACAGGCCGACGCCCAACGCGACCAGCAGGACGAGAATGGTGAGTTCGGCCGGTGTCGGCATCTGGGGCGCTCCGCGGCCAAGATGATGACGGAGATTGTGGCGCGTAAGGGGCGCCGCGACGCCCTGCGTCACTGGCGCGCGCCGCCGGCCCGCGCCAAAATGCGCTCATGCGCACTCTGACCATCGACGCTCGCTTCAACGGCCCGCCCAATTCCGGCAATGGCGGCTATGTCTGCGGACTCCTGGCGCGCGACATCGACGGCCCCGCCGAAGCCGCGCTCCGTGTCCCGCCGCCGCTCAACACGCCGCTGACACTCAGCCGCGACGGCGCCCGCGTTCTCATGCATGACGGCGACACACTGATCGGCGAAGCCAAGCCCACCACGCTCGATCTCGAAGCGGCCCCCGCGCCCAGCCTCGCCGACGCGCGCGACGCAGCCAAACGCTACGCCGGCCTGCATCACGCCTTTCCGACCTGCTTCGTCTGCGGCGCCTCGCGCGCCAAGCACGACGGCCTCGACATTTTCACCGGCAAGCTCCGCGATCGCGACATGGTCGCCTGCACCTGGAGTCCGGCCGCCGATCTCGCCGGCACGGACGGCTGCGTCGCGCCTGAATTCATCCACGCCGCACTCGATTGCCCAGGCTATTGGGCCTTGCCGGGCGCCGGCGAAGTCGTCGCCGTGCTCGCGCGCTTCAGCGTCAGCATCGACGCGCCCCTGCCGCGCATCGGCGAAGAACTCATCGTCGCCGCCTGGCCCCTCTCCAGCGACGGCCGCAAATACAAAGCCGCCAGCGCGCTCTACGATGCCAACGCCGCCGTGCTCGCCCGCGCCGAAGCGCTCTGGATCGAACTGAAGGAACCGCCGCCGCGTTGATTTGCAAAGCGCGCGCCGGCGGCTTACACCACGCGCACATATCCCGGGGGGCCGCGCAGCGCGCGCTCAGGAAAAGTGGACCCGGTTTTCCGTCCGAGCGCGCGCTCACTTTGAAGTGGGTCGCATTCCGGGCGGGCCGGTTTCCACTCCGCCTGAATGCGACCAGCGGCTGAGATTGAGCAATTCCGCTCTGACCCGTCGAACCTGAACCGGTTAGCACCGGCGGAGGGAGGAGCGCTTTATGAATAAGCCCGAAAACCAAGCCGCGTTCGCACCACAAGTGACGACCGGCCCGCTCATCGGCTCGCGCAAAGTGTATGCGGCCGGCTGCGCGCATCCTGATCTGCGCGTGCCGTTCCGCGAAGTCGCGGTGCATCCGACGGCGAACGAACCGCCCGTCACCATCTACGATCCCAGCGGCCCCTATACTGATCCCGACGCGATCATCGACATCAATGCAGGCCTCGCCCGCACCCGCGCGGCATGGGTGAAAGCGCGCGGCGATGTCGAGGAGATCGACGGTCGCGAAGTGAAGCCGGAGGACAACGGCAACGTCTCAACGGAAAAGCTCACGCCGCCGTTCCCGAAGCAGCCCCGCGTGCTGCGCGCGAAGGCGGGCCAAGCCGTCACGCAGCTTGAATACGCGCGCCGCGGAATCATCACGCCGGAGATGGAATTCGTCGCCATCCGCGAAAACATGCGCCGCGAAGCGACGCAGCCCTTCATTCGCGACGGTGAGGATTTCGGCGCCTCCATCCCCGATTTCGTCACACCGGAATTCGTGCGCCAAGAAATCGCGCGCGGCCGCGCTATCATCCCGGCCAACATCAATCATTCCGAACTCGAGCCGATGATCATCGGCCGCAACTTCCTCGTGAAGATCAACGCCAATATCGGCAATTCCGCCGTCACCTCATCGATGGCGGAAGAAGTCGACAAGCTCGTCTGGGCCATCCGCCACGGCGCCGACACGGTGATGGACCTCTCCACCGGGCGCAACATCCACAACATCCGCGACTGGATCGTCCGCAATTCGCCCGTCCCAATCGGCACCGTGCCGCTCTATCAAGCGCTCGAAAAAGTCGGCGGCGTCGCCGAAGACCTCAGCTGGGAAATCTATCGCGACACGCTCATCGAGCAGGCCGAACAAGGCGTCGACTATTTCACCGTCCACGCCGGCGTGCGCCTGCCCTTCATCCATCTCACCGCCAAGCGCGTCACCGGCATCGTCTCGCGCGGCGGCTCGATCATGGCCAAGTGGTGCCTCAGCCATCACAAAGAGAGCTTCCTCTACACGCACTTCGCCGAGATCTGCGAAATCATGCGCGCCTACGACGTGAGCTTCTCACTCGGCGACGGCCTGCGCCCCGGCTCCATCGCCGACGCCAACGACGCAGCCCAATTTGCCGAACTCGAAACCCTCGGCGAACTCACCAAGATCGCCTGGGCGCACGGCGTGCAAACCATGATCGAAGGCCCCGGCCACGTGCCGATGCACAAGATCAAAGAGAACATGGACAAGCAGCTCGAAGTCTGCGGCGAGGCGCCCTTCTACACGCTCGGGCCCCTGACCACCGACATCGCGCCCGGCTACGACCACATCACGTCTGCGATCGGCGCGGCCATGATCGGCTGGTTCGGCACGGCGATGCTCTGCTACGTCACGCCGAAGGAGCATCTTGGCTTGCCCGATCGCGACGACGTCAAAGTCGGCGTCATCACCTACAAGCTCGCCGCGCACGCCGCCGACCTCGCCAAAGGCCATCCCTACGCGCGCACCCGCGACGACGCGCTCTCCCGCGCGCGCTTCGAATTCCGCTGGGAAGACCAATTCAATCTCAGCCTAGACCCCGACACCGCCCGCCAATATCACGACGAAACCCTGCCCAAAGACGCGCACAAAACCGCGCACTTCTGCTCCATGTGTGGGCCTAAGTTTTGCTCGATGAAGATCACGCAGGACGTCCGTGATTACGCCGCGAAAAAAGAAGAAGCCGAACGCGGCATGGAAGAGATGAGCGCGAAGTTCAAAGAGGTTGGGAGCGAGATTTACGTGCATCCGACGGGCGAAAAGCGCGAAGCGATCGACTAGCGCGATCGCCCCCTCTCCCGCAGTGCGGGAGAGGGTTGGGATAAGAGACGGCGCAGGCATTTACAGATTGGAGCACCGTGCTCCCACCCATTTCTCGCCGGCAAGGTCGGTAAGGTGAAAGCGCGGCTGGCTAGGCCATCATCTGATTGTAATACTGCACTGATGAGTGAGCGAGTAGCAAAAGGGAAAGCCATCGCCGAAAGGCTGCGTGACGAGGCGAAGGCCGCCACCCGATCTTGGACTTTGGTTGAGGCATTCAATGGCCGCGATGAAAAACATCGCGAAGAGTTGCGTCGTTCTTTGGATCGGCTGGGCCTAGGGACGACCACCAATGTCGTGCTTCGATCTTTAGTGAGGGATACCCTCGCTTCCCTTTTCAGAATTTCAGACGACGCTGGCGATAAAGCTGATCGTCAAACTTTCTGTGCACTCGTGCCGCTCATTGAAGATTCAACCGTCGTCGCCGCATTGGAAGACGACGCTCGTACCCCTCAATTTCTTGAGCGTGAAAACGTGGCGCTCGTCCAGAGGTCAATAGCCCATATTAGGGAATGCGTTCCGGCCCGTTGGAAGCAAGGACCACCCACAAACTCAACACTCTTTGATCTGCGCCAAAAGCTGCGGCCAGTTCGTGATGCATTACTCTCGCACGCTCTGGATTACGCAAATATTCAGCAGGCCACCTTTGGCGAGACCAGAGATTTTTTGCGGATCACGAACGAACTGGAAGCCTCCGCCTCGGCCGCGTTTCATTGTCTGTCCGAACCGCTGCAGGCGCGTTGGGACAGTTCATTGGCACATGCCCATCGGTTTTGGGACGTCGTTGAATTGGGAGCAAAAGGGGCGGGTTGAGCCCTTGCCAATCTTTGCCAACTGCCCCATCCTCCCCTCATGGCCACGCGCAATATCAACCTCACGGACGAGCTGGACGAGTTCGTCACCGCCCAGATCAAGACGGGCCAGTATCAGAACGCGTCCGAGGTGATGCGCGCCGGCCTGCGCCTGCTCTACGCGCAGCAAGAGGAGCGCGCCTTCAAGCTCGCCGCGCTGAAGGTCGCGATCCAAGAAGGCATCGATTCCGGGCCTGGTATTGAGATCGACGATGTCGACGCCTTCTTCGACCAGATGATGGACGAGATTGACGCTGAGGTTTCGGCGGAAGAAGCCGCCGCAGCGGCGCGCACGCCCGCTGAATGAGAAAACTGATCGTCAAGCCGCGCGCGCTCTCTGAGCAGCGGCAGACGTTGCAGTATTCGCGTCGCAAATTCGGCACACGCGCCGCGCGCGCCTACGAAGCGCTTATCCGTCGCGCCTTCCAGCTGCTACGCGCCGATCCCGCGCGCGCCGGGGTTAGGCAACTCGAAGAGCTTGGATCAGACTTTTCGCTCTTCCACCTCCGCCACGCCCGAACACACGGCGCAGCGCCCAAGCACGCGCGCCACATCATCGTCTTCACCTATGATGACATGACACTCACCATTCTCCGCGTGCTCCACGATTCAATGGACATCGCCGAGCGCGTTGGCGACGATGCAAACGAAGCATAAGGGGCAAACCATGCGCGCCGCGCTCATTCTCGCAACCGCGATCCTGCTCGCCGCCTGCGCGCCCGAAGCGCCAGCGCCAGCCGAAACACCATCAGCGGAAATCGCCGACGCAAACGCGCCCGCCCCCAATTACGCGCTCCTCTCCATCGCGCCGCAAACCGGTACGTGGTCGTTTCAGGCGGACGGCGCCACGCACGCGGCGGGCTTTGGCGCGCCGGAGAGCGAGTATCAGCTCGTGCTCATCTGCAATCACGGCAGCGGCGCCGTCACGCTCACCAGCGCGCACGAGCTCGCGCCCGATCAAGCGACCACGCTCAATCTCATCACGCTCGACGCCAACCGCGCGCTGCCGGCGCAAAGCTTCAACGAAGGCCTGCCCAGCGTCACCGCCGAACTCGCGGGCGACCAAGCGCGCGACATCGCCACGCTGCTCACCGCGCCGCAAGCCAATATCGGCATCGACGTCGCCGGGGAAGTTCACGTGTATCCGTGGAGCGCCGAAATCGCGCAGGCGTTAGAGGGTTGCCGCTAACTCACCCCTCCTCACGCAGTGGGGAGGGGCAGGAGTGGGGACAGCTCCGTCACCAAAGATCGCGCGCAAACGCATCCACCGCGCAATCCCCTCCCTAACCCTCCCCGCTTTCGCGAGGAGGGAATCGCGCACTCAGCGCACCGCATTCCAATTGAACAGAAAATTCCGGTGCTCGGCCCAGGTCTGTCCTTCGACATGATCGCCGACGAGACACGCGGCTGAGTGATACGGACCGACGCCGTCTGTCGTGCGGAAGCTCACGCACGTGCGGCCGCGATCGGTGCGCCAGCGGCCAGCTTGAATTTCGCTTTCATAGAACGAACCCGTCACCGTGCCATCGGCATGAAGCGCAAGCTGCATCGGCCGCGTGTAGGGCGTGCCTGGCTCGGTCGAGAGATCGACGACCCAATCGCCGTCCAATCGCGGCGGCGTCTGCGCCTGCGCCGCGCATGCGCCCAAAGCCAACGCCAAAATCAATCCCGCTGCCCGCATCATCATGCTCCCCAATATGAGCCTGATACGCGCGACACGCGCCGCTAGCTCACCCCTCCTCGCGCAGCGGGGAGGGGCAGGGGTGGGGACAGCGCGATCATCAAAGATCGCGCACAGCCGCATCCACCGCGCCATCCCCTCCCTAACCCTCCCCGCTTTCGCGAGGAGGGAATCTTGACTCTATGCGCCCCCCCCCCGACCTATCTTTCATGCTGGATGCCAAACCCGCACCGACAACACACGCGCCGCCGGCCCGACGCTGGCGCAATTTTTATCGCGTCTATCACGTGCTCAGCCTCTACCGACTCGGCACAATTTTTCCCGGCGTGCATGGCGGGCCAGACGTCTTCCCGTCGAAAGAGATCGCCGAAGAGCGCGCCCATTCCTTCATTCGCGCGATCAATCCGCCCGGTCGCTATTTCATGGAATTCGCCGGCGCGTTTCCTGAGGACGATGCTGCGAATTAGCGCGCCCCGATTCAAGCTGATCGCCTCGAAATCGCCCCAAGTGCGAAACGCGCCCGCAACATCGCTGCAAACAGCGATGCGTACACCCCTGCGCGTCATCAGACGGAGGGATACATGAGCGGCCAAGCCTATTTGATCACATTGTTTTTAGCGATCCTGCCCGCGTTCGCGGCGCTCCAGGGCGCAATCGCCTAAGTTCCCGAATTGCCGCGCGGCGACGCGCCCCCTAAAGTCCGGCCGCGAGGTCGGATTTTTTGCAATTTTTTCAAAGTTTACGTTCGAACGCGTTGATCGCGGCCGCCTTGGCGTTGCCGATCGTTCTGCTCGTCGTGCTGCAGATCGTGCTCACGCTCGATCGCGAGCGGCAGGACGTCGAAAACTTTGCACTCGGACGCGCCGAACGCATCATGGCGCTGGCCGATGCGCAGGTGCAATCCGATGTCGCCGTGATGCGCGTCTTGGCCACGGCCGAGATGCTCGAAGCGCACAATTGGCCGCTGGCCTATGCGCGCGTGCGCGAAGTCGCTTCGCTCAACCCACATTGGCGCAACGTGATCATCGCCGATCGCAGCACCAACGAAGACGTGCTCAGCCTATGGCGGCCGTATTCCAGCGACGGCGCTCCGCTCGACGCCGCACTCGTCGAACAGGAGACCATCGTCCGCGAAGGTCGCGGCTGCCCGTGCCTCTATCTGTACCAGCCCATCGGCGCCGATGGCCGCTACGAACTCATCGTCGCGATCGCGCCGGAGACGATGCGGGATCTGTTGATGCGGCATTTGCCGGAAAACTCGATCGCCGCCATGGTCGACCGCGACGGCGATTTCATCGCCCGCAGCCAACAGCAAGACGAACGCGTCGCAACGCCGGCCACTGAATTTGTCCGCAACGCCGTGGCCAGCGGCGAACCCTCCGGTATCTACGAGGGCGTCACCTACGAAGGCTTCCGCAATCACAGCGCCTTCGTCGTCTCGCCCCTCACCGGCTGGTCAACCCACGTCGCGATCGCATCCGCCCTGATCGAACGCCCACGCGCCTATTCGAACGCCGCGATCATCGCCGGCATCGTGCTCGCCCTGATCCTCGCCGGCGGCGTCATCGCCTGGGCGCTCCGCGATATCGCGCAACGTCGCCTGGCCGAACAACGTATGGCGCAAACGCAGAAGCTCGAGGCCATCGGTCAACTCACCGGCGGCGTCGCGCACGATTTCAACAATCTGCTCACCGTCATCATCGGCGGCCTCAACATGCTGCTGAAGCGCATCGAGGATCCCAAGCAACGCGAAATCGCCGAACACATGCTCGACGCGGCCAAACGCGGCGATAAGCTCACCAAGCAATTGCTCGCCTTCTCGCGGGGCAAACGCATGGAGCTTGTGTCGATCGATCTCCACCAATTGGCGCCGGGCATGGAAGAATTGCTCCGCCGTTCCGTCGGCGCGGACGTAACGATCGCGTTCGATCTCGCGGCCGATGCGCGCTGGGTGCGGTCTGATGCAAACCAGCTCGAGCTCGCCATCCTCAACATGGTCATCAATGCACGCGACGCGATGCCCGATGGCGGGCGCATCATAATTTCAACACGTCCGTCGGTTACGCGTGACGACTTCATCGAGCTCTCCGTCACAGACACAGGCCTTGGCATGTCGCCGGACGTGGTCGAGCGCGCGATGGAACCGTTCTTCACGACAAAGCCCGCTGGCAAGGGCACCGGCCTCGGCCTCGCGCAAGTGTTCGGCGCCGCGCGCCAATCCGGCGGCGATGTCGAGATCGACAGCGCACCGGAGCGCGGCACCACGATCCGCCTGCTGCTGCCGCAAATCGAAGCGCCGCGCGAAACAAGCGCCGCCAGCGAAGCGCCCGCGGCGCCCACCCCACGCGGCAACGGGCAGAAGGTCTTGGTCGTGGACGACGAGGCCGGTGTGTTGGAGTTCGTGTCGCATGCGCTCCGCGACGCTGGCTTCTCGGTGCGTGAAGCGGCCGATCCTGGTGCAGCGTTGCGCATCGTGGAGAGCGAACAGATCGATTTGCTGGTCACCGATTATTCGATGCCAGCGATGACAGGCTTGGAGTTGGCCGAGCGCAGTAGCTCCAAACAGCCGGACATGCGCTTGCTCATCATATCCGGCTGGGCTGATGCGGAAGCGCTGGAAAAATCCGCCGCGCGCCCAGGGCTGCTGCGCAAGCCGTTTGACGAACACGCGCTGCTCGACGCCGTGCGTGCGGCATTTGAGCGGCATGAGGTTTCTTAAGGGCGCGAACACTATTATCTATCGCAGCGGAGGCGATGGATGAGTTTGACGGGTGTGATCAGGCGCGAATGGCGGTTCTTGCAGGGCGTGTCGCGCACGCTTTGGTCCGTGCGCGAGATCAAGCCTGACTCGAAAGTGCTCGTCTGCGACGATTTCGAACGCGCGGTCGATGAATTCGCCGACCACACCGCGATGGTTTTCGAGGGCGAACGCTACACGTACCGCCAGCTCGATGCGCTCGCCAATCGCTTCGCCGCATGGGGCGATGGCCTGGGTCTGAAGCACGGCGACACCGTCGCGCTCTTGTTGCCGAACCGAGCTGAATACATCCCGGCCTGGATGGGCCTCGCCAAAATCGGCGTCGCCACTGCGCTGATCAACAACAACTTGACGGGCGCCGCGCTCGCCCACTGCCTCTCGATTTCGAACGCCGATCACGTGATCACCGACACCGAGAGCCTGGAGGCGATCGATACGATGCGCGCCGTACTCGCGCGTCCGCTGACCTATTGGTCCATCGACGCGACCGGCCCGCTCGAAGACGGCCGCCGCGCGCTCGATCTCAAAGAACCGCGCCTCGCACCCGAGCGCCCACTCGCTTCGCACCGTCTTGGTCTCACCGCGAACGACGTAGCGCTTTACATCTTCACGTCGGGCACCACCGGCATGCCGAAGGCCGCGAAGATCACACACATGCGGGCGCAACTCTACATGCGCAGCTTTGCGGCCGCGACCAACGCCCATGCCGCCGACAACATCTATTGCGTTCTCCCGCTCTATCACGCGACGGGCGGTCTCTGCGGTGTTGGCGCGGCTTTGCTGAAAGGCGGCACGGTCGTGCTGCGCCGCAAGTTCTCGACAACGCATTTCTGGGACGACGTCGCCGACAACAATTGTACGATGTTCGTCTACATCGGCGAACTCTGCCGTTACCTCGTCAACGCTGAAGAGCATCCGAAAGAGCGCGCGCATCGTCTGCGCTTGGGTTTCGGCAATGGCTTGCGCCCTGAGGTTTGGGCAGAGTTTCAGCAGCGCTTCAACGTACCGCGCATTCTGGAGTTCTACGGCTCGACCGAAGGCAACGTGTCGATGTTCAATTTCGACGGTCACGCCGGCGCAATTGGGCGTGTGCCGCCCTATCTGCAGCGCAATTTCGCCGTGCGCTTGGTGAAATTCGACGTCGAAGCCGAGATGCCGGTCCGCGACGAAAACGGCATGTGCGTGCTCGCCGATTTGGGCGAACCAGGCGAGGCTGTTGGCCTCATCAAGAACGACGCGCGCCACAATTATACCGGCTACGCGGACAAAGCCGCGTCCGAGAAAAAGATCCTGCGTGACGTGATCGAGAAAGGCGATGCGTGGTTCCGCACCGGTGACCTCATGCGCCAAGACAAGGACGGCTATTTCTATTTCGTCGATCGCATCGGCGACACGTTCCGTTGGAAGGGCGAAAACGTCTCGACCACTGAAGTCGCGCAAGTGATCGCGCGGTATCGCGGCGTCGATGAAGTGAACGTCTATGGTGTCGGCGTCGGTAAACTCGACGGTCGCGCCGGCATGGCCGCGATCACGCCGGGCGAAGGTTTTGAGCTAGGCGGCTTACGCGGATTCCTCGCGCGCGAATTGCCAGCCTATGCGCGGCCGATCTTCATTCGCATTCAGCCTGCGATCGAAACGACGGGGACGTTCAAGTATCGCAAGGTGGATCTCGTGCGCGACGGCTTCGATCCGCACAAATGCGAGCATGAAATCTGGTTCGACCACCCTGAGCGGCACGAATACGTGCGCGTGACGCCAGAGCTGTACGACCAGATTCAGGCCGGCGCGTTCAAGCTTTAGCGAAACACAGCGGCGAACGTATCGCCAATCCGTTCCAATTTTCCCGGCCGGCCATACGCGACTTCCAACGCATCGCGCGTTAGCGCCTTTTCCGGCTCGCCTTCTGCCAACATGCGACCCTCGTGCATCAGCACAACGCGATGCGCGGCGCTGGCCGCAAGTGCGATGTCATGTGTCGAAAACACAACAGCGCCGTCGGTCTTCGCATGCGTGCGCAGAATGTCGGCCACGGCGAGAGCTTGCGCCGGATCGAGCCCTGCCGTTGGTTCGTCCAACAACAACAGCGGCGCATGTTGCGCCAAAGCACGCGCCAGATGCGCTCGCGCCTTCTCGCCGCCGGAGATTTCATCCATGCCGCGCTTGCGTAGAGCTTGCAGTCCGCATGCTTCGATCGCTGCATCGACGGCGGCTTGATCGTTTGCGCTCAAACGATCCGGCGCAGCGCCATGCGCGAAGCGGCCGAGTGCTACAAGCGCCTCGACACTGATCGGCCAGATCGATTGCGGGCGTTGCGGGAGATAGGCGACCTGGAGTGCACGTTCGCGGTTCGTGAGCCTTGTCGGATCACCGCCGCCAAGAGATCGCACGCCTTCAGCGGGCACGAGGCCAAGCGCCGAACGCATGAGTGTCGTCTTGCCGGCGCCATTCGGCCCGAGCAGCGCGATGACTTCACCTGGACGCACGTTGAGCGATACGCCCTTCAGTGCATGCGTCGCGCGAAGTTTCACGCTGACCTTGTCGAGTTCGAGCAGCGCGCTCATATATCGCCTCCTCGTGACGCGAGCCGCGCGGCGATCAGCGCAAACACCGGCCCACCGATGAGGGCTGCTGCGACGCCGAGTTTGAGTTCAGTGTCGGTCGGCGACAAACGCACTGCGATGTCGGCGCAAACCAACATCGCGCCGCCGGCCAGCGCGCTAGGCAACAACAAGCGCGCCGGATCGTGCCCCGCGACGGCCCGTACAAAGTGCGGTGCGGCAATGCCGACGAAACCGATAATGCCGGCGACCGCGGTCGCGCCACCGGTGCACGCGGCAGCGCCAAGTACGACGAGCGTGCGCGTGCGCATGATATTGGCGCCGATCGCGGCGGCGGATTCTTCGCCGAGCGTCAGCGCTTGAAGGCCACGCGCCGCGGCGAAAATGAGACCGGCGCCTACGATAGTAAGAAAGCTCACGAGCGCGACGTGCTCATAGGAGCGCGCCTCGACGGAGCCGAGAGTCCAATTCACGAGATCAGCGAGCGCGCCGGGATTTGGTGCGAGATTCAAGGCCAGTGCGATAAGGCCGCCGGCGAAGCTGGAAAGGCCCACGCCAATCAACGCCAAACTCGCCGGCCCACGCGCGGCCCAACCGAGCGCGACGACGATGAGCGACGCGCCGAGTGCGAACAGCACGGCAAGCACCGGCGCAAAATTGGCAAAGCCAAACGCAAACGCAATAACAGCGCCCAGAGCTGCGAAGCCGGAAAGGCCGAGCACACCGGCATCCGCGAGCGGGTTGCGAAGCAAACCTTGAAGCGCTGCGCCGGCAAGACCGAGCGCTGCGCCGACGAACCAAGCGGTCATCGCGCGCGGGAGGCGGATGTCCCAGACGATGGTCCGCGTCGCCTCATCGGAAGCGAACGGATTGGCGAGCGGCGTCGGCCCGAGCCAAAGCGCTGCAAAAAATGCGGCGAGGCTGAGTGCCATCAGCGCGAGATTGGTACGTAGAGAAGCACTCATGGCGCACGCAACGCAGCTGCAATCGCCTCAGCCGCATCGATCGCGTACCAAGCCTCGCATGAGATCGATGCCGCGGGCAGATCAATTGTACGCGCGTCAGCCAGCGCGCGCTGAACAGCTGGGTGGCGCGCTGGCGACCAGGCGTTTACGGCGCTGCGGCCGGTGTCGAAGAAGCCGAGTGCAATCAGAGCTGGTGGCGCCGTGATCATGCTTTCGAGCGGCAGCACGGTCCAACTCGCATCGGTTCGCACGTTACGACCGCCGGCCTGTGTGATGACATCATCCATCAAAACGCCCGATCCAGGCACGCCGCCGTAGGACGAGAGATACATCACCGCCTGACGTTCGCGCGGCGCGTTGGCGCGTAAGCGCGCAAGACGAATATCGAGATCGCGCGCGATGGCTTGACCGCGTTCGGCATGGCCAAGAGTGCGCGCCGCATCGACGACGTCTTCGCGCGCTTGCGCGAATGTTGGCGTGTCGCCGACCTGAAGAACCGGAATGCCGAAGCGCGCATAGACCTGCTCGGCGTCCCACGGCCCGCCCCAATTGCGCACCACGAGATCGGGCCGCAGCGCGAGCACTTCTTCAAGGGTGCCGCGAGTTTGGCGAATACCCTGCGCGCGAGCGCGAAAATAGGAATCGTCGCGCTGCGAGCCGCGAGAGAGCGCTGTGATCTGATCGCGATCCGCGAGTGCGAGCACGAATTGGTCGGCGCAATAATCGAGCGACACGATACGCTGCGGCTCAGCCCACGCGGGCGACGCACAGACAAGCGCTAACGCGCAGAGAACCCAACGCACACAACCTCCTTCGGCCCCATCCCGGACCAAGAGTTTCGCGTCGGCAGGTCTTCTGGCTTCGCGGGTCGTTGTTCTTTGGCCCCTTCCCGCTTGCGCAGTGGATTGGCCTCGAACTCGCCGCTTACAGCTGCGGGCGCAGCCGCGGATTTGCACCGCGTTCCCTTTTGATCCCCCGGAAAGGGAACCGACGTGATTGGCTTACAGGAGGAAGATGCCGGCTGGAAGCCGGCGGTCCGAAGGTTAGAGGATTTCTTGCACGCGTTCTTTTGGGCGTGCGAGCAACGTGCCCTTCGCCGTGACGACGAATGGGCGTTCCACGAGAATGGGATGCTCGACCATCGCATTGATCAGCCTAGCGTCGCTCACTTTCGGGTCGAGCAAACCAAGCTCCTCCGCTTCGGCGGCTTTGGTCCGGAGCGCTTGGCGGGCAGTGAGACCAGCGGCGGCGAAGAGCTCTTTGAGCTGCTTCTTGGTCCAGCCAGCGTTCAGGTATTCGACGACTTCTGGCTTGTAGCCAGCGGCTTCGATCATCGCAAGCACCTGGCGCGAGGTGGAGCATTTCGGGTTGTGATAGATGGTCGCCTTCTTCGCCATCAATAGTCCTCCTCGTCTTCATCGCTCATCGGGAAGAACGAGAAATTGTCGTCGATGTCGATGGGCTCCGCGACCTGTTCGACCTCTTCGAACACGATACGCGGTTGCAGATCGCTCCAATCGCCGGGCGGCGGTTGCAGATCTTCATCTTCGAACAGAAGCTCGGAGCACAACGCTTCGGCTTCGCCTTGCGTCGGTGCTTCGACATAGCGCGTCGTGTAGAAACCGACGATCTCGACATTGTTGTCGAGGATGACCGGAAAATCCTCACCGCAAGCGAACAGGCGAAACCAAGCCATTTGTGTTTCTCGTAGAGCTGACGGCGCCTATTTAGCCGGATCGATGTCGAAGTGCATCACGTCTTCGCGGCGGCCGAGTTTGGTGTAGAGCGCGATCGCGGGCTCATCGCCATAATCGGCCTGGACGTAGAGCACCCAGGCGCCGCGCTCGGCCGCAATTTCGCGCAGGCGTTTGATCAACGCGGTAGCGACCCCACGGCGGCGATGCGTTTCGGCGACGGCGAGGTCGTAGATATAGATCTCGCTGCGCGCCTGTTCGAACTTTACCAGTTCATACGCCACCAGCGCGCCGACGATCTCGCCCTGCTCGATCGCGACAAGTGGGAACACGGTGTCGTTGCGCAGCAGCGCTTCGACATAAGCATCGCTCGGCGGCGCGGTGGCATAGCTGTCCGGGTCTTCGAACACGGCTGCGAACAGCGCGTTCATCGCGCGAAACCGCGCGATTTCGCCACTTTGCAAACGCTCAACGCTGAAACTCATCATCCGCCTCCAGCCGCTCCGGCCCAAAGGCGGAGCGCGATCAATCCTTCGCGCGCTCGACGTACGAGCCGTCTTCAGTCGAAATGACGACACGCGTGCCGGCGTCGATGTGCGGCGGCACCATGGTCTTGACGCCGATATCGAGCATGGCCGGCTTGTACGACGACGACGCCGTTTGGCCTTTCACCACCGGTTCGGTGGTTTCGATTGTGGCCACGATGCGCGGCGGCAATTCGATCGACAGCGCTTGGCCTTCGTACATGGTCAGATCGACCACCATTTCCGGCTGCAGGTACGCGATGGAATCGCCCACCATGTCCCGCGAGAGGTGCACCTGGTCGTAGTTCGACGGATTCATGAACACGAGACCAGCGTCGCCGTCGTCATAGAGGTACGTGTGCTTGACCTGCTCGACGAAGGCCTTCTCCAGGCCGTCCGTCGTTTTATAGACGGCCGTCGTCTTCACGCCGTCGATGATGCGACGCATGACGATCGTGGTCGTGGGCGTGCCCTTGCCTGGACGGAAGGTTTCGTGGCTCATGACGACATAGAGCTTGCCGTCTTCGTGCTCGAGCACGTTGCCTTTGCGGACGTCGCTGGCGATGACCTTAACCACGTAAACCTCACTTGCCGCCGGGTCGCCCGGGGCGCTCTCTCATGTCAAAAGGACCGGAATTGGCCGCCTCTCTAGCTGGGTTTGCCGCCCTGGCCAAGCCGGGGCAGGCGCCCGTAAACCTCGATTTCGCGAGTAAAACTCAGAAATGACCATACCTTCCCCCTTCTGGGACCGGGCTCGGCATCAGGACCGCCAGGGCTTCCTGCATAAGCGGGCGGCGATCCTGCGCGCTGTGCGGGAATGGTTCTGGGCGCAGGGCTTCGTGGAGGTGGAGCCGACGATGCTGACGCTGTCGCCCGGCGCGGAGACGCATATCGATGCGTTCGAGGTGGACGGCCGATACCTCCACACCTCCCCCGAATTCGCGATGAAGAAGCTCCTGGCGGCCGGCGAGAAGAACATCTTCTTTCTGGGCAAGACCTGGCGGCGCGGTGAGACCGGGCCGCTGCACGCGCCTGAGTTCACAATGATCGAATGGTATCGCGCGGGCGCGCCGTACGAGGCGATCATGGACGATTGCGTGGAGGTCGTGCGCGTGGCGGCGAAGGCGGCAGGCGCGTCGGTCTTCGACTGGGCCAAGCGCAGCTGCGATCCGTTCACGGCGGCGGAGCGGCTGACGGTGCATGACGCGTTCGAACAACTCTCGCCGGTGCCGATGCCGGATAATGGCGATGCGTTCTCGGCCGCGCTTGTGCAACACATCGAGCCGCAACTCGGCGACGGCGCACTTACGTTGCTGACGGAGTATCCGATCCGCGAGGCCGCACTGGCTCGCCGTTCACCGCGCGATGCGAGCGTGGCTGAGCGGTTTGAGCTTTATGCGTGTGGTGTGGAGCTTGCCAACGGTTTCGGCGAACTCACCGATCCAGTCGAACAACGCAAACGCCTGATTGAAGCGATGGACGAAAAGCAGAAGCGCTACGGCGCGCGTTGGCCGATCGACGAGGATTTTCTGGCAGCACTTGCGCACATGCCGCCCGCGAGCGGTGTTGCGCTGGGCTTCGATCGCCTAGTGATGCTGGCAACGGGCGCGCGGCACATCAACGATGTGTTGTGGACGCCGGGATGAAAACACCTTTCACCGAGGCCGAGATCACACGTCGAAAACCGGTTTGGATCGGGCTGTCTGATGTTTTTCTCGATACGGATGTCAGCCTTTTCGATGCGCGACTTTCAAAGACGCTAAAGGAATCTGGTTTCGACGCGGACGAAGTCGAAAAGATACTTCGAGAGGAGGTTGGCCCTGTATTTTTCACCAATCTAACGGTCGTGGCAGGCGAATGGGCCGGGTGGCCGGATGAATGGATCGTCAGCGAAGTCACCAAGTATCTGTCGAAGACCGAGGTCTTGCGCATCGCGCAAAAGCTTCGCAGCAAACCCGTGGTGGACCAATTGGTGAAGTCCGACTGGCTACGCGTGAAAACACTCACTTGGGGCGCCACGTGATCCGCTCTGCCACCGAACGCGACTACCCCGCGATCCGCCAGATCATCCGTCATGCGTTCAATCAGGACGATGAAGCGAATCTGGTCGATCAGCTGCGCGCCGATGGCGAGGCGC
Organism: Vitreimonas flagellata; assembly: GCF_004634425.1. Taxonomy (NCBI): domain Bacteria; kingdom Pseudomonadati; phylum Pseudomonadota; class Alphaproteobacteria; order Hyphomonadales; family Hyphomonadaceae; genus Vitreimonas; species Vitreimonas flagellata. Next base: position 189,336 of record NZ_SBJL01000004.1, on the reverse strand, counting down.
TGGTAGAACTCGTTTCGGCGACGGACATCGCGTTGCAGGGCCATATCCTCTACTCGCCGCTCAAAATCGAACGCGACGGCGAGATTTTATCAGCGGCGGCGTTGGCGCCGGTTTCCGTCCTTCCGGCCTTCCAACGAGCCGGGCTAGGCAAGGCGCTGATCGAAGCCGGCAACGCCGCCTGCGCTGATCTTGGCCTGTCGGCGATCATTGTTTTGGGCCATCCGGACTATTATCCACGCTTCGGCTTCTCGGCGGCGGCGGCGGAATCACTGCAAGCTCCGTTCTCGGGTCCGGCCTTTATGGCGCTAGAGCTTCGGCCCGATGCGCTGAAAGCCGGTGGTCGCGTGCGATACGCGAAGGCTTTCGGAGTTTAGTTTTGAGCGCCAAACCGAAACCCGATCCGCTCGACCAGGTGGCCGCGCGTTACGCCGTGGCGATTACGCCGGCGATGGACGCGCTGATCGATCCGACAAATCCAGACGACCCCATCGCCGCACAATTCCGCCCGGACGCGCGCGAACTCGAAATCGCGCCCGACGAATTGAGCGATCCGATTGGCGATGAGCCACATACGCCGGTGAAAGGCGTGGTGCACCGCTATCCCGATCGTTGCTTGCTTAAGCTGGTGCATGTCTGCCCGGTCTATTGTCGCTTCTGCTTTCGCCGCGAGATGGTCGGCCCTCAAGGTGACGGCACGCTGAGCGGCGTGGAGCTCGATGCGGCGCTGGCGTACATCGAAAGCCAGCCCGGCATCTGGGAGGTGATCCTCACTGGTGGCGATCCATTCCTGCTTTCGGCGCGCCGCGTGCGCGAAATCACCGAACGGCTAGCCGCGATCGCGCATGTGAAGATCATCCGCTGGCACACTCGCATACCTGCCGTTGATCCGCTGCGGGTGACGCCGGATTTGGTGGCGGCGCTGCGCGCTGCGGGCGCGACCACGTATGTCGTGCTGCACACTAATCATGTGCGTGAGTTGACCGACCAAGCGCGCGCAGCGATTGCGCGGATCGTCGATGCTGGCGTGCCGATGCTGTCGCAAACGGTGCTGCTGAAAGGCGTCAACGATAGTGTTGAGGCGCTGGAGGATCTGATGCGCGGTTTGGTCGAAGCGCGGGTGAAGCCGTATTATTTGCACCATCTCGATAGGGCGCAGGGCACGTCGCATTTCCGTTGTTCGATCGAACGCGGGCAAGAGCTGGTGCAAGAGCTGCATCAGCGCGCCTCCGGCGTGGCGCAGCCGACTTACGTTCTGGATATTCCCGGCGGTCACGGCAAAGCGCCGCTGGCGAGCCCAAGTTTGCGCGACGATGGCGAAGCGTACGAAGTACGCGATCGCGACGGCGTTTGGCGCAAATACAGCGATTAATTGCTACCGACGACTTCCTTCGCCGGCTCGCCAAGCGCCACGAACAAAGCACAGAGGATCAGCACCGCGCCCGCGACGAATGGTGCACCGGAACTATAAGCGTCGAACAACGCCCCCGCGCCCAACGGTCCAGCTACACGGCCAAGTGCACCGGCAGATTGCGACAAACCCATCACCGCGCCGCGTTCGTGCTCCGAAGCTTGCGCCGCGATTAGAGAATTGAGCGCAGGCGTCGCCAAGCCAAGACCGATAACCAGCGCGATCAGCGATGCAGCCGTGGTCGAAACCTCGTGCGAAACCGCAAGCCCGCCAAGGCCGGCGGCGAAAAGCGCCAAGCCAATAAACAACGTCATGCGCTCACCCAGCGCGCGCGATGCAGCGCCTGCGCCGCCGCCCTGCAACAGCACCGCGCCGAGGCCGAGCGACGCCAACGTCCAACCGACTTCGCGCGGCCCCCAACCAAGTTCAGCATCGGCCCACAGGCCAAACACCGTCTCCATCAGGGCCTGAGCTGCGATCATCAAAAACATCACCGCGACGAAGCGCGTGAGCGCAGGCCGCGAGACCAGCATTTGCATCCGCCGCGGGCGATCAACACCAGCGGGCAAACGCGCCTCAGCCGGCAGTGTTTCGCGGAAAAACAATAGCGCCGTAAGCGTCGCCAGCGCACCGAGGCCGGCGCTTGCGTAGCAGACGCGCGCGAAGCCTTCGCGGCTCGGTTCGTCGCCGATCAAGAACGCGCCAAGCGCCGGGCCCGCGATAAAGCCAAAGCCCACCGCCGCGCCGAGCAAGCCCATGTTACGCGCACGCGTTTTGTCGTTGGCGAGATCAGCCGCCGCCGCGAACGCCGCACCGACATTGCCGGCCATCAGCCCACCGAACAGCCGCGCGGCGCCAAGCTCTTCCACGCTGCGCGCTTGCGCGATCCAGATGTACGAAAGCACGCCGCCGATAAGGCCCGCGATCAGAATAGGTTTGCGGCCAACGCGATCACTCAATCGGCCCCAGAATGGCGACGAGATGAGCTGGCCCAGCGAGTACGCGCCCATCGCGATCGTGGTCAGTGTCGGCGTCGCGCCGATCTCGAGCGCCAGGAACGGGAAGATCGGCAAAAACACGCCGAAGCCCGTCATGCCGATCAGCACGACGCCGACAAGGGCGACCAGAGAGCCGTGCGCTGATTTCATCCGACGCTGATAGCGCATCGCTCTGCGTCAAGGCAGCGCGACATACTACCCATTCCCGGATGCGCGCAGCGCAGTCCGGGATCCATAGACACAGACTTGCAAAGCTTTCGCACCAATAGCGGCCACTCACATATCGCCCGTGTTTATGGGTCCCGGGCTCGCGGCCATGCCGCGCCTCGGGAATGGGTGCGGCGCTTATGCGCTTGGCCGGATCGGCGCGGGTGCTGCGGGGTTCAGATATTGGCGCAGATCCGCCCAAGGGATCACGACTTCCGTGCCGCCCATGACGTACGGCGCGCCGAACGAATAGGGCGGGAAGAGCAACGTCAGGCCCTGCTCCGTGATCAGCCACAGATGCGGCTTGGTCGCGCTCTCCTGCACGTCGCGCTCGGGCGGCACGAAGCCGTCTTCGCGATATTGCCGCGAGATTTCAGCCACGGCGCGCTGCGTTAGGAAGCGCTCCCAGCCCGTGCCCGCGCGGAAAACGTCGGTCGCGGCAAGCGCGCGGCCTTCGTTCATGAGCACAGTGACAGCCTTCGACGTGTTGTTGCCGTGTGCGGCGCCCAACGTGTCGTTCGACATATCGAAGCGCACCGAAATGAGCTCGGGGCCGGCATACGCAATGCGATAATCGACGACCTCGTTGGTCGCGTCTTCGAGCCGGAATTGCGGCGACTGCGCGACGAGCTCGTTGAAGCGCTGGATGGCCGGCGTTTGCTGACCGTCGATGCGCGGGAAGCGGATGTCGCGCAGCACGGCAGGCGGCGCATCATCGCCAAGCCCAGTGGCCGAGGCGACCTCCGCCGTCACCGGCGTCGCATCGACCAATTCCATGCGCTGGAAGGTATAGCCGCCGATGTCCTGCACCGCGTTCTGCGCATCTTCCAAGCGCGCGCGATATTCGGATTCGAGACAGGCTTGTTGCTCAGCCGTCGGTTCGGCCTCGGGATCGATGATGCCGCAGGCGATGCGCTGCGCTTCGCGCCAGCGGGTTTGGTTCTGCACCAGCATCTGCGCGCCAGCGTCCGAAACATTGGCTGACGCAGCGACAATGGCTTCGCGGACATTGCCATCAAGGCTGGACAGGGTCTGGTTTTCGCAGACGTGCTGGGCGAACTCGCCGCGCCCTTCGGCGCACACGTCGAGGGCCGCCGAGATGCGCTCGGCAGAGCTTTGATCGGTCTTGTCTTCGCCGCTACGGTCACCACAGGCGACCAGTGCGAGAAGAACAAGAGATGCGCCGGCAAACCGGACTCCGCGCATCGTTTTGTCCTCGTTTCTACGCGTCCCCGACGCAAACCAGTGCCACAGAAGAAAGGCGCCGTCACGACCCGTCGCGCGTTGCGGCGGCATGACGCGCAGCGTTCGCGCGCCTAGATACAAATCATGCCTGTGACCGCCTCCTATCGCCCCGATCCCCTATTCTCGAAACTGGGGCCGGAATTCGCCGATCCGGTGGCTCCGTCACGATTTCCCCAGCATATTTTGCGGCGCCGCAACCAAGCTTGGGCGGCGCGCGTGGGGCTGGGCGAACTCACGGAGGCGGAATGGGAAGCGCATTTTGGGCGCTTTGAGCCGCTGCCGGGGAACATGAGCGAGCCCTTGGCCATGCGCTACCACGGCCATCAATTCCGCAATTACAATCCGGAGATCGGCGACGGACGCGGCTTTCTCTTCGCACAATTGCGTGACAGCGGCGGCCGCCTGCTCGACCTGGCGACCAAGGGCTCGGGGCAGACGCCGTATTCGCGCTTTGGCGACGGACGGCTCACGCTCAAAGGCGGCGTGCGCGAGGTGCTGGCGGCGGAGATGCTCGAGGCGTTGGGCGTCTATACGTCGAAGGCGTTTTCACTATTTGAGACTGGCGAGCAGCTCACGCGTGGCGATGAGCCTTCGCCCACGCGTTCGTCCGTACTGGTGCGACTCTCGCACAGCCACATCCGCTTCGGCACGTTTCAGCGGCTCGCCTTCTTTGAGCGCCCCGATCTGATGCACCAACTGATCGAGCACGCGGTCGCAGCTTATTATCCGCGCCACATCAATCTCGATGCGGAAGCACGCGCCGCGGCGTTGTTCGGCGAGATCGTGGAGGCGAATGCGCGGCTGGCGGCGAGCTGGATGGCGGCGGGCTTCGTGCACGGCGTGCTCAACACCGACAATCTCAACATCATGGGCGAGAGTTTCGATTACGGCCCGTGGCGTTTCGTGCCGACAAGCCAACCTGGATTCACGGCGGCGTATTTCGATGAGAGCGGGCTCTATGCGTTTGGCCGTCAACCCGAAGCCGTATCATGGGCGCTAGCGCAACTCGGTGGTGCGCTAACGCTGGCGTGTTCGCAGAGCGCACTGGAGACCGAGCTCGCACGCTTCGGCCCGGCCTATGGGGAAGCTCTGCGCCATGCGATGTTCGAACGGCTCGATCTCGTGCTCGGCGATCACAATGCCGATCTCGCCTTCCTGCAGACGATGCTCGATTGGATGACAGAGAGCCAGGTCGGTTGGGATCAATTCTTCCATGATTGGGTCGGCGGCGAAGCCAGTGCGGCGCGCGCCAAGGACAGCCCGGAAGCCATGCGGTACAATGAGGCCGCGTTCGCGCCGATCCGCGCGGGGCTGGAGGCGCGCACCGGCGGCGGCGCGCGCGATTACCGCTTACGCCCCTATTTCCAACGGCCAGATCCCGTCAGCCTCGTCATCGATGAGGTGGAGAAGGTGTGGGCGCCGATTGCGCAGGACGATGATTGGACGCTGTTCGACGCGAAACTTCGTCACATCCACGAGCTTCGGGACGCTGTTGCATAGGCTGTCATCGGAGTGTCGCACGGCCGCTTTAGGGCTCGCGCGATTCCAGACGGGAGATGCGGGTGAGCCGTTCCAAGCACATCAACGAATTGATCGCCTCGCGCCGCGCGCTGCTGGGCGGCATGGTCGGTCTGCCGCTGCTGAATCTCGCCGGGTGCGCCACGGCCACCCAGGGCGGCGACGCTGCTTCGGGGTCGGCGAGCGCGAACTTCACCAGCGTGCCGCCGACGAACGCAGACACGGTATCGCTGCCGCCCGGCTATAGCTGGCGCAAATTGATCGCGTGGGGCGACGCGTTGTTCGACACGGTGTCGCCCGTGTTCGATCCGAACACGCTGACGCGCGCCGAGCAAGAGCAACGCTTCGGCCAGAACAACGACATGCTGGCGCTGTTCGCCGCCGAGTACGCATTCCCGCCGCCGCGCAATCAGGATCGCATGATCCTCTGCGCCAACAACGAATACACGTCGTCGTCACTCGCTTTCCCTGGCGTACGCACGCCGAGCGAATTCACGGCCGAGCAAGTGGCCGCACTTTATGCCGCCGTCGGCGTCAGCGTTGTGGAAGTCGAGCGTACAGGCCAAGGCTGGCACGCGTTGCGCAATCCCGCACCCGGCCAAGGCCGTAACCGCCGCATCACGCCGTTTACGCCGGTCACCTTCTCCGGCCCTGCCGCGAACCATCCCTGGATCGCGCAAGGCGCCGCGGTGACGAACGAAGCCGAACCCGGTGCGCCGGCCAACACGGTGGCGTGCGGCACAGGCGCGAATTGCGCTGGCGGTTTGACGCCGTGGGGCACGTATCTAACGGCGGAAGAAAATTTCGACGGCTTGTTCGTCGGCTCCGATCGCGCGCAGGCGATGCGCGATGCGCGTCAAGACGATTCCTATGCGCTCGATTCCGCGTCCTTCGGCTATCCGAGCTATTACGAACCCTTCTCGTCCTCACTGGCGCCGCGCCAATTCCAGGTCTCTGAGAACCCCTACGGGCCGTCGCTCTATGGCTGGGTGGTCGAGATCGATCCATATGATCCGAACTCGACGCCAAAGAAGCGCACAGCGCTTGGCCGCAAGAAGCAGGAATGCGCCACCACCGCGCTGACACGCGACGGCCGCGTCGCCGTCTATATGGGCGACGATCAGCGCAACGAGTACGTCTACAAATTCGTGACCGACGGGCGCTTCAATCCGAGCGATCGCGCGGCGAACATGGATTTGCTCGACCACGGCAAACTCTATTGCGCGCAATTCCACGAAGACGGCGGCGTGTGGCTGCACATCACGGCAGAAGCGGCGAACGCCGCTGCCGCGGCGCAAGATTCACCGATCCGCTTCCGCGATCAAGGCGACGTGCTGATGCGCGTGCGCGAAGCTGCGCGCCTCATGGGCGCCACGCCAATGGATCGCCCGGAGGATGTGGAAGCTGTTTGCGATGCCAACTGGCGCGGCCTTGGCCCGGTGCTGATTGCATGCACCAACAATAGCGAACGCGGCTTCGAACGTCCTGGCAATCCGCGCCGCGAAAGCGAGCGTCCCAACAGTGCGCAAAGCAATCTGGCTGGCCACGTCCTGCGCATCGATGAAGCCGGGGGCGATTGCGGCGCCGAACGCTTCACCTGGGACATATTCGCCATGGGCGGCGATCCGAATGCCGAGACTCTGACCACGACCACGCGCGGCGGCATGCCCGCGCACATCTCGACGAAGATCGATGGCGTCGAGACGGTGAGCGGCGACAAGTTCGCCTGCCCCGACAATCTCTTCATCGATTCCACGCACCGCGTTTGGATCGCGACCGACGGCAATGACGGCGTGTTCGCCGATTGCAACGACACGATCATGGTGGCGCCGGGCCAAGCCGAAGGCCCACGTCCGATCAAGCGCTTCCTCGTCGGGCCGCCCGGCGCGGAAATCTGCGGGCCGTTGATGACACCAGACGAACGCGCCTTCTTGTGCGCCATTCAGCATCCGGGCGCGAACGATGTCGCTGGCGCTGAGTTTTCAGTATCACGCTGGTCGGGCGCCCCGGTGCCGTCACACTTCCCGGACGGCGGCGAGTCCTGGCCGCGCTCTGCGGTCGTGGTGATCACCCGCGACGATGGCGGCCGCATCGGTGATTAAGCGCGCGGCACGAAGCCTTCCTTGTGTAAGAGGCGCGCGACGTTCATCGCTGCGCGCACTTGTACCGCATCGTTGTTCTTATCGGCCTCGGTGAGCGCATCCCACGGGATGAGCTTGTTGTGCGCCATGAGATCGTTGTTGCGGGCTTCGCCCTCAAGCGTAGGCCGCCAACCTGACATCAAACGCTCCGCCATCCAGCGATCATGCTCGCGTTTGGCCATGCGCTCCTGCAGATCATCCGGCACGGTGGGCGACGTATCGCCTTTCAGACCATCCTCCTTGGTCGCAGGCCGCCAACCAGCGTCCCAGACTTTGGTCATCGCAGCATCCGAAACGGCGCGATTTGCCGCGCGATAGGTTTCCAGCACGTCGGACCAGTCGCGCGTGGCCGCTTGCAGCTCCTTCATGCTCATCTCGTCGCGTTCGCCGAGACCTTTCTGATAATGCTCGTGCGCAATAGCGGCGCCGCGATCGAGCCAGCCATCGAGAATACGCGCGCGCGTCGCATTGATCTGATGCGAGCCGAACGCTTGCAGATAGGCGTCGAACTCCTCGGTGTCGTCGCCCTTGGCGTATTGCTGCGAGAATTCGGACTGGCTCGATTCGCGCATGAAGATCGGCACAGGCCAGCGCAGGCGATGATTGCAGGCACGCTTGAGCGCGATCGCCAGATGGATGTTGCCCGGATCGGAGCCGATTGAGACGACGAGCGCCGTCGGCTTGCCGCGGGCTTGCTCAACTTTGTCGAGCACGTCGTGCCCGATCGATTCCGCATCCCAATCAAACGACATGAAGCTGATATCCGCGCTCCAGATGTGCGGGTGCGCGAAGGCTTCGCGGTGGCGGGCGCGGAAGCCGGCTTCGGCGATGTCGGCATTTTGCGTCAGCACGGTGAGGCGCGGCGCTTCGAAATGCGCCGACCAGAGGCTCATCAGCACGCGTTCCGCCACGGCCTCGGCGCCGCCGTCAAAACCGAAGAACACGACATGCACACGGTCCTGGCCGAATTGTTGCGCAAGGCCGAGCACAGTTTGGCTTTGCGTTTGGATCAAAGCACGCGCGGACATCTCCTCCAGCGAAAACGGCTTCGGATCGATGTTCATGACCGCCTTGCCGGAGCGCATTTGTGCCGAACGCATCTCGCGCGCTTCCTTCAGCAACATCGCAGAACGCGTCGCCACGTGCACGCCGATCGGCGGCTTGCGCTTCGAGGCGCCAACAAGGCGACGCACCGCCGCTTCGATTTGCAGATTCGCGGTATCGTCCGGCTCGAACGCGACAACATGCGCGGCGTAATGAGCGCGCGCGGTGCGTAACGTTTCCAAATGCGTCGCGTCGCCTTCCAACACAATCACGCCTTTGCGGCGTAGCCCGAGCGCGGTTTCATCTGGCAACGCCTGTGCAATCAGGATCACGGCGTCTTTGTGCTTGCGGCAATCGAGCGCGAGCGAAAGTGCAGCCGGACTATCACCGGCGATCACGACATGGTGCTTGGCGCCGAGATTGAAGATGCGCGCGAGTGAACGCCCAAGCTGACCGGAGAACGCGAACAACAAGCCGACAGCGGGCGCGGCGATCGCCGCGAAGCGCACGAGTTCTAGAAGCGGCGCTTCGGCGTCGAAGTATTTATCCCACATCGAGACGGCGCTCAGCGTGCGATAGATCGCTTCAAGCGCGCCCTCGCCACGCCAAAGGTAAAGTCCTCCGCCAATCCAGATCAGCGAGAGCAGAAAAACGACGCCCCAGCGCATCGCCCCGGCGCGAGTGTGTGAAATAGCCGTCAGCCAAGCGGCCGCCCGCGAACGGGTGTTGGCGTAGGTATGGGCCATGACGCGTCTCCCCCGGCTCCCCAGCCGCGCCATGATGCGGCGACGGACGGCTCCGGTCTAGCGCGAAGGGGGCCTCAAGGCCGACTACGCCGCCGGCGACACCCAAAAACCTGCGCGCGGAAAGTGGACAATGACCTCGCCCGCGCCCTCCGCCTGGCGGCGCACCGCTACTTCCTGTGGAGACACAAACGTAATCTCGCCGACCACCGGATTGCGCCCATAATCGTCGGGCATCACCGAGACGCGCATGCCCGGCGCCAAGCCTTGCCCATCATTGCCGAACGAGCCCGCTGGCATCTCCGGCGTCGCACGTGCAGCAATGTCGAACGCCGCTTCCGCACTCATGTCCCTGGGATTGCCGTGACCGAAGGCGGCCATCCTTTGCTTCCACGCAAGCAGATGCGGCATCCCTGCCGTCAGTTGCGCAAAGGCGCCCGGATCGCCGCCCTGCAAGAACCAGATGCTGAGATAGGCGGCGAGGTCCGCCGCAGTGACGTGCGCGGCAAACAGAAACTGGCCCGCAGTCGCCAGTTGCGATTCAACGATGTCCGCGTTCGCGCGCCATTGCCCCGCCATGAGTGGCGCGGCGGCTTTGAGCGCGTTGACGTCGAACGGACGTCCGGACAATTGCTCGCGGTCCTTGATGAAGTCCTACGGCACGCTCTCGCCACGCGCGCCAAATACGATCGCGACGGTCGCTGCGAACCACGCACGCTCGGCCCAATTGCGCATCGCCCACACGGCGCCGGATGCTTGCGCCGACGTCAGCGGCGGATCGGGAAAGCGTCGATCGATCTCGCGCAAGATCACGCCCGTGTCGCAATAAATGTCGGCCCCGATCTGCATCACCGGAATGCGGCGATACCCGCCCGTGAGCGGCGTGAGGTACGGCCGCGGCATGATGTTCGGCTGCTCAACGCGCCGCCAAGCTAGCCCTTTGACGCCAAAAGCGGTGCGCACGATCTCGGCGTACGGCGAGGTTGCATATTGGTGCAGAACGATTTCGGCCATACGCAAGCCTAGCGCGCCGCGCTAATCCGGCAACGGCGCCCAAACGGAAACGGCGCAGGCGCACGCCCTTCTGTGGCGGGCGCACCGCATTGCCTTTGCGTGATGTTTTACTTAGGCATGCGGCCACGCGGCCCCGTAGCTCAGCTGGATAGAGCAGGTCCGTCCTAAGGACACGGTCGGGAGTTCGAATCTCTCCGGGGTCGCCATGCGGCGCTGCGCCGCCGCGCGCTTCACTCGAATATGGACTAGATGCGGCGCATGAACGGGGGCGGCATACTTCGGCGCTTGCGGACGGCGGGGCTTACGCTCGCGCTGTTTGCGCTGACGTTTAAGGCGCTGCTGCCGCCGGGCTTCATGCTCGACACGAGCGGCGAGCGCATTGCGATTGCGCTCTGCAACGGCGGCGCGGCATTCTTCGACACCACTACCGGAGAGATCAGCCACGAGCGCGATGGCGCGCCGTCCGATAACACCAGCCAGCATTGCCCGTTCGCCTTCGTTGGCGCTCCAACGTTGACCGACACTGTGGGCGCAGTCGCACCCGCGTCACGCTTTGCCATTGCCACAAACGCGGCGCCTGCGCGCCAAGCGATCGGCGTCCACGATGCGACCGGCCCGCCGCTGCCCGCACGCGGCCCTCCTCTTCACGCCTAAGCACACTCGCGGCCCGCTGTTTCAACCGTGCGGCCTCATCTGCGTTCGACGGCGCCGCAAGCGCGCCGCGTAAACTTAGGCTATGGATTATGAAAATCTCTCTCCCGCTCTGCGTGAGCGCGCTCGCGCTTATGCCGGGCATGGCGCTGGCTGAAAGCGCCGACAACGAAACCATCATCGTCACCGCGCGTCCGAATCCGGAAGACCCGCCCGTGGTCGCGGCGGCGCGCGACGATCTCTCGCGTACGCCGGGCGCCGTCTCCGTCGTCGCCAATGAAAGCTATGAAACGCGCGCCGCGACGGGATTGACCGATTTGCTGCGCGACGTGCCCGGCGTGCTGGCGCAACGGCGTTACGGTGAGGAATCGCGTTTCTCGATCCGCGGCTCGGGCCTAGATCAAAGCTACCACCAGCGCGGCGTGTTGTTTGCGCAGGACGGCGTGCCATTCGCCGACGCCGACGGCTTCTCGGACTTCCAGAAGCTAGATCCCCTGACCGCACGGTACGCCGAAGTTTATCGCGGCGGCAACGCGCTGCGCTTTGGCGGTGCGCAATTGGGTGGCGCGGTGAACCTGGTCACGCCGACGGGGCGGACGGCGCAATCAGAGAATTTACTTCGCGCCGAAGCAGGATCGTTTGGCTTTGCGCGCGCATCAGGCCAGATCGCGCGCACGTGGGGCGATTGGGATGCGTTCGCGGCGCTCACGGCGATGCAGGGCGACGGCTATCGCGAGCATGCCCAGCAAGATCAATTGCGCGGCACGTTCAATCTCGGCCGTAGCTTTGGCGAAGACCGCGAAGTGCGGCTCATCGTTTATGGCGCCGACATCAATCAGGACGTGCCCGGCACGCTGACGCTTGTGCAAGCGCTGACCAATCCCGAAGCGGCGAGTGGCGCGGCGGCGGCGTTCGACTGGCAACGCGATCAAGAAGTATTCCGCACCAGTTTGCAGACGCGCTGGCGCTTCAATGATGCGCTGCTGTTTGAAGGCGGACTCTACGCGACGACGACCGATCTCTATCACCCGATCTCGCTGTTGATTGATCAACAGATCGTAACACAAGGCGTGTTTGGGCGTTTCGATTGGCAGGGCGAGATCGCCGGCCGTCGCGCCGATTTGTATTGGGGGGCCTCGTATCGTCAGGGCCATGTCGATCAGATTCTCGGCCCGGTGATGTTTCCCATCGCGGGCGACAGCCGGCGTGAGGCGACGGGGATGGAGCTCTTTGCCGAGGGTCGTCTCTTCGTGACAGATGCGCTCGCGCTTGTGGCCGGCGGCTCATATGGCCGCTTCACGCGCGATTATGATGACCGCCTGAACGCCGCGAACAATGACTCGCTTGACGACGGTTGGTTCGCGCCGCGCATTGGCTTGCTTTGGGAAGGTGAGAGCGGTGTGCAAGTGTACGCCAATATCACCAATTCGGTGGAGCCGCCGCATTACGGCGCACTGGTGCAGGCGCCCTATCCCGGCTTCGTGCCGGTGGAACCGCAAGAGGCGTGGACAGGCGAGATCGGCACGCGCGGCCGCACTGACGCATTCGTGTGGGACATCACGCTCTATCGCGCGGAGCTAGAGAACGAACTCCTGAGCTTCAATCCGGCAACAGGCGTGCCGGCTGCCTTCTTCAATGCTGATGAGACGGTGCACCAGGGCATCGAGTTTGCGCTCGATTGGGAAATCGCCGCCGATTGGGTGCTGCGCCAGAGCTATACCTACTCAGACTTCTTCTTCGACGGAGATCCAATCTACGGCGACAATCAAATCCCGGTCGCGCCCGAACATCAGTACCGCGCCACGCTGCGCTACACGCACCCGGCGGGCTGGTTCGTCGCGCCAAGCGTCGAGTGGCGACCGAGCGATACGTGGGTCGATTACGCCAACACCTTGCAAGCGCCCGGCTACACGATCTGGTCGCTCAATGCGGGTTGGGATTTCGACACTGGCGTCACGCTCTTCATCGATGCGCGCAATCTAACCGACGAGGCCTACGTACCGGAATTCGGCGCAATCGTCGATGCCAGCGCCATCGGCGCCAACACGGCTGTCTTCTATCCCGGCGAAGGCCGCGCCGCGTACGGCGGCGTTTCGTATCGCTTCTAATCAGGAGAACACACTCATGTTCCCGCAAAAAATCCGTGTCGTCGCCGCCAGCATCATGCTGGCGGCGCTCGCCCTGGCGCCGGAGAGCGCCGCGCAACAGCGCGTCGGCGCGATCACAATCGAAGATCCTTGGGTGGCGACGACCAATCCCGGCGCCGAAGTCGCTGGCGGTTACGTCACATTGCGCAATGCCGGCCCGCAACCCGATCGCTTGATCTCGGCGGATAGCACGCGCGCCGCCCGCGTCGAGCTGCATGAGATGAATATGGACAATGGCGTCATGCGGATGCGCCAGGTCGAAGGCATCGACGTGCCCGCGGGCGGCGTTGCGACGCTGCGCCCGGGCGGCCTGCACATCATGTTCTTCGACATCGATGCGCAATTCCAAGAGGGCCAGCGTATTCCGGTCGTGCTGCACTTCGAGCGCGCCGGTGATGTGCGCGTGGACTTCGTCGCGCGGCCCCGCCTCGCGCCAGGGGCGCACAATCATGAACACTGACGCGCGCCGCCAATTCCGCTGGACGGACTGGCCTGTCCTCTTGCTAGCTGGCCTTGTCGGAGTGCTGGCGGTCCTCGTGGTGCTTTACGTCGTCACGAAGCCCGGCGCGCCACCGCAGGAGAACGCGTACGCAGCCTTCGCGCGCGACATCGATGATGTCGCGCTCGTCGGCGCCGACGGCGCGGAGCTGCGTTGGGGCGATCTCAACGGCAAACCACGGCTTGTATTTTTCGGCTTCACGCGATGCGCGGAAATCTGCCCCACTACAGTCGCCGAACTCAGCGCCGCCATCGATGCGCTGGGCCCGGACGCAGCGGATGTCGAGGTGACGTTCATCAGCGTTGATCCCGAGCGAGATACGCCCGAGGTGCTCGCCGCTTATTTCTTGAGCTTTGGCCCGCGCTTCCACGGCTATACCGGCGAGCGTGCGGAGATCGACCGGATCGTGCGCGCATTCCGGGTGTTTTACGAGCACGTCCCTACGGACGGCGGCGACTACACCGTCAATCACACCGCGATCACCTATCTGGTGACCGCCGACGGCGAGGTGGTCGACATTATCGGTTATGGCAACCCCCACGACCGCACCATCGCGCAATTGCGCGCCTTCCTCAATTCACGGAGAGCATGATGCTACGCTCCTTCGCGGCCGGCTGCGTGCTGGCGATCGCCCTCACATCTTCAGCCTATGCACACGTCGTATTTGCTGAGCCGGAAGCGGCGCCAAATTCCTATTACGCCGGCTTTCTGCGCGTCAGCCATGGTTGCGGCGCGTCGCCTACGCGGTCCGTGCGCGTCGAGATTCCCGCGGGGATCAACATCGCGCGACCACAGCCGAAACCCGGCTGGACGCTTGAGATCGAACGCGCACCCTTGGCCGCGCCGATCGCCTCCGAGAGCGGCCCAATAACAGAGCGCGTCACCGCCATCACATGGCGCGGTGAATTGCCCGCCGATCAGTTCGAGCAATTCGGCATCATGATGCGCCTGCCCAATCAAAGTGGGCCGCTTCATTTCCCAGTGATCCAAACCTGCGCCGATGGCGAGCAACGCTGGGAGCAAATCCCTGCCGCCGGCGCCGCTTGGCATTCCGTGCCCCGACCCGCGCCCGTGCTCACACTGCAAGCGCCGCAGGCGGACGAACACGCGGGACATCACTAGTCAGCTCACACCTCCTTGCGGCGGAAGCAGTGCGCGGCGTGATCATTCACCATGCCAACAGCCTGCATCCACGCATAGACGATCGTTGGCCCGACGAATTTGAAGCCGCGCTTTTTGAGATCTTTGGAGATGTCTTCCGAGAGTGGCGTGCTCGCGGGCACAGTCTTGCCGTCGCCCTTCAGCACTTTGCCTTCAGTGAACGACCAACAATAGTCTGCGAAATCCTCGCCGCCCTTTTGCATGTCGAGATAGATCTGCGCCGCGGTGATCGTCGCTTCGATTTTGGCGCGTGAGCGGATGATGCCGGGATCGGCGAGCAGTCGCTCGATGTCCTTCTCATTGAAGCGCGCGACCTTGGCGGGATCGAAACCTTTGAAGGCTTTACGAAAAGCTTCGCGCTTGCGCAGCACCGTGATCCAGGACAATCCGGCCTGGAACCCTTCCAGCATGAGCATTTCCCAGAGCATGCGGCCGTCATGCTGCGGCACGCCCCATTCTTCGTCGTGATAGGCGACGTAGAGCGGGTCTTCGCCCGGCCAGCGGCAGCGTTGTTTGGCTTTGCTCATGCTCTCCCCCGCCACCTCGACGGAATGTCGTTGCGCCAGCTACACTTTGGTTGTTTGAGTGCCAACACAAGACCTTAGGGAGATCGCGATGCGGGTTGGGACGCCGCGTGCGCTTATGGGCGCGCTTTTGAGTTTGACGCTGTGGGCCACCAGCGCAAGCGCGCAAGATACGCCGGCGCGCGATCCCAATTTCGGGCGCGGCGAGCGCGTGTCGGGCCTGCCCTTTGCGACGCGTTCGCCCGTCGTTGCGCCGCACGGCGCGGCCGCAACGGCGCACCCGCTGGCGACGCAAACCGCGATCGACGTGCTGCGCAATGGCGGCACCGCGATCGATGCGGCGATTGCCGCCAACGCGATGCTTGGCTTGGTCGAGCCCACCGGCAACGGCATTGGCGGCGACATCTTCGTCATCGTCTGGGATCCGCGCACGCAGCGTCTCCATGGCTACAATGGCTCGGGGCGCACACCGCGCGGCATGTCGCTGGCCGAGATGCGCCGCGAAGCGCGCCGGCGTGGCAACCCGAACGCGGTGCCAAGCTTCGGCGCGGCGAGCGTCAGCGTGCCTGGCACGGTTGATGGCTGGTTCGCGCTGCACGAACGCTTCGGCCGCACGCCCATGGCCGACTTGCTGGCGCCAACAATCCGCTACGCCCGCGAAGGCGCGCCGATCCCGCAGACCATCGCGATGTATTGGGCGAACAATCGCCGGCGCTTGGAGGCTGAGTTCACGGCAAGACGCCTGCAAGAAATCACGAACGCACGCAGCACCTATTTCTGCCAAGACAATTGCGCGCCGATGCGCGCGATGCCGGACGGGCATGGTCTCTTTGCCAATCCCGACCTCGCCAACACGCTCGAACTCATCGCCCGCGATGGCCGCGACGCCTATTATCGCGGCCCGATCGCGCGCACGATCGATAGCTACATGCGCCGCATCGGCGGCTGGTTGCGTTATGACGACCTCGCGCGGCACGAAGGCGAATGGGTCGATCCGATCTGCACGCCGTATCGCCACGTTGACGTGTGCGAATTGCCGCCGAACTCACAAGGCGTCGTAGCGCTGCAAACTCTGCGCCTACTTGAGGCGTTCAATCTGCGCGAAATGGGTTTCCTCTCCCCGGACTCACTGCATACGCAGATCGAAGCCACGCGCCTCGCCTTCGCCGACCGCGCGCAATTCTATGGCGACCCCGCCTTCACACACTTCGACACTCGGCGACTACTTACGGATGAATACACCGCCCAACGTCGCGCGATGATCTCCAATGATCGCGCCATGCCGCCGCCGCCACACGCGGAGCTGCGTATCGATGGCGACACAACTTACCTCACCATCGCCGATTCCGACGGCATGATGGTGTCGCTGATCCAATCCAATTATCGCGGCATGGGCTCCGGCCTCGTACCGGATGGTTTGGGATTCATGCTTCAGGACCGCGCCGAATTGTTCTCGCTGCAGAGCGGGCATCCGAATGTGTACGCACCGGGCCGTCGCCCCTTCCAAACGATTATCCCCGCGTTTGCACTGCGCGATGGTCAGCCCTGGCTTTCGTTCGGCGTGATGGGCGGTGACATGCAGCCGCAAGGTCATGTGCAGATCATCGTCAACCTGATCGACTACGACATGGATTTGCAGGCCGCCGGCGATGCGGCGCGCTATCGTTTCTACGGCGGTGCGGAACCAACTGGCGATCAGCCGGACGGCGTTGGCTTCGTTGCGATGGAAAACGGCGTGCCGCCGGAAGTACGCGCCGAACTCGAACGCCGCGGCCATCGCATTCGACCGGCCGACGGTTCATTCGGCGGCTACCAAGCCATCATGCGCCATCCGAACGGCGTGTATGAAGCCGCCACCGAGATGCGCAAAGATGGCAGCGCGGCGGGCTATTGATGCGCCCTCTGCTCTTCGCAACATTGCTCACGCTCGCCGCCTGCGGACCGCAGATCGGCGATCTGGAGCGCGGCGAGGAAGCGCGCGTCGTGCGCACCTATAGTGGCGACACGCTGGAGCGATAACGGCTTGCGCGTGTTCCTGGCCGAGATCGACGCACCGCGCGGCGAAGAAGACTACGCCGCGCAGGCGCAAGGCGAACTCGAAGCACGAGCACTACATCGCGAGGTGCTACTGGCCTATGGCGGCACGCGGCGTTGGGCTGGCCGCGCGCGCGAGGACGGCACGACCAACGAAGCGGCAATCGCGCATGTGTTCGTGAAGAGCGAGGGTGGGCGCTGGTTTTGGCTGCAGCACGAATTGGTGTCGCGCGGCGCGGCGTTCGTAAGACCGCGACCAGATAATCATGCGCGCGCTGAAGAATTGATCGCGCTCGAAGCGCAAGCACGCGACGCCGAGCGCGGCATGTGGGCGCGACGCGCGTATCGGCCGCTGAGCGTACGCGCGGCGACCGAACAAGCGCTGGCGGCAAACGCGAGTTGTTTGCGCGGCGCGGCGCCCCATCGCGTGCTCGAAGGCCGCGGCGCGGAGGCGCGTGTGCTTTAGAGCCGTGCGGCGCTGACCATGGAAGGCTCTAACGCGGAAGCGCCGTTTACCTGGTCGTGTTCGGCAAAAATTTCGGCGCATGGGATGGGCCAGCGCTTTCGTCGCTCACCGGCGCGCGGGTGCGAGCGCACGGGCCGTTGGGGTGTACCGCGAAGCGCCGCAGCTCTGCTTAGAGCACGGTTCACAGCTCGAAGTGCTAACGGAAGATCAGCCGACGTAACCGGCCGCCACTGGATCGCCGACGCGCGCGATCAAAGCGCGACGAAGCTTCTCAAGCGCATTGCCCTCGATCTGACGCACGCGCTCCTTCGAGATGCCCAGGCGTTCGCCAAGCGCTTCGAGCGTCACGGCTTCTTCCTCAAGCTTGCGCTCACGGATGATTAAGCGCTCGCGATCGGACAGATCGCTCATCGCGGCGTGCACCAGAGCGGAGCGCGCGATGCTGTCGTGCGCGTCCATCACTTCGGCTTCAGGGCCCGCCGCGTCGTCGGCGAGCATGTCTTGCCACTCACCTTCGCCGTCTTCCGCGAGCGGGGCGTTGAGCGAGCGATCCGGCGAGGACAGACGCGCGGCCATGTTGTCGACCTCATGCTCGGCGACGCCCAGCTGATGCGCCACACGCGCGCGCGATTCAGAGCTCATGGCGCTGTCGCTGATGTCGCCAATGCGGGCGCGCAAACGCCGGAGGTTGAAGAAGAGCGCCTTTTGCGCCGACGTCGTGCCGGTGCGCACAATCGACCAATTGCGCAGCACGAAATCCTGCATCGCCGAGCGTATCCACCACGACGCGTACGTGGAGAACCGCACCTCGCGCTCCGGTTCAAAGCGCGCGGCCGCTTGCATCAGGCCAACATTGCCCTCCTGCACCAGATCGCTCATTGGCAGGCCATAATGGCGGAATCGCGAAGCCATCGCGACGACGAGGCGCAAGTATGCCGTAATCAATTCATGCAGGGCGCGCTCATCGCCTTCATCACGCCAGCGCCGCGCGAGTTCGCGTTCGTGATCGGCCGCGAGCAAGGGCGCACGCATAGCCGTTCGGAGGTAGCGCTGAGCGCCGCGTTGCAGCTCGGATGTTTCAGAGACCGCCATGTTTAATACTACGTCCGAGCCTGTGTCAGGTTTTGTTCAGGGACGTCGCAAGACGACCAATGCCCATCACGAACGCGTGAGGAGGGCTCTGGGCGCCAAAACAAAAGGCCGGGCTTATGGGGCCCGGCCTTGGTTCGATCTGAAAGTTCCGTGACGCTTTAGGCGGCCGCGGCCTGTTTCTTCGAGGCCAGCGAGGCCGTCACCTTCTGCACAGCGTCATCGCGGCTGACCTTTTCCACAGCCGCGAGCTCCCGGGCCATACGATCCAGGGCGCTCTCGTAGAGTTGGCGTTCGGAATAGGATTGCTCAGGCTGGTCCGACGCGCGGTGCAGGTCGCGCACGACTTCCGCGATCGAGACGAGGTCGCCCGAGTTGATCTTGGCCTCATATTCCTGGGCGCGGCGCGACCACATGGTGCGCTTAATCCGGGCGCGGCCCTGCAGCGTCTTCATGGCCTGATCGACCACGGCGCCAGAGGCCAGCGGGCGCATGCCGCAGGATTTGGCCTTCGTCGTCGGGACGCGGAGGGTCATTTTGTCTTGTTCGAAGGAGATAACGAAAACGTCGAGATCGATGCCGGCCACGGATTGCTTTTCCACGCCCATGACCCGGCCAACGCCGTGCGCCGGATAGACGATATGGTCGCCAGGACGGAAAGCAATTGAAGGTGTGGCGGTCATGGTCATCAAGAGCTCCTGGTCCCAACACAAATTTTGGCAGCCAAAGCTTTCCGCAAACGTCATCCGCGACAGACACAGCAAAGCGGACGGTTCGCCCCGCCCGCGACTTTCCGTGCCTGTGCGCAATCAAATGAGCGCTATGGATTGATCCAGCTGTGGCGCGCTAACCGCGCCGAATTCCGATTGTTGAGAGTATATAACACAAAATTCGGCGGATTTGAAGCGGCCTTACTGTGGCAAGTTATTCGCCACGTCCGGGAGCCGGATTAAAGTATTTCTCGAATTTACCCTTTTCGTCCTTCATGGCCTCACGGTCTTCAGGGGGCGTGCCCTTCACCGTAATGTTCGGCCATATCTTGGCGTACTCGGTGTTTATCTTGAGCCACTTGCCATCCGGCTCATCTTGGCTGTCCGGCTTGATCGCGTCGATGGGGCATTCCGGCTCGCAGACGCCGCAATCGATGCATTCGTCCGGGTGTATGACGAGAAAGTTCTCGCCCTCATAGAAGCAATCGACGGGGCAGACCTCGACGCAGTCCATGTATTTGCAACGCACGCATGCGTCGGTGACGATGTAAGTCATGTCGGCCCAGTTCCGCTCCGGGGTTCAGATGGCTAAAGGGCGCGTAAGCGTCAACCCACGGACTCTGCGTCAAGTTCAGCGTAAAGCTGCCTTGCCTCAGCGGATGGCCCGCGCCGCGCGCCAATCCCCTCCACCCGCACAGCGATCAGGCGCCCGCGTTGAGGGAACACGAGCGCATCACCCGGCGTGACCTCGACCGACGGTTTTTCGATCCGCCGCGCCATGCCGCCGTGCACCAGCCGCACCCCGCCCTCGCTGATCAGGCGCGCGGCGGCAGCCCGCGTTTTGGCGAAGCGGGCGCGATGCAGCCAAAGATCCACGCGTTGCCGTAGCTCGACACTCATGCGCGACGCTTCCGGCGACGCGGCGGCTGATCGGACGCCGGCAAGAGATTCGCCAGTTCGGCGAAGGCGTTGTCTGCGGGTGGCGGACGTGGGCGCGGCGGTTTGCGCTGGCGCTGACCGAGCACCCAGCGGCGCGCCGCCCCCTCTTCAGCTGACGCTTGCTTATAACCGAGGGAGCCCAGGATCACCGGCAGTTCGCGCACCGGCCGACCGACGAGCCGCGCCAGCGCACCGTCGGCGGGCGGCGGTTCTGCGACCAACGCATCGGCCAAGCGCTCGATAATATCGAAGCGCACCGCAATACGTCCGCACGCGCGATAGCCGGCGGCGGCGCATTCACCCCATTGCCGATGGCGATCGAGTTGCACACTCAGCGCACCTGGCCTCGCGACGAACACGCTGCGCGGCTCACCGGGATGCGTCGCATGCCACAGGATCGCGAGCGTTTGTGCGGCATGCGGCTTCAGCAGCGACGGCATGAAGATGTTGTGCCGCCCCACGCGCACGCCGGCCTTCGCCAACGCCGCTACCGATTGATCGCTCACATGCGCGATGTCTTCTTTGGCGCGATCGAGCGCGCCGGCATTTTCGATCAGGCGAAACGCAAGTCCCCGCGCGTCTGACGGCAGCTCGCCATCGCGCCACGCCGCTTCGAGCTGCACTAGTGGTCTCAGATCGTGCGCCACCATCTGCGCCAGCCAAAGCTCCAGCCGCTCGTGCGCGGCGCTGCGTTCTTGCGGCGAGGCATCCGCGGCGCCCACGAGTTCAAGACGCGGTTTCAACACCGATTGGCGTGGCATGAGACGAGCAATCACCGCACCATCAACGCGCACGCGGCCATCGCGTTGCAGAACGATCTCAGAATTCGCCGCCGCCGCGATCCGCGCCAAGCGCCGCGCAACTTCGGGCCGCAGCGCGCGCATCGCAGCATTGCGCAACGCGCGGCCTTCGACGCCCCCTGTCGCACGCGGGTCGGGTCGGAATTCCAGACCTTCAAGCTGACCGACGAAATGGCCCTCGACGGTGACTTCGCCCTCTTCCGAAACGCCCGCGAGCATCTGATCTTCGCGCTTCAGCCCCTTCAGTAGCGCGCTGGTGCGGCGATCGATGAAGCGCTGCGTCAGCGCCGCGTGCAGCGCATCGGAAAGTCGATCCTCAACCTCGCGCGTGCGCCCGCGCCAAAACTCCGCATCATCCAGCCAATCGGCGCGGTTAGCGGCATAGGTCCAGGTGCGGACATGCGCGAGCCGCGCTTGCAGCGCATCGAGATCGCCGTCGGGCCGATTGAGCTTCTCGATCTCCGCTTCGGCCCATTCCGCCGGAATGCGGCCTTTGCCGGAAAGAATGTAGTTCGCGATGCGGCCCACCAGTGTCGCATGCTCGTCGGGCGTCGCCTTGCGGAAATCCGGCAGCTGGCACGCTTCCCACAGACGCCGCACATCAGCGACACCGTTGATGCGATCCATCAGATCGTCATCGCCCGCCAAGCGCAGCAGCACGCCTTCATCATCGGCGCCGCGGACGCGCACCAAACCCGGCTGCTCCGACGGCTGCGTCAGCGTCGCGATCAGGCGCTCCACGCTCTCGAAGTTCAGCTTGTCGTTGCGCCATTGCACGGCGACCACCGGCTCGAACTCATGTGCTTCGACGCGCTCGACGATATCTTCGTCAAACGGCGCGCATTCGCCGGTTTCGCCGAACGCGCCGTCGCGCATGTAGCGACCGGCGCGACCTGCGATTTGCGCAATCTCATCCGGCCGTAGATCGCGCCAGGAATGGCCGTCGAACTTGCGGCGCGAGGCGAACGCGACGTGGTCGACATCCATATTCAGGCCCATGCCAATCGCATCGGTGGCGACAAGGAAATCCACCTCGCCGCTCTGATAGAGCTCGACCTGCGCATTGCGCGTACGCGGGCTGAGCGCGCCCATCACCACCGCCGCCCCGCCGCGATGCCGGCGCAGCAATTCGGCGATCGCGTAAACCTCCTCCGCCGAGAACGCGACCAAAGCCGAGCGCTTCGGCAGCTTCGTGATCTTGCGATAGCCCGCATAGGTCAGCGTCGACATGCGCTCGCGCCGGCCGAGCTCCGCGTCTGGCAAAAGCTTGCGGATCATCGGCCGCATCGTCTCGGCGCCCAACAGCATGGTCTCGCCGAAGCCGCGCAGATTGAGCATGCGATCCGTGAAGACGTGGCCGCGGTCGAAATCGGTGGCGACCTGGATTTCGTCGATGGCGACGAATTCGACCGCCTTATCCAGCGGCATCGCCTCCACGGTGCAGACGAAATAGCGCGCCGTCTCCGGGACGATCTTTTCCTCGCCCGTAATCAAGGCAGCCAGCGCCTCGCCCTTTGCCGCGACCACCTTGTCGTACACCTCGCGCGCCAGCAGGCGCAGCGGCAGGCCGATCATGCCGCTGACGTGGCCGAGCATCCGCTCGATCGCGAGGTGGGTTTTGCCGGTGTTGGTGGGGCCGAGGACCGCCTTCACGCGGGCGCGTGCGCTCATCAACGGACGATGGGCGGCGGAGGCAGCGATTTCAAGGCGAGCGCAAATACTCGGCTACCGAAAACGCAAGAGAAGAAATCAAGAACGAATCAGTCGCGAATCAGTTGATTTGATTCGTTGGCTGTCTGTTCACGGCCATATCTTGTGGTTAAGACTTAAGTAACACACAAGACTGGTTCAGCGCATGAAAATGGCCGCCGACATCTCTGCCGGCGGACTTCATTTCAAAACCGAAGCGATTAGCGCAGGCGCGTGCCGTTGAAGGTCAGCCGGCGCGCTTCGAGGCGGACAACGCCAACGCCATCCGTCGGCATCTCGATCGTGACCGGGGCCCACATGCCGCTGTCGGTGCGGGCGAACAGGAAGGTCAGGGTCGAGGCCTCCTGGGGGTCGCTGAAACCGGCGATCGGGCGGAATTGGACGCGGCAACGCACGCCCGGCCCCTGATACGCTCGAGAATTGATGGTCACATTGCCATTCGGCGTCATCACGAAGTCGAAACGCGAGCGGCCGTCCATATAGACGCGGAGCGTCTGCGCGCACGGATCGCCGGAGGTCGTGACCATCGCGGCGATGGCCGTGATCTGGTCGATCACGTTGCGGCGCTGTTCGGCCGTAGCCGGCGGATCGCCCATGTTCGGGCGGCCAGGCGTGGCGGTCGTCACCACGTCGTTCGCGCTAAAGGCTGCGCGGATCAGACGGCCATTCGGGCGATCGTCACGGCGGCGGCCGCCCTGGTGCTCGTAAGAAACCGTCCGCAGCGTGCCGTCCGCCGCGACCGTGCCGCTGACATTGTAGCGGTAATCCTGGCTGCGCTGGAGCGCGGCGCCCACCCAGCCCTTCATTTCGCGGGTGGCGCTGGCAGTGTAGGTCGCGCCCGTCTGGTTGAAGCGGTAATTGAAGTCGCCGGCCTCGATGCCGCGGGCGATCACGGCGTAGGATCCTTCAAAGGTGCGGTTGCCTGTCTGCGCCGCCGCCGGGTCGGCCAAAGCCGCCACGCCAAGCACGGCCACGAGGCCTTTGAGCCAATTCTTCATCGCTAAACCCACCTTTGGACGGTCCTGCCGCGCGTGCCAACTCTTACCGGGTGCATACTGATCCAGTCATGAACCAAATCGGGCGGTTTCATGGAGCGCGGCTCAACCCTGCCCGGAATGAGCCTTTAGTTCTGCGCCGTCCTTGACCCCGGCTGGGCCTTCGCGTATCCGTCCGCGCTTCAATTTTCCCTCTGAGCAGAGAGCGCGTACCAATGTCCCGCCGTTGCGAACTGTCCGGCGTCAATCGCCAGATTGGCCACAAGGTCAGCCACTCCAACATCAAGACCAAGCGCGAGTTCCAACCGAACTTGGTGGACGTGACGTTGGCGAGCGAGGCGCTCGGCCAGAACTTCAAGCTGCGCATCACGGCGGCCGCACTCCGCACCGTCGATCACCGCGGCGGCCTCGACCAATTCCTGCTCAAGGCCGACGAAGCCGAACTCTCCACGCGCGCCGCGAAGATCCGCCGCGACCTGAAGAAGAAGCTCGCGGAAACCGCTGCAGCTTGAGGTGGACGCGTGACAGCGTCCATGTCGGCGCCGTCTTTGGCACTCCGATCTTAGTCAAAATTCGGCATGGCTACTAGCACCACTCATATTGGCTATGGCCATATGGGCAGGAAGTACACGCGAGCTCGCGATTAATTTGGCGACCGCGCCGCGCGCACGAACTGGCTCATGCGCAAACGGCGAAAGCGTTTGGGCTCCCCGTTCGCCACATCGCACTCACTTGGTTCGGCGGATTTGCGGAGTTTTGGGTGGCGCCGCAAAGCCGTTGGCGTGAGGCGGCGATTGCATTTGCGGGGCCTGCCGCGAACCTGTTCT
Source organism: Vitreimonas flagellata (assembly GCF_004634425.1). NCBI lineage: Bacteria > Pseudomonadati > Pseudomonadota > Alphaproteobacteria > Hyphomonadales > Hyphomonadaceae > Vitreimonas > Vitreimonas flagellata. The sequence goes on along the minus strand of NZ_SBJL01000004.1, from coordinate 164,466 downwards.
TAGCCGCCCTGACCTTCGCGGTCATCGAAGCACTCTTCACTCCGCAGCCAGCGATGCTCATGGAGCAGGGCGGCATCTTTTATCTCTGGTACGATCCGCAATATCGCGCGCCCGCAGTGCAGGCCGCGCTTCAGAAGCTCGCCTATTTCAACCTCGGGATCGGATTGTTTAATCTGCTGCCAGGATTGCCATTTGATGGCGGCCATATCTTGCGCGCGCTGTTGAGCGCTCGCATCAGCCGCGGACGCGCAAGCTGGATCGCAGCTTGGGCAGGCGTCGTGTTTGGCGTTGCCACCATTGCCCTCGCCTTCGTGATCGAGAGTTTGTGGATGGTCGCGATCGGCGTGTTTGTCGTGATGTCCGCTTGGGCGGAGAGGCGCCGCCTTCGCTACGACTAAAGCATTGTTCCGCGCACCGAGACGGTACTTACGGCTGCGGATCTGGCAAATTCTCCGCGCACCATGAGGCTGCGGCTTCGCGTTCGGCCGCGGGATTGGCGCTGAGCGGGTTAACGGAGCTGGCGACGAGTTGAGCGGCTTCTTCGACGCTGTAGCCCTGATCGATGGTGAGGCTCGCCTCCCAACGCATCGCGTTGTCATCAGCGCCGGCGAGACGCGAATAGACGACGCATTCGGCCGCGCGTTGCGCTTCATCCGCGGGGGGGAAGCCCTCGGGCAACACGGACGCGATGTCCGCCTCAGGCTGGTCGCTCGATGGCTGACCACAGGCGGCGAGCGCCATGATGGCGATGACGAGAACGCTGCGCATAGAAATCTCCAACCGAGCTGTTGAGACACGCTAGGCGCCGATGGCGGCGCGCGTCCACTCATGCGGCCAAAAGTGTTGCGCTTCCCTCCCCGCGTGCGGGGAGGGGCAGGGGTGGGGATAGCTCGGCGCCCGATGATGTGCGCGCGTATTGCCGCTGCACGAACTGACGACGGAGCCGTCCCCACCCCTGCCCCTCCCCACTTCGTGAGGAGGGGTGCGGGCCGCGCTCACTCCACCAGATCGAACGCCAGCAACAACGTGCGTTGGCGCGCGCTGAAATTGTCGTCGGAAACGACATAAAGCCGCACGCCGCCATCGGGCGCCCGCACTGCGGCAACGCCTTCAAAATTATCCACCGCGAGCGGTGGTGTGATTTCAGCCAACAGCTCGACGCCCGGCAGCGCCTCGCCGCTTGCATCGAGCGATGCTTCGGCAAAGCGCGTGACGCGCGCGCGAGCGCCGATGATCGGCGCATAGAAGCGCTCGAGCACCACGAAACCGCCATCCGGCAAATGATCGAGGCTGGTCAGCGCAAAGCCATCGCTCAGCGGATAATTGACGCGCTGCGGCGCGGGCGATGACGCATCGAGCGGCGCGACCCAAAGCGGCGTGCTGCGGCGGTTAAGCCCCTCCGCGCCCACCAGCAAGGCGCCCTCACTCGTCACCGCCAGCGCTTCGAGGCCAACATTGCGGCGCAAGCGCGACGTCTCCGCCAGACGCGGCCCACGTTGCGCCGCGCCGAACGGGCCATCGCGATTGAGATCATAAATCAGCATGCGCGGGCGCTGCTCGAAGCTCACCGCAAAGCGCCCATCGGGCAATTGCGCGAGCCCTTCGGAATCGCCGGCTGCCTTGTTCTCGAACGGCAAGCCATCCTCGTCGCGCATCAAAGCAATGCGCGCATCGCTCAAGCCAACAAGCGCGCCCGCTTCGTCCAGATTGAGTTGCGCTTCGAACCAGCGCCCATCATCCGTGATCGCTACAAGCCGGCCATCTTCCAGCACCTCAAGACCGGAAAGCCCACCAAACACATCGTCTGGCGAGACTTGCAGATGCAAGCCGCCGCGAAAGCGCAATTGGCCAACGCTTTCCGCGCCGAACTCAATCTGCGTCACGTTGAGATCGAGCCTGCGCCATTGCTCCGCGATCGGCGCGTCCGCGGCGGATGGCGAACAGGCGGCGAGCGCAAACGCCGCCGCACACGCCCATGCGCGCCACATCAGGCCATCGTCCGGGTGCGTTCGCGCGCTTCACGTGGCGAGCGCGGCGCAACCTTCTCGACCCCCGTCGCCTCTTCGAACAATTCGGCGAGCTTTTCCGTCATGACGCCGCCGAGCTGCTCGGCGTCGGTGATTGTGACGGCGCGGCGATAATAGCGCGTGACATCGTGGCCGATGCCGATGGCGATCAGCTCGATCGGCGAACGCGTTTCGATCCATTGGATCACGGTGCGCAGATGGCGCTCGAGATAATTGCCTGGATTGGCCGAGAGCGTGCTGTCGTCCACCGGCGCGCCATCGGAGATCACCATCAAAATGCGGCGCTGTTCTTGGCGGCCGATCAAGCGATCATGCGCCCACATCAAGGCTTCGCCGTCGATGTTCTCTTTCAGCAGGCCTTCGCGCATCATCAGGCCGAGATTGCGCCGCGCGCGCCGCCACGGCGCATCCGCGCTTTTGTAAATCACGTGGCGCAAATCGTTGAGTCGGCCCGGCTGCGGCGGCCGGCCGGCGCCCAGCCAATCTTCCTTCGAACGCCCGCCCTTCCAGGCGCGCGTGGTGAAGCCGAGGATTTCCACCTTCACGCCGCAACGCTCTAGCGTGCGCGCGAGAATATCGGCGCAGAGCGCGGCCACCATGATCGGGCGGCCACGCATCGAGCCTGAATTGTCGAGAAGCAGCGTGACCACCGTATCCTTGAACGGCATGTCCTCTTCTTGCTTGAACGACAGCGCCGACATCGGATCGATGATCACACGCGTCAGGCGTGCGCTATCCAGCACGCCCTCTTCCAGATCGAAGCTCCACGAGCGGTTCTGCTGCGCCAGCAATTTGCGCTGCAAGCGATTGGCCAAGCGGCCGACAATGCTCTGCAGCGGCTTCAGCTGCTGATCGAGATACGAGCGCAACCGAGCCAACTCTTCGGCGTCGCATAGCTCTTCAGCCGTGATCTGCTCGTCATGCGCGCGCGTGAAGACTTTGTAGTTCGCATTCGGATCTTCGGCATTGTCGCGCGTCCTCGGCCGGATCGGCTTTTCGCCTTGCTCCTCCTGTTCGGAATCCTGCGTGTCCTCCGCATCCATATCCGTGTCCACGGAAATGGTGCGATCGGTGTCGCTATCGATCTCGCCGTCGATCATTTCGAGATCCGCAGGCGATTCTTGCTCTTGCTCGTCGTCGCCGTCGGAATCGTCGCTTTGCGGCGGCGGTGGTTCGTCGGCCTTCGACTCGGTCGTGTCGTCGTTCTTGCTTTCCTCGGCCGTGAGCTCGTCGCCGAGGCCGAGATCGGTGAGCACGTCCTTCATCAGCTTCGCGAACGCCGGCTGATCGTCCGCCACCGCGCCAAGCTTATCGAGCGCTGCGCCCGCGTCGCGCTCGATGTCGCCGCGCCACGCATCCACCATCGCCTTCGCGTTCGCCGGCGGCGCTAAGCCGGTCAGCCGCTCGCGCACCATCAGCGCCACAGCGTCCGCCAGCGGCGCACTTGATTTATCCGTGAGCCGCGACGCGCCCTTTCGCTCGAGCTGATCGGTGAGCGAGGCGGTCAGATTGTTCGACACGCCTTTCATCGCGTTCGCGCCCAGCGCCTGAATGCGCATGTCTTCGACCGCATCGAACACCGCGCGCGCATCCGCGCCTTGCGGGCGATTGCGCACGTGCTGGAGCGCGTCGTGGTGCGCGAGCTTAAGCGCCAGCGCATCGGCTTGGCCGCGAATGCGTTCGGCCTCGGGATCGGAGACTACGCGCGGCGGATGCGGCAGAACGATCTTGCCGGGACTGAGGCGCGGGCCTTCCGCGCCAAACGTCACCTCAAGCTCCTCCTCCGCGCCCGCCAACGCACGCGTCGACTGCGCCAGCACGCGCTTGAACAGCTCCGTCGGGGTTTCCTTGTGGGACATGCGTCCTCTATCGCGCGCGAACGCGAATTAAGCCACCTTCACCCGCGTCGCCGCCTCCGGCAGATCCGCCCCGAACGCGCGTTGATAGAACTCCGCCACGGTCGGCCGTTCCAATTCATCGCACTTGTTCAGGAACGTCATCCGGAATGCGAGGCCCACATCGCCGAAGATCTCGGCGTTTTGCGCCCAGGTGATCACGGTGCGCGGACTCATGACGGTGGAGACATCGCCGTTCATGAACGCGTTGCGCGTCATGTCGGCGACGCGGACCATCGCCATGATCGTGCGCTTGCCTTCGGCATTGTTGTAGCTCGGCGCCTTCGCCAGCACGATCTCAGCTTCGACATCGTGCTCGAGATAATTGAGCACGGTGACGACAGACCAACGGTCCATCTGCGCTTGGTTGATTTGTTGCGTGCCGTGATAGAGCCCGGTCGTGTCGCCCAAGCCGATCGTGTTCGTGGTCGCGAACAGACGGAAGAACGGATTGGCGGTGATGACGCGGTTCTGATCGAGCAGCGTGAGCTTGCCGCTCGATTCCAGCACGCGCTGGATCACGAACATCACGTCCGGGCGGCCAGCGTCATATTCATCGAAGCAGATCGCAACCGGCCGCTGCAGCGCCCACGGCAACATGCCTTCGCGAAACTCGGTGATCTGCTTGCCGTCCTTCAGCACAATCGCGTCCTTACCGACGAGATCGATACGGGAGACGTGGCTGTCGAGGTTCACGCGCACCATCGGCCAGTTGAGGCGCGCCGCCACCTGCTCGACGTGCGTCGACTTCCCCGTGCCGTGATAGCCCTGCACCATGACACGGCGATTGAAGGCAAAGCCGGCGAGGATCGCGAGCGTGGTTTGCGGGTCGAAGCGATAGGCCTCGTCCACCTCGGGCACATATTCCGTGCGCTTCGAAAAGGCCGGGATTTTCATGTCGCTATCGACGCCGAAATCGCGGGCCGAGACCTGCTTATCGGGCTTTGCGGAAAGGAGATCGTCGGCAGTGCTCATATCGTCTCTTATCGTTCTGGCGCGGCCAGCTTACCGCGCCGCAGCATGGCGGGAAAGGCGGCGAAATGACGATTGGCTTGACCTAGGGGTCAGACCAGACCAGCGGATTTGAGCACCTGATAGCCCTTGATCACGCGCTGGAGCTGCTCCTCGGCGCCACGGTCGCCGCCGTTGGAGTCCGGGTGCCAGCGTTTGACCAATTCGGCGTATTTCGCGCGGATGGTCGCTGCGTCAGCCCCCTCGTCCAGGGAGAGCGCCTCAAAGGCCAAGGTTTGGAGGCGGGTCAGCCTGCGGCGCGGCTTGGCGGCGGCTGGCGCGCTCGTGTTGGCGCCTTCGCTGAACATCCCGAACGGGTCGTGGCTTTGGCCGGCGCGGAAGCCGCGCATGGCCGCCGAATGCTTGTCGAGCCGGCCGGAGCGGAATGTCCAGGTTGGGCGATGGCCGATTTCCTCGCGCGCCTGATACTCAGCCCACTGGCCTTCGTTCATGCCGGCGAAGTAATTCCAGCGCTTATTGTAGTCCGAGGCGTGCGCCGCGCAGAAATGCCAAAACTGGCCTTCAAGGTCGCGGCCTTTCGGCGCTGGGTGGAGTCCAGGCCTGCGGCATCCTACATGATCACAGGCGCGCTCGCTCGGCGCGCGCTCCGCCGTTTCCGCGCTAGGTTTCTTGACGCGGATATCGACGAATTTCGGCTTATATTCGAACGCGCCTGACATGGATCGTTGAGTATGGGCGCCAAGGGTTAAGCGGACAAGGAATTGACAGACACCAAATCGCATCTTTCGCGCGCCGACCGCATCGAAAAGCTGTTGGCAGCGCAATTCGCGCCACACGAATTCGTGTTGGAGGACGACAGTCGCAAGCACGCCGGGCACGCGGGCGCGCGGCCGGGCGGCGAAACGCATTACCGCCTGCGGCTCGTCTCAGTGGCGTTCGCCGGACTTTCGCGCGTCGCGCGTCAACGCTTGGTGTACGACGCGCTTCGTGAAGAATTCGACACGGGCTTGCACGCGCTCTCGCTCGACCTCAAAACGCCAGAAGAGGTTGCGGGCGCGTAAACGCAATCCGGGGGTGACACGTGGTGGGGCGCATATTCGCGTGGGCGGCGGCGATACTGATCGGCGTGGTGCTGGGCGCTGCGAGCGCCTGGGGCGCGCTTGAGATCGGCCGCACCAATTTCGCTGAACAATACGGCGCCTGGCATTTCAATCACGCTGCGGGCTCGACGGCGGCTGGCCCGTATAGCCGTGCTGTGATCGCACGCGACGGCTTGTTGGCGCTGAGCGCGCGCGAGGCGCTCTACTTTACGATTTTCACCGACGACCAAGGCCGCCCGCTCAGCGAAAGCTGCGTCTATGAGATGACTGGCCGCGATCTCGACGCGCGCTGGTGGTCGGTGACGCTTTATGCCGACGATAGCTTCCTGGCGATGAACAACGACCATGCGCATTCGGTCGACGCCTCGCGCATCTCCTACAGCGCCGACGGCTATTGGCGCACGCGCATCTCGCCGGTGAAAGGCGATGCGATCAATTGGGTCTCGTCGCGCGCGGCGCGGCGCGGGTTTTCGCTGACGCTTCGGGTTTACAACCCACAGCGCGATTTCCGGCCCAGCGCTGACTCGCTGCCGCAACTCACTACGCTCTCGTGCGCGGGAGGAGCGTGATGGGCGGCGAGCATTTACGCAAATACGTTTGGGCGGTGCTGATCAGCGCGGTGCTGACGCATGTCGCGATCATCTATGCGGTCCCGAATGTTCTGATGAACGTCGCGATCTCGCGGCTGAGCGATATGGGACTCAATCGCTGGCAAGTGGCGCCGCGCGTGACTGAACAATCGCGCACCATCGTGCGCCCCTCGCCCGACTTCGCGTACTCGGCCTGCACCTATGATCTGTCGCGCGGGCCGCTTGTGATCAGCGCGGCGCCTTGGCGGGAGTATTGGTCGCTTTCGCTCTATGCCGACAACAGCGACAATTTCTTCGTCATCGACGATCGCGAAGCGCACTACGGCGCGGAGATCACATTGGTGCAACGCGGACGTGCCCATCCCGAGGGCGCACCGATGGTGGTGGAAAGCCCGAGCGCGCGCGGCATCGCTTTGATCCGCCGCCTTGCGCCAACACCAGAAGAATACAGCGCCGCCGCGCAGGTCGCGCGCGAAGACGTGTGTGCGAGTGCGGCCTCGCTCGCCGCTACAGGCCGGTAAGCCGCATCGCCGCGATACGCGCAAAGAGCAGTGTCACCGCTTTGCGCCGCGCGCCTGCGAGCGGACGCGTTGGGCTCTCACGCAAAATCGCGCCGCCAAAACCGTCAGCGACGATGAGGCCGACATCTTCTGGGATGAGATCGCGCGGAAAGTCTTCGGTGACGCCAAAGAAAAAGCGATCGCAATACTCAACGTAATCCGGCCATTTTGAATCAACGGCGAAATCGGCGAGGCATGATTTCGTCTCAATGATCCAGATCTCACCGCTCGCCGTCAGCGCCATTACATCGGCGCGTCGCCCGTTGGCCAATGGCACTTCCAACACCGACACAAGCCCATGATCGGCAAGCAAACGCGTCACGCCGCGCGCAAGCGCGAGCGTCGTGTCAAGCCGGGAAAGCGGCAGCGCGTCCATGCGCACATTTTGGCGCCGGCCGCGCGTGGGAACAAGCGCGACCGGAACATGCGCCGCAGCGTGCGCGTTCGCCGCGGGTCAAACGGAAGGACATATTCCATGCGCAAGTTGAGCTTCCTCGCCGCCGCAGCGGCGGCTGCTTTGCTGGCTGGCTGCGGCTTCGGCGCGCCGGCCTATCCTGAATTCTCCGAAACATCGTATCGCATCGAAGGCCGCACTGCGTCGCTCGATACCGGCGCCACCACACAGACGGTGATCTATCGCGACGGCCCGAAAATGCGTGTGGAAGCAACGCTACCTACCTACGGCCAAGCCACGATCGTGTTCGATGAAAGCACCAATGCCGCCTATGTGCTGAACCCCACCGGCGCTGTGCCGACAACGCCAGTTCCCACCGCGCAACCGAGCGCCGCGCCAGCGGCCGCGCCAACAACAACGCAGCCTGCGCCAACCAATCCGGCAGCTGGCGCACCAGCTGCTCCTCCAGCCGCCGCGCCCGCGCCGCAAGTGATCGGCGTCGCCGTTCGCATTCAAGACGCCGACGCGCCGCAGCCGCTTGAAACCGCGTGGGCCGCACTTGGCGCTGACAACGCGCGCTCAACCGGTCGCTGCGAAGTCGCTGGTGAAGAAGGCCATGAATGGACGCCGCGCGAAGCCCCCGCGCCTGGTGTAGAGCGTACGGCGTGCATCACAAGCGACGGCATCGTGTTGCGGGTGCGTGAAAATGAGCGTGTGCTCTGGGAAGCGACATCGCTGCAACGTGGCGAGCAAGACGTCGCACTGTTCGGCGTGCCGGCCGGCTATCAGCTGATCGATCCGCAAGCAGTTGCGGAGCAAGTCGGCGAAAACCTGCAACAGCTCGACAGCGTTACCGGCGCCACGACCGCGCCAGCTGCGCCCACCCCCGCCCCGCAACCCGCGCCCGATCCGCGCGGCTGATCACAAAACAAAACGCCCCGCCAGTCGGCGGGGCGTTTCAGTTCGGGAAAATGTTTTTATTCAGCGGCGACCGCGGCGGCCTTCACGTCGTCGAGCGCGCCGGTGTTGATGCCGAAATTGATCGTCTTCAGATATTGAATGCCTTCGTCAGCGATCGCATCGCCGACCATCTCTTCGCCTTCAGCCTTGAACTCTTCGAAGTTCACGTAGGTGGCGTAGAACGGCGCAGTGCGATCCGTGATGATGCCGGCGTTCCAGAGCGTCTTCACCAGCACGCGGAAGATGTTGGTCGCTTCCTTCATGTGCTCGCGACGCTCTTCGTCGGTCGCGACCGCTTGGAAGCCTTCCATGACCTTTTGCGGATCGAGGCCGAATTGCTCGTAAATCGCCGTCATTTGGTGCGGCGCGACGAGATTGAACAGCAGCGTCTGGAAGCAATGCGCGGCCCAGTTCTCGACGATCTCGTGCTCTTCCTTCGACAGTTTCGGGATCGTGCGGTCAGCCCAGATCTTCCCGAACTTGTGGTGAAAGGCTTCGTCCGTCATGACGAGCTGCGTCAGCTTCTTCGCCAGCGGATCGTTCCATTCCTTGAAGATCGTCGCGAAGGCGCCCATGGCGAGACCTTCGACCAGCATCTGCATGCCAATAATCTTCTTATAGACTTCCGGCGCGTGCACGATCTCTTGCAGCAAGCCGGCAAGGACTGCGCCGCACGGCAGCGGCGAACCCCAACGGGCGATAATGTATTTCGCGAACGCCGTGACGTGACGGCCTTCTTCGCGCGTTTGGTTGGCGGCGTATTCTTGCGCGCCCGGATCGCGCAGAACATGGCAGAGCGAGGCCGAAAGATTCAGCGCGCCTTGCTCACCGTGCAGGATCGCCGACATCTGCCAACGCGCCATCTGGCTCTTGAAGCGGATGCGCTCGGCCGGCTTGTCGGCGAAGAAGTTAGTTACGTAATCGGTCTGCAGCGCCGGGATCATGTGATCGGGCACGAAGTCCGTGGTGTCCGCGTCGAAATCATCGTTGAAATCGATATATTTCTTGTCGAGCGGATCCCAGAAATGGTCGTGGGTCGCTGAGATGATCTTGTCGAAGGCCGACGAGCGATTGAGGTGCCGCGTCATGTCCAACATGGCGGCGAAATCGGTCGGCGCGACCGCGTCGTACACTTCGTCTTTGGTGATCTGGCGAATTGGAGCGGCGGAATCGGCCATCGCGTCGTCTCTCCCGGTTGCGGCCGCACGCACGCGGCCATCGTTTTAAAGGTTGCACGATACAGGCGAATTTGATCTCGATCAAGAAAAATGACGCCGCCGTCAACTTGCCTCACCGATTTTTTTCCGTGGGCGGCCGGGCCACCCCATATAAACGCCCACGATGAACCCGCTTTTGCCCCCTTCCCTCGACGATTTGGAGCGCATGGCGCAGCGCGCCTGGGCGGCGCTGCCAGCTGAATTCCGGGCGCTGGCGGGGGACGTCATTTTCCGGATCGAGGACTTTGCGGACGAGCAGACCCTGGCCGACGTCGGCCTCGGAGACCCACTCGAGCTGACCGGTCTCTATTCAGGCCCAGACCTCACCGAGCGCTCGATCATGGACCCATCGCCCAGCGCGCCGATGGTCATGCTCTATCGCCAAGCCATTCTGTTCGAATGGGTCTCACACGGCGATGTGCCGTTGGACGAATTGGTCGAGCACGTGCTGGTGCACGAGATCGGCCACCATTTCGGCCTCAGCGACGACGATATGGACGCGCTTTCCGAGCAGGCCGACAATTAGCGCCGCACGCGCTGCAGGCGACTTTCCGGAATAGCGTCGCGGCTGCTCATGCCGAGCGATTGCGAGCAATAATCTTCCGGCGAGTCCAATTGCGGACGCATCGGATCGCGCTCGTACACCGCCTGCACCGACGAGACGCAGCGATCCCACGCGCGGATATCTTCGTTGCGTTGCTCGCGTGAGCGGAAATCGCCATCGGGCGCACGCACTTGTTCGCGCGCTTCGCCCGGCACCACGATGTCGTCGTCATCCGAACGCGGACGCGGCGGCGGCGTAGTGGACACCGGCACGCGCACCTCAGGCGCAGCGACCGGCGGCGCGGTCGGCGTCGGCGCGGGCGTGGGCGCGACTTGCGGCGGCGTGGTGAGTGCGGCTGAGCGTTGCGGCGGCGCCACTGCGGCGGGCGGTGTAGTCAGCGTCGGGCGCGGATCGGCGGCAGGCGCGACAACCGGGCCCGCATTGGCTTGCGGCGGCTGCAGTTCAACGCTGCGGACAGGCGGCGGCGCGGCGCGTTCAGCAGATGCGGCTTGCGGCGCGCGCGACGCGTTGCGGCCAGCGGATTCGATGTTGGCGCAGGCGCCCAGCGCCACCAAGCTCACCGCCATCACCAAACGTCCGAACATGCGCTGCTCCCTCAGATCTCAATCCTACCTAGGGCCGAAAGCGCCTGCCGCCTAGTGAACTCTGCGCGCGCATGCCGGCATCGCAAAGCGCACGCGCGCCGCGAACATCATGACAACGCCTCCATGTTCCGCGGCAGGTCTCACTCAGCATTTCGCCGAAACCGCGACAAGGTCTCGCTCGTCGGGTTTGGGCAGGCAAACTTATCCGCGCAACGGGTACTGGGCCTCGAGCCTATAAAGGCTCGGCGCCAATTTGCGTGTGAAGCTCGAATAAAGCCCGAAGCTCTCTACCCGAAAGGGCGGCGTCTCAAATAAGGCAAGGCGCTGTTCGAAGGATTGCACGCGATCGAGCGGCGCATTGTTGAGGTACGCCATCGTCACGTGCGGCTTGAACGCGTGCGCGTCCGGTTTGAGCTTCGCCCGCCGCGCCGCACGCTCACAATCGGCGGCTAGTTTTTTCAACGGCTCGCTTGCTGTCACGCCCATCCATAACGCATGCGGATCGGCGCCGCCGAACGTGCCGGCGCCCTTCAGCGCAATCTCGAACGGCGCATGGTTCTCCGCGATCGCCGAGAGTTCGCCATCGATATCGTCGGCGACGGGCTCGGCGACTTCGCCGAAGAAACGCAGCGTGACGTGAAGATTTTCGCGCGGCCGCCACTTGGCGCCGCCTATGCCCTTCTGCAGCGGCAAAAGGCGTTCGGCGATGTGGTCAGGAATGTCGAAGGCGGCGAAAAGACGAAGACTCATATTTAGGGGCAAGGATCGGGATGGCTTGCATGCAACGCGTTGACGCGCGTTTCCATGTCGTCGGTCCAGGTTACATCGAAAGCGGCGAGGTCTTCTTCCAGTTGGCGCACGGTGCTGGCGCCAATAATCGTGCTGGTCACCCACGGGCGCGTGTCGACAAATTTGAGCGCAAGCTGCACTGGCGTGACGCCAAACTCACGCGCGGCCTTCACATACGCCACGGTCATCTCTTCCGCGCCAGGGCCTTCGTAACGCTGCAGACGATTATAGAGTTTGCCGCGCGAGCCTTCAGGCTTTGCCCCACCGAGATATTTGCCAGTAAGCACGCCCTGCGCCAGCGGCGAATACGCCAGCAAGCCCACCTGCTCGCGCAGCGCCACCTCCGCCAAGCCGCCGGTTTCAAAACGGCGATTGAGCAAATGGTACGCGTTCTGGATCGACGCCATGCGCGGCAGACCACGCGCGTCGCTCTCAGCCAGATAGCGCATCACACCCCACGGACTCTCGTTCGACACGCCGATCGCACGGATGTTCCCTTTGTCGATGTGACGGCCAAGCGCCTCGAGAATGTCGCCGAAGGCGATGAAGTCTTGCGGATAGTCTTTGTACATTTGAAAGCCGAAGCCGCGATAGAGGCGATCCGGCCAATGCACTTGGTAGAGATCGAGATAATCCGTCTGCAGACGCTTCAAGCTCTGCTCGACGGCGTAGTCGATCTGCGCGCGCGAGACGCGCACTTGGCCATCTTCGAGACGCTCTTCCGGCCTGATCCATTTCATGTCGCGCGTGCGGCCCGCCACCTTTGACGCGAGCACGATCTTGTCGCGCCCGCCGCGCGCCTTGAGCCACGCGCCGATCACACGCTCGGTATTGCCTTGCGTCTCCGCTTTCGGCGGGCTCGAATACATTTCCGCCGTGTCGAAAAAATTCACGCCGCGCGCCAACGCCAGATCCATCTGCGCGAAGGCGTCGCTCTCAGGCGTCTGATCGCCGAACGTCATGGTGCCGAGACAAATCGACGACACTTTCACGCCAGTGCGGCCAAGTTCACGAAGCTGCATGTGATCCCCTCTTCACTGAGGAGATAGGAACAGCGCGGTTGATCGCGCCAGAGCAAAAAAACGCATAAAGAAAGGAAAAATCGCGCATCGCCTGGCGTTGCCGATTTGTTCGCTCATACATCACCATACGCTGAAACGTCGCCTGACGCCGGCCGACCTCGACTGGCCCGCATTCCCTGCAGCACCATTGCTGCGCGCGGTACTTTTTCGTCGAACGGGAAGACAACTTGGCGCGCGCCGTGGCCCTGGTGTTGTGTGCTGCAAGAGCTATTGCAACGGGAACCGGCAACGGCGCCGATGTCTTCCGACACGCATAGGCAACACCCAACACGCACGCGCGTCAAGCTTCATTGCGTTCACGATTTCATGTCAGCGTTACGCGCGTTACGCGCGGAACGTCATTCGCCCGGCGGCGTTGTCGCCGTCGCTTCGCCCGCAACGGGCAGCGTCGCGATATACGCCGTGATCGCGCGCGCATCGTCGTCGTTCAAACGATACGCAGGCATCGGCGGCAGCGGACGCGAACCATCCGGGCGCACGCCCGTCTGCAAGAACGCCGCGAACTGCTCTTGCGTGAAGTGACTGGGAATACCCGCGAGCGGCGGCGCGACCGGCGCCCACGGCATCGGCATGGTCGGCGCAAAGCCGAGCGTCGCGCCTTGCAAGGATTGCGTCATGTCTGGACCTTGCGGGGTCATCGGCGTGTGACAATCGTTGCAGCCGCCGATCGCGGTCACGAGATATTCGCCGCGCGCGACGATCTGCTCTTCGGTCAATTCCGCAGGCGCTTGCTGCGCGCACGCGCCCAACGCCGCTAGCGCCAAGGCGCTGATCACAAACTTACGCATATCCTCTCCCCAGAGTTGCTGGTCGCTGCTTTACCGTCATTCGGGCGCAGATCAAGATGGCGGCGGGCTGGGCGGCGTGACGCCGGGCAAAAATTCCGACGCCCGCGCATTCGGAATGATCACCAGCACATCGAAGCTCGCGATCAGCTGGCGCGCATCGGCCGAGAGATGCGCCCAGCGCCGCGGACGAAGTTTCCAGGCGCGCAAATCGAACACCGTGATCTCATCGGCGCTCACGTAAGGCGCAAGGAACGACCAGCTTTCGTTGAACCCTTCATCACACGGCGTTGGCGGGCCGGCAAAACCAGCCGTCGCGCCGCCTGGTCCGCACGCGGCGTAGATCGAGAGTGACTGGCCGCCACTTTGAATGGCGAGTTCATTGACAAAGCCGCCGAGCCCCTGCGCCATCGTCGGCGTGGGGCCGCGATACATGTGATAGCCGCCGAACTTCAGCAGCACGCGCGGCGGCGCGCCGTCCGCACGTTCCGCTGCGCGATAGTGCGCGAGGAAGTTTTGCTTCATCAGCGTCTCCCGTTCGACATTCGCGAACCAGGATTCGCCGCTGCCGCCGCTGAACGGGCGATAGATACGCTGCGATTGGATCATCGCATCGACAAGTTCCGCGAAGCGCGCATCGCGTCGATGCGTAAGACGCGCGCGCAATGCTTCAAGCGGCGCCGTTTCTGATTGGCCGAGCCAGCTCAGATTCCCGCGCGCCGCATCCGCCAGCTGCGCCGCCATCGCGCGCGCTTCTGGATCGCGAGCATTGGTCGCAATCTCTGTGAGCAGCCAGGGCGTTGCGCCGAGGAACACTTGGTCCAAGCCCCACAAAGCCGGCTCACGACGCGCGCGCGACGTATCCACGATCGTATCGGCGAATTGCGCTTCGGCGTCCCAGCTGAAGAACGGCGCGACCACGGCGCCGCCGCGCGGTTCGATGAAGCGCGCCCACGCAGCGCTATCGCCCGCGCGCAGTTCGCGCTCCATCGCTTCCGCCACCCACGGATCGACCTCGATGGCGGCGTAGTTGAAGCCGACCGCATTGAGATCGCGCCAATAGGCTTCGGCGAATTGGGCGATGCCGGCATTGCCGTGCTCTTCGCCAATCGCAACGAATTGGGATTCAGCACCAAGCGTGCGCAGAAGGTCGGCCCCGGCGCCTGTGAGGCGGCCATTCTCCAACCGCGCGGTGCTGCGCGAATGTTCGATCAGCGCCGGCAACAATGTCTGCGGCTCGGCGCCTTGTGGCGCGGGCGGCGGAGGTGTTGGCGGTTCAGCAAACGCAACGCCCGTTGCAAACGCCAGCGCGGCCAGACTTACGGCAAATTTCATGAGGCTCCCTCCCGTTCTTATCGAGAGGGATGCACGCGCCGACGGCTTTGGATGCCGCCCAAGCGCGATTTTCAGAGCGCGTCGAGCGGCAGCTTCAAATAGCGGACGCCATTTTCTTCCGCCGGCGGCAATTCGCCGGCCTGAATGTTCACCTGGATCGACGGCAGGATCAGCGCCGGCATCTCCAGCGTCTTATCGCGCGCCTCGCGCATGGCGACATATTGATCCTCGCTCACGCCATCGCGCAGATGCACGTTCTGCTTCTCCGCCGCGATCGTCGTTTCCCATGCATAGACGTCGCGTTCTGGCGCCTTGTAGTCGTGACACAAGAACACCCGCGTGCTCTCGGGCAAAGCGAGCAGTTTGTTGATCGACCGATAGAGCGTGCGCGCATCGCCACCTGGAAAATCGCAACGCGCTGTCCCATAATCCGGCATGAAGAGCGTGTCGCCGACGAACACCGCGTCGCCGACGAGATAGCTCACGCACGCAGGCGTGTGCCCCGGCGTGTGCAACACCTTGATCTCAAGCTCACCGAGCTTCAACACCTCGCCATCGCGTACAAGGCGATCGAACGGGCGGCCATCCGCTGTCACGTAGCCAAGATTGAAGACGCCCTTAAATACTTTCTGCACGGTCTTGATGTGCTCACCGATGAGGATCGGCGCGCCAGTCGCTTGCTTGAGGAACGGCGCCGCTGAGAGGTGATCCGCGTGCGCGTGGGTCTCGAGCAGATACTCGACCTTCACGCCCTCGGCGCGCACCGCATCGAGAAGCGCCTGCGCCGAAAGCGTGCTGGTGCGACCCGACTTTTGATCGAAATCCAGCACGCTATCGATGATGGCCGCCGCCTTCGTGGCGGGGTCCCACACCAGATAGCTCACCGTGAACGTGGGCTCGTGGAAAAAGGCGCGAACTTGCGGGCTAGCGGCCATGGCTGGACTCCATCTGTAACTCGATCTTGCGCTTATATTAGCATTCGCTATATTAGCTTCAACTGATATATGGTCGCACCGATGGCAATGGCTGATCTATCCCCCAAACAATTCGCCGCCAAGGCTGGAGAGGCGGCGGCGCTCCTCAAGGCGCTGGCGCACGAAGCCCGGCTGATGGTGCTCTGCCAACTCGTCGAAGGCGAGCATTCGGCGGGCGCGCTGCAGGAGATGTCCGGCCTTTCGCAATCGGCGCTCTCGCAACACCTCGCGCGACTGCGTGAGGATGGCCTGGTCGACACGCGCCGCGAGGCGCAGACCATCTATTACAGCCTCGCCGACGATAAAGCCGCGCGCGTGCTGGAAACTCTTGCGTCCATCTATTGCCCCCCAAATAAGAAGAGGTCTCCCAGGTGAGTACGCTTAAACCCATCGACGCACGCGCTTTGAAGCAAAAGCTCGACAGCGGCGACGCCATCCTGATCGATGTCCGCGAGACGGACGAACACGCGCGCGAGCACGTGATTGGCGCGCGCCTGGCGCCGCTCAGCTCCATCGACTCCCACGATTTCGACCGCGACCACGGCAAGATCGCCGTGTTTCACTGCCGCTCAGGTATGCGCACCCAAGCCAACGCGGCCACCCTGCTCGGGCGCGGCTTCCGCGAAGCCTATTATCTCGACGGCGGCATCGAGGCGTGGAAAAGCGCCGGCTACCCGGTGCACACCAACGCCAAGGCGCCGCTGGAGATCATGCGGCAGGTGCAGATCATCGCTGGCGGCCTCGTCGTCACGGGCGTCGCACTCGGCCTGCTCGTACACCCTGGCTTCTTTGCGCTCTCCGCCTTCATGGGCGGCGGTCTCTTCTTCGCAGGCGCAACAGGCTGGTGCGGTTTGGCGTTGCTGCTGAAGACGATGCCGTGGAATCGGCCCACCGCTAATCCATAGTGATCGAACTTGCTGACATTCTGGCCGTGATCAGCGGCGCACTGGTTGGGCTGGTGCTGGCGCTGATCGGCGGCGGCGGCTCGATCCTGGCGACGCCGGCGTTGCTCTACGTTGTCGGCGTCTCCAATCCGCACATGGCGATCGGCACCAGCGCGCTCGCCGTCTCGATCAACGCGTTCGCCAACCTCATTCCACACGCGCGACGCGGCAATGTGAAATGGCGCTGCGCGGCCGTTTTCGCGGGCTCCGGCGTTGCCGGCGCGGCGCTGGGCGCTTCGATCGGCAAGCTGACCGACGCGAAAATCCTGCTGCCGCTCTTCGCGCTCGCCATGATCGTGATCGGGATCTTGATGCTGCGACCGCGCAAGAGCGAGGGCGACAGCGACGTCGTGCTCAGTCGCGAGAACGCGCCAAAGCTGATGGGCTACGGCCTCGCCGCCGGCGCTGTCTCCGGCTTCTTCGGCATTGGCGGCGGCTTCCTCATCGTGCCAGGCCTCATCGCCGCCAGCGGCATGAGCATGATCCAAGCCGTCGGCTCGTCGCTCTTCTCGGTCGGCACGTTCGGCGCGACCACCGCCGCCACCTATGCGCTCGACGGCCTGGTCGACTGGCGCGTCGCCGGGCTCTTCATTTTTGGCGGCGTCGTCGGCGGCATGATGGGCGCGGGCCTTGCCGAGCATCTGGCCAAACAGCGCGGCATGCTGCAGCGCGTCTTCGCCGGCGTGGTGTTCGTCGTCGCGATCTATATGCTCTACCGGTCCTTCACTGGTTAGGAGCCGCCCATGAGTGCGTTGGAAAAATGGTACGCCTACGCCAAGAGCCACGACACAAAGGCGCTGTGGGATTTGCTGGCGCCGGACGCCGTGTTTGAAAGCCCCGTCGTGCACACGCCGCAACGCGGCCGCGAGATCACCTTCAAATATCTCGACAGCGCGCTCAAAGTGCTCGGCGGCGACGGCTTCCGCTACATCGGCGAATGGAAAAGCGCCAACGGCGCCGTTCTTGAATTCGAGCGCGAGATCGATGGCATCCGCATCAATGGAATCGACATGATCAGCTGGAACGACGACGGCCAGATCACGCATTTCAAAGTGATGATCCGCCCGCTGAAGGCGATCAATCTGCTGCATCAACTCATGGGCGCGCAGCTGCAGAAGTGACGCTCCAGCTCCGCATCGCCACCCCCGCTGACGATCCGGCAATGCGCGTGCTGATGAACCGCGCCATCGCTGAATTGCTGAGGCCCTATTTGCCGCCCGAAGGCGTCGCCGCGTGCTTCGAAGTGATGGGCATCGATACGCAGATCATTGCCGACAACACCTATTTCGTCGTCACCGAACACGACGCAATCGTCGGCTGCGGCGGTTGGAGCCGGCGCGCCACGCTCTTCGGCGGTGACCACACCAAAGGCCGCGACGCAGCCCTGCTCGATCCCACACGCGATTCCGCCCGCGTGCGCGCGATGTATACAGACCCCGCGCACGTCCGTCGCGGCATCGGCCGCATGATCCTCGACGCATGCGAAGCCGCCGCTCGCGCCGAAGGTTTCACAAACGTCGAACTCGCCGCCACCCTCGCGGGCGAACCGCTCTATCGCGCGTATGGTTTTGAGTTAATCGAGCCGATCACGTCACGCATAAGCACCGGCGTTGAAGTGCCGTTGCTACGGATGGGAAAACGAATTTAGCCGACGCCAGCAGTCGCCGCGGGTCAGAAAATGGTGGGCGCGACAGGGATCGAACCTGTGACCCCTACGATGTCAATCGCAATTTTGCCGTTTCACACTGCTTCAGCTTCGTTCTACCTGGTATTGGCACGACTACGCATTTTCCCTTATATTTAGCGGGAAAACGTCGATTGAGACGACATGAGACGGAGGACCGCCGCACCGCCCCAGCGCACCGGATTCGCTACCGCGCCGCTACCAAATCGAGGGCTTCGTGACCCTCGGCGCAAAAACGAAAAAAATCGACCGATTTGGTAGCCGTCCGGAAGCGACTTGGAAGCGGATGCGGGTCGGCAGCGAAGGCGATATGGTTCGCAAGAGCGCTTCAGCCAACAAGCCCTTCACTGACTTACGCGTGCGCGCGCTGGTCAAGGGCCCACCACGCGATCATTTGGATGGCGCGACGCCTGGCCTGTTCTTGCGGGTCGGAAAGCGCAGCGCCAGTTGGTCATTGCTCTATCGCGTGACCGGCCATGGCGGCGAGAGCGAATCAGGACACAAGACCAAGGGGCCGATGCGACGGATACATATTGGCGACTACCCGCATGTCAGCCTCGCCGCCGCACGCGTGAAAGCCCACTCGCTTATGCAGATCGCCGAGGGCGGCGAAGATCCCAAACGAGAAGCGACGCGAACCACCAGCAGCTCAAGGACGCTTGCGTGGTTGGTCGATCAATATGTCGAGCAATACGCCACGAAGGCGCTCGCTTCGGGGCAAGTCGGCGGCTGGGTGCTGAAGCGGCATTGGACCCCCCACTTCGGAAAGCGCGCCTACGCCTCGATCACCCGCTCAGAACTAACCGAACGGCTCAAGCTCATCGCTGCATCGCCAGATCACGGCCCTGGCGCAGCCCTTGAGGCCCGGCGCTGGATCATGGGTCTCTATAGCTGGGCGATCAAAGAGGAGCTGGTCGCTCACAATCCGGCCGTTGGCCTGATTGGCCGCGAAGGCCTTCGACAGAGACCTGAAGATCTGCGGCCGCGCGAACGTGTGCTGGCAATCGATGAAGCGCGCGCAGTCTACAAAGCCACATTCAAAATGCCCGCCCCATGGGGCGAGCTTGCGCGTGTGCTGCTGCTGTCGCTATCGCGGCTCAGCGAGTTTTCGAAGGCCGAACGAGGATGGTTTGACCGTGCCGGCCGAAACCTCGAGGTCCCGGGTACGGGCCACAAAAATCGGCACCCAAAAACGATCCCGCTAACAGATCTGACTTTTGTGATCCTCGAACAGAGGCCCGTCGGCGAGAGCGGTCCGTATCTCTTCTCGACCACGGACGGGGAGAAACCCACCTATAGCTTCGCCGACAATTACGCGAACAAGCTTCGAGAACTCACGGCCGTCGAACTGGGGCGCGAGCTGCCGCATTTCACGCTGCATGACTTTCGCCGGTCTGGCTCAACTCATTTGACCGGATTGGGCGTGAACGAAGAAGTCGTCGAAATGCTGCTAGGCCACAAGATTAAAGGCGTACGCGGCATCTATATGAAGCACAAATTCCTTGAAGAGCGACGCAACGCGCTGCGCCTATGGGAAAGCATCCTGACCGCGCCGACCCCTGCCGTTGATATCAAGCATCGTGCGCAGTGAGGGACATCGCCCCGGTGATGGCGTGCAATCTCACCGTTGGAAAGCGGCAAGATCGTAATCGTGCTTCTACCAAGCATCGAAGAGGTCATCGCAATTTTACTTACGTCATCAGTTTGCGGGCATGCCAAGCTGCTTGGTAACCAACGGCAATCGGCAAACGCCTGGGGATTCCCCATTGGCCTGCAATGGGGAGACGATTGGCGCTGCCCATTGAACTACCCATTGGGGACAACCAACTTCGAACAGCGGCCACTTGGCTCGGCGACGCCAGAGCTGCGAAACAGACCCGTCACATACTTCCCCTGCTGCCGATCAAGCCCGCTCACGCCATCGTGTCAGCGATTGTCATGCCTGCACTCTTCCGCTTGCGGTGTTGAGCACTGATCGGCTTCATCGCCGTGCTGTCAGAATCAAAATGTCTCCAAGACACGCGCATGCGCTTGCGCAACTAGTTTTCTTGACACAGCACTCACGCCAGCGCTCTTGGCCACCGCCTCCCAATCGGATATCGCGGCGCGTACTTCATCGATCGCAGCGGTCGTCTGCTTGTCGGACAGGCCGTGGCGTTTCGCGAGGTTCTCGATATGGGCTCGCGTTGGCCTGCGCCCCTCTCCTTCGACATCGAGATAGTGCTCGCCGCCGGGACCAGCGGCATAGGTCAGATCATAGGCCGGCGCTAATCGCCAATCGCCCGACTCATCCATCAAGAATGCGTGCTGGCGCGTGTGGTCGTCGCGATTGTGCGCAAGAACATTGAACACCATGCGCCGGAACGCGGCCGCAACGTCATCCGCTCGACGCGTGATAGCGCGCGTGGCCCGCAGCAGGGTATCGTAGCTCGACGGTGTTTGCGGCGGAGATTCGATCGCGCCCGACAGGGAGAGCATGTGGAGGCGCGCGCCCGGTTGCGGCCGATCAAAGCGACGCGTCGCAAAATAGCCCGGCCCCTTCTTCGATGCGATGAGCTTGTGTTCGGGGACATCGATGCCCGCCGCACGCGCCATGGATGCGTAGGCGTATTCGAGCGGCCCGATATCAATGGGATCCTCGGGCGCGCGAAATTTTACGATCCAAGCGGTGTGGCCCGGCGCTATCTCACCCGATCCAACGGAAACATTGCCCGCATCGTCAAAACCTACATGAACTTTGGGCCGCGCGCCGCCCGAGCCGCCGGCGAGCTTCGCCAAAGTTTCAGCGAGGTCTCCATCGTCGCCACTCAAGATCAATGCTGCTTCATCCGCCAGCGCATCGAGGTCGAGCGTCTCAACCTCGTCGCTTGGCGTTGTCGCCGGCTCAAATACGAGCGCGCCCCTGCCGGTCTCGCCGACAAGCGCGAGTTGCTCAGCAGCGGTCAGCGAGGCGATGTCAACGTCAAGCTTGGCGACGCGTTTGCGCATTACGAGATAGCCCCAACCTTCGGGCAATGCGTCGGCCAAGAAACCGTGCAGGCCGTTGAAGTTCCGTGTGCGCGCCGCGTGAAGTCCGGGCTCCGGCGGATAGTAGAGCCCCGCCGGATTAAGCGTGCTCGCTATGAGCTCCGACGACCATTCAAGTTGTCCGAGAGAGTCACTCATGGCGAGGCGCCCAACCGGCAAGCGCGAACGCGTCACGTTGAATTCAAGCGCGATGTTGAGAGGTGCGCCGCGAGGCAGTCTCATGGTCGCTTCGCCTTGCGGGCACGCGCGCGCTGAGGACGCTTGAGTTCGACGGCCTCACGCTGCTGCTGCAGCAACTCATCCATGCTGCGCGCGGGAGGCAGAGGGAAAAGATCGCCAAGTCTGTCCTCGCACCGCAGCGCGATCGCGACGTTGATCAGACTTTCGATCGTACCCTGCCCCTCCGTCTCCATCCGCCTTAAAGTCCGCACCCCAATTCCGGCGCGGCGAGCCGCCTCCTGCTGGGAGTAGTTAAAGGCGACCCGGCGGGCGCGAATGGCCTCGCCCAGGTCGCTCAGAAGCTCCGCAGGAACCTTCAACATGGGGTCAAATATGGCCCATTATCTGCCGAATGTCAACTCAAGAGGCCATATTTGGCCGGTAACCAGCCCGGCGACGCTACCCTTCAGGCAGCCAACGCGACACGATTCCGCAAGATCGCGCGCGCAGGTCCAAGCGCCCACACGGGCAGGCGCCGCAGATTGGCGACGAGCGCGGATGTCGCCGCATCGGAGGCGGTTCGCGCAATCTTCGCGGCCGCTTCATCGAGGTCGAACCCGCTGTCGCGCGCCCAAGCCAAAGCCTGCACGATCACGGCCGCATCTGTATTGAGAAGCGGCGCGAGCTTTGCGCCGCTGGGCCGAAACTTGACCCGCAAGCCCCCCACCGTGCGGTCGCCAAGCTTTCGGCTGGCCATGTAGGCGGGCCGCGACAGCACGGCTGTGGTGAGCCCCAGAGCATTGGCCGCCGCCAAATTGTCGGGAGCGGCGGTCGCGCCGACGCGGCGGGCGGCGGCGGCGGCGACGTCATCGGCGGCGGCAGGCGCATCGCCGCCCAAAAGCTTGCTTTGGCGCGGCCAATCATAGAGCCCTCGCCCCACCCGGCGCAGGGTTTTGGCTTTAACCAGGCGCGACAACGCCTGGTCGACCGCGGCCCGAGCGCCAAGGTCCACAAAGTCGGCTGGAGTAAAGATCATACCCCCTCGACCATGACCCCGCACGCGCCTCATTATTTTCGCTGGTAAATCCATTATTTATCTGTCTTACAGGCACCCTCTTGTGTCAGAAATAAATTGATTTTTTCTGACATTGCAAGAGCGTGTTTCCACCCACTTAGAGCCGCCCCGCCGGCTGGCGCGGGCGGTGGCGCAGAGCCAGGAGCAACCATTTCAGCTGAACCCGATCGAAGCGGCGCACCGCGGCGTCCTCCATCACGCTGGAGCCAGCCATTCGGACGCCGGGGACAAGACCCTCGCGCAGACGCCGCGCCACCGTCGCGCGCGACACGCCGAACAGGCCTTGGATGTCCTTGTACGTGAACCAGAGCTGGGATGGCGGCAGCGCTTCGAGCGCCGCGGCGACACTCTCATGCGCTTCGTCCGAATAGGCAGGCATGTCACCCACGCAAAGCACGCGCGATGGCCGCTCATCGATCACCCGCGCACCGGCGCGATTCAAAGCGGGCCTTGCCGCGATAGGTTTGACCGGCGCCTGCAGCTTGATCTCGGCGGGCGGCGCAAGCTCTTCAGTGAGCTCCGCATCAAACAATGAGAGCTGCCTTGACCGCGCACTTTCCTTGGCGCGGTCGCGCGCGCGGCGCCCCGGCGCGGAATCACCCTCGATGGCGTCGCGCTCACCCGCCACCATCTCGGTTCTCACGATAAGGACGAAGGCCGATGTCGCGCATGACCAGCACGCGCACGGGCGCGCCGGCGCGCACACGCAAGGTTGGACGCACCGAGAGTTCGCGCTCGACAAGCCTGTCGCCCGTGCGCGCCGCTTCCTGCGCCGCCGCGTCGCCCAAGCTCTGCGACAACGACGAGCCGTCATCCTCATCCTCGGCATTGTTGGCAACGATGCTAATGATAGCCGAGAGCGCAATGGCGCCGGCGAGACGGTCGAAGTGATTATCCGTTCTGTCGCGAAGCCCCGCCGCGCCCCCGGGATCGGCGCCCTGCATGTTTTGAAGATTGATGCTCCAGCCATTCGGCAGGATGAGCCGATTCCAGACCAAAACGAGCCGGCGATCGCCATAGGCGACGGCATTGTCGTACGTGCCGATGAGCCTGGAGCCCTGCGGGATGAGAAGGTGCGCGCCGGAGACCGTGTCGAAGACAGGCGCGGTCACCTGCGCGATGACCCGCCCCGGCGCATCTGAGTTCAGCTCCGTTGAGAGCGCGGCGGCGATAACGGAGCCTGCCATGATCTCATAACGCGAGCGCGGCGGCAGAAGCCGCGAAGGCAAACGATCGGCTTCTTCGCTTTCGCGCGCGCCTCCGGCTGACGGGTTGAACAGAATAGGCGCTGCGCGCGCGATGTCCTGGGGCTCGGGTTCAGAAGCGGCCGGCGCAGGCGCTCGCTGCGCCTCCTCACCTGACCACATTGCATCTGTTGGCGGCGCCAGCACATCATCCGAATAGGCGCCCTCACCGCCTCCATCCTCGGAGAATCCGGCGCCCAAATCAGCGCTCGCATAATCGGCCGGCGCGCTTTGGATCGTTTCTGGCGGACCGCCCGCTGTGGCCTGCGCATCAGCCTCGCGCCCAAATCTATTGGGCTGGGCACTCAGCCCAAACAGTAACGCCGCGGAAACAATTGCAGTCAGAGTGACCGCGCCGCCCAGCAGCACTTTGCGTGAGAGCCGCTTCGGCGACGGCGGGCGCGCGCGGATCGAAAGATCGGGTTGCGGCGCGGGCGCGTCCGGTTGAACCGCCGCGCTCATGGCCGGCCCCGCCGCGGACGCCGATGCGAAGCGATCGATTCGACTCGCTCGATGCCTACGATTTGCGGGGCGCGCACGCCCAAGCGCAGTTCCGCGCGATCAAATACGCGATCGACGATATAGCGCCGCCCATTGATACGATAATTGACGAGTTCGGCGCCCTCGCTGGTGATGACGAAAAGCGGCGGCAGTTCGCCTGCCTCGGTCGCCTCAGCAAATTCGATCCAGGTGCGGCGTCCATCGTCGAACACACGCAATGGCGTCCAAGCCGGGCGCACACCACGCAGAACGCGCACGCGGTAGTCGAAATTGAGCGCGCCTCCTTGCGTGTGCGCTGATTGCTCAGCGTCCGGATAGCACCAGGCGATCTCGGCCGAATAAGCATCGCCCGCTTGCGAGACGGCTTCGACCAAATAGGTGCGCCGATCCGTGACCAGCACGATATTGGTGCGTAAGCCGGCCGCTGCAGGCTTGACGAGAAGGAGAGTGCGCAACCCAAGCGAACCTTCGGCGATGGCTTCACTCACCTGCCAACGCGATGTGTCGCCCGCCGCGATGGTGTTGAGTGTCTCCCCCTCCTCCAACAGGATCGTGGAAATGAAGTTCGGGTTGGCGACGAGCTCGAAGATGGCGCCTGGCGCATAGGTGTAAACGTAGCGTGCGGCCTCAAAGCCCTCGCGCTCTGGCCGCTGCCGTGCGCCGCTATTGGCCTCGACCCAGGCTTGTCCGGACACCCGCGCCCTGCGCTCAGGCGCGGATTGCGGCGCCAATGTCAGAGGACGGCAACTTGCCACATTCTCGTCCGCGGCCGCGTCTTCCTGCGCGAAGGCTGCCGAATGGAATAACAGGAGAGCGCCGCAGATGCTCACGGATACAAGAGTTCTCATCGCACCCGGCTCCATGAGAAATCGGAGATCAAGAGACCCAGCGGATTGACCGCAATGTCATCGGCATTGCGCGGCGGCCGT
The DNA here is from genome assembly GCF_004634425.1 of Vitreimonas flagellata. Lineage (NCBI taxonomy): Bacteria > Pseudomonadati > Pseudomonadota > Alphaproteobacteria > Hyphomonadales > Hyphomonadaceae > Vitreimonas > Vitreimonas flagellata. Next base: position 139,074 of record NZ_SBJL01000004.1, on the reverse strand, counting down.
GTCGTCACGGTGAAAACGCCGCTATAAGCCTCCCCGGCATTCGAGCCCGAGCCGTTGGTGCTGCGCTCAATCCAGCTCACTTCGTAGGAATTGTCCGAGCGCGCGATGATGGAGCGAATGTGGACCGTGCGTCCGACACGTCCGAGCGAGAGGAACGGATCGTCCTGGCGCGCGATCTCGGTCAGTTGCGCCGCGGCCTGCGGCGTCAGGAACCTGTACGCTTCAAGCCAATTCTCGCGCAGCACCACGCCATCAGTTGGCAGCGAGCGCACGAGGCGCACGAATCGTCCGATATGATACGCGGTCTGCGCTTCGTTTGGCGTCCAATGGCGCTCGGCCGCGCGCACGCTCAAGACCTGTCCCTGCGGATCGACCTCAACGACATGCACATAGGTGCGCTGCTGCAGCGCGATCGCGGTAGCGCCAATCATTGCGAGCGCTGTGGCGCCCAAAGCAGCAAACGCAATGCGCCGCCAGCTCCGCGCCGACAGAACCGCGCTGCCCATGCGCGCATCCCATTCCGCCTGCGCGCGGCGATACGGCGTGTCCGCAGGCTCTGGGGCAAAATTCTTCACCGGCGCTCTGAATGGAAAGCTCATGGTTTGCCTCCACTTCCGGGCGGCGAGCTTGGCCGTGCGCGCATGCCCGCATAATTGATCGGCGGTTGCGGCTGGGCGCGGCCGCCGCCACCGCCACCTCCACCACCGCGCCCGCCGCTGCGGCCAGGTCGGCGCGCGCCGCCTGCCAATGCGCGGCCACCTGCCACGAGGGCACCGGCGCCCTTGACGGCGCCCCAACCGGCGAGCGCCGTTGCGCCGACGGCGCGCACGGCGGCGCCTTGGCCTGCCCGCATCGCGTCGGCGCCGGAGAGATGCGGCTGGCCCTGCACGACTTCCGTTGCGAGATTGGGCGCGAACCAGGCGAGCGACATCACGGTCAGCCCGAACAGCATCACGTTAAGCGCCCCGCCCTCATCCAGGGTGAGTGTTGCGGGCAAGCTGTCGACGAAGGTCACCGAGATCGACGCGACGAAGGCGAGCACAAAGAGGCGCACGGCCGAGCCGACCACCCAGCCGATCGGACGCTCGGCGACCCAGGAAGTGCCGCTGAAAACGCCCCATGGCAGCGCGACGAAAGCCGCGAGCGCGCCGAGCTTGAACGCAATAAGCGCCACGAACACTTGCAGCGCGAGAAGAAAGAAGCCGAGCATCGCAGTGAAGGCGGCGACATAAATCGCGATGAGCGGACCGAAATCGGTGATGATGTTCATGCCCTCGCCCAATGCAGAGGTGCGGCCGAACATTTCGACGCCGATCTCGGCGACACGTCCTGGATTGTGCAGATCGGCCATGGAGATGCCGTCGCCGCCGGCTTTGAGGCCCAGCATCGCGCCCGATTGATTTATCGCGGTCGAGAGCGCGTCCCAATTGTTGATGAGAAACGCAAAGAGCCCGACGAACAGAACCTTCCGGAAGAAGGCTGCCATCGGCGCTTCCTGCGCCAACGCCCATTGCGCGCCAGCCAGCGTAATCGAGATGATGATGAGCGCGTTCAACACGAAGGCGATGTCGCCAGCGATCAGGCCGAAGCCCGAATCCGCGACCGCGAGGAAGCGATCGAGGAAGCCATTGAGGGTTTGCGGCTCCATCGCGGCTGGTCCTCAGAAAGCGCTGCGCGCGGGATCGGGCGCCGTGCGCCGTTCAGCCGGAAATGCGCGCCGGCGGATTTCTTCCGCGCGTTGTTCGCGTGCGAGCCGCTCCATGCGTTCGGTTTGCAGCGCCCGGCCTTGAGCGACGAGCAGCGCATGGATTTCCGTGAGCTGACTGGCCTGTACGCCCAGCAATTGATTGCCGGCCTGGATGGCGCCGGTTTGTCCTTCAGCGTCCGATGACGAGCGCATGGCGCGGTCGATCTGGCCTTGCGCACTTTCAATCGATGCGGTGGCGCGCGCTTCGGCTTCCATGGCGCGGCGAATGCTGGCGCGGCTTTCATCAAGCCAGCGATCCGATCGGCCCAGCACATCAGCAAGATCGTACTCTTCCCAGGTTTCGGGATAGAGCGTGCGCAAATCCTCCCCGAGAGCTTCCGCCTCGAAGGCGAGGCCCTCGACGCGCGTGAATAAGGCGCGCGCTTCACCAATGGAGCGGGTGAGCTCCGGCGAGAGTTGAAGCGGGTTTTGGCGCAGCATCGCGGCCGCCTGCTCGATTTGAGACACTTGGTTTCTGAGCTGCTCGACCATGTGCGAGACCTGGGTAATGCTCTGCGCAAGATTGGCGGGATCGATGACTAACCATTGGGCATGCGCCGGACGCGCTGGCGCGCTCGCCAGCATGAGTGCGAGAGCGAGAGCGCCGACCATCTTGAATTTCGGCAAGGCCATGACGTCGTCCTCCTATTCCGCCGCGACCGCATCGGTGCGTGTTGCGAGCGCATCGGCGGCTGCCACAAACCGGCGCGCCGCGTCGGCAGCCGCGCCCTGCCCGCGCGCTTCCAGCCAGGCGGCGAGAAAGGCGCGGCCCGGCGCACGCGCCAACACTTCATCGATTTTGGCATGGTCTTCGGGCTTCGAAGCCGAGACGAAGGCGAGCGCCGCGGGACCTAGGCCCAATTCAAACAGACGCGCGCCGTCCCGGCTCACGACATAATAATCGCGCTTCGGTGTTGCGTTGGCGACCAGCGCGATCTGGCGGCTGTTGAGACCAAGCGCTTCATAGAAGGCGCGCGAGCGCGGTTCGCGGGCGCGATCGTTCGGCAGATAGATTCGCGTGAGGCACGCCTCGATGATGGTGGAAGCAATCGGGCTTGCTTCGACGTCCGCCAATTCCTGGCTCGCGAAGACGACGGCGACATTGCGTTTCCTGAGCGTCTTCAGCCATTCCTGAATTTGAGCGGCGAAGAAGGCGTCGCGAAGGAAGAGCCAGGCCTCGTCCAGAATGAGCAAGGTCGGGCGTCCGTCGAAGCGGGCTTCAAGCACGTGAAAGAGCGCGGCCAGGACAATTCCGGCGGCCTCGCCCCGGCGCATCAATGCGTTCATTTCGAATGCCTGCACGCGGGCTTGCGCCAGCGTCGTGCATTCATGGTCGAGGATGCGCCCAAATGGGCCTGCATACGTGAAGGGCAAAAGTGCTGCACGCGCCGATGCGTCCTGCAGCAGCGCCGCGTAGAGTGTGAGTGTGCGGTCTTCCGGCGCGCGTTGGCCCAGGAGTTCAAGCACGCGCCAGAGTTCGCGCTTGAGTTCGGGCGTGAGCGTGATGCGGGCGCTGGCGAGAATTCCCGCGATCCAGTCGAGCGCCCAGGCGCGTTCGCCCGGATCATCGGCGCCTTCGAGCGGCTTCAAGCCGAGGGCGCCTTCCTCGCCCAGATCGAAGAAGTCGCCGCCTAGTCCAAGCACCGTCGCCCGGACCGAGCGCTCCTTATCGAAAATGAAGACCTGCGCGTTTTCGTAGCGCAGCCATTGCGCGGCCAGTGTGGCGAGCAGCACCGACTTGCCGGCGCCGGTCGGCCCGACAACAAGCGTGTGCCCAACATCGCCGACGTGGGTTGAGAGCCGAAACGGCGTTGCGCCATCGGTAGCAGTGAGCATGAGCGGCGGCGCGTTGAGATGGCCGTTGCGTTCGGGGCCTGCCCATACCGCCGAGAGCGGCAAAAGGTGCGCAAGACTTGGCGTCAGGATGATCGGGCGGCGTGCATCGGCGTAGGCTTGCCCAGGCAAGCTGCCGAGCCAGGCTTCCACGGCGTTGACCCCTTCGACCTCGGTAACAAAGCCCATGCCGTCGGTCACTTGGACGACGCGTTCGATACTTTCCTTCAGCGCCTCCTCGCTCTCCTCGGCAAGCGTGACGGTGAGCGTGGTAAAGCCCGCCGCGACCGCGTCTGCGCCAAGCTCCTGCAGGGCCGCATCGGCGTCATCAGCTTGATTGGACGCGTCGTTGTCGAAGAGCGCCGATTCCTCCCTGAACAAAGCCTCGCGCAATAACGTCATGATGCCCTTGCGCTTGGAGAACCAGCGTTTGCGAATCTTTTCGATTTCGCGGCGGGCCTCTTCGCGATCGAGCGGCAAGAACCGCGTCACCCAGCGATAGCTCATCGGCAGGCGGTTGAGCGCGTCCAGAAGCCCAGGCTCGGTCTCGCTGACATAGGCGCGCACCGATACGATCGCGAGATGGCTGCGGCCGAGCTTAGGCTTCAAGCCGCCGATCAATTCCGTGTCGCTGATCAGGCTGTCGATATGGAAGGGCGTGTTCGGGACAGCGACCCGATGCGGCGTGTCGGAGACGCAATCGTGCAGATAGGTGAGCGTCTCTTCATCGGTAAGCCAGCGCGCCTCAGGCGCCACAGTCTCCAGTAGATTGAGCAGCGCGTCGGTCTCGGCTTCGAAAAGCGCAAGCATGCGCCGATAATCGACGCCCTGCGCCGGCGCCTCGCCGCCTTCGAAAAGCACGCTCTCAAGTTGGCCCTGGCGCTCCGCCGGCGGCAGCCAGGTGAGCGTGAAGAAATAGCGGCTCTCAAACCGCGCGCCCGCGCATTCAAACACGGCGCGTCGCTCTTCATCGATCAGCCACGAGAGCGCATCGGGCCATTGCGCTTCGGGATAACCGGGGGCCGGCGAGCGGCGCGCTTCGACATGGAGACACCAGCCCGAGCCGAAACGCCGCAACGCATTGTTGAGGCGCGCACTCACTCCCATCAATTCCGACGGCGTCGAGGAATCGAGGTCGGGGCCGCGGAACTGAAGCGTGCGCTGAAAGGCGCCGTCCTTGTTCAAGACGATGCCGGGCGCGACAAGGCCCGCCCAAGGCAGATAATCGCTGAGACGCGCGGCCCTGTTCTTATAGGGACGGAGGTCAAGCATAACGCGCCTCCATCAGCTCGAAAAATAGATCGGCTTGGCGAGATGGCGCGGCCAGGTTTCAAGAAACCAGGGATCGCGCGCGGCCGCCCACGCCGCGCTCGCCTGCAGCACCATCCAGAGTGGCGCGCCGATCAAAGGCTGCTGCAAACCAAAAGCGATCGCCGCGCAGAGCGTGCCATTGAGAATAGCGAAGCCGCGCGGCACGCCCGCCATCAGAATAGGACGTGTGAGCGACGTCCGCAGCGGCATGACATAGTTTTCCGGAAGCTCATCCATAACCGGCGCTCCTCAGATCAACGCGCCGCCGGCGAAGCCGAAGAAGGTGAGTCCCCAGCTCACGGCGGCGAACATGATGGCGATGCCAAGACCCGCCCAAGCGAGCTTGCGCACCCCGCCGCCGCCTTCGGAGAAAGCGATGGTGACGCCTGCAATGACGATGGCGATGACGCCGGCGGCGCGCGCCACCGGGCCGGTGATCGAATCCACCACCTGCTCAAGCGGACCTTCCCAGGGCATGCCGGACCCGGCGGCGTACGCCGGCGCGGCGATGCTCATCGTGACCACGGCGGCGGCGAACATCCATGCGTGCTTTCTCATCGCGCCCTCCTCTTGGATTGCTTCAAGTCGACGATGTCAGTGATGGCTCGTCCGCGTTCGGTGCGTGCGATGAAGACGACCATGTCGATCGCCGCTTCGATCAGTCGCTTGGCTGGTTGCGCGCGCGCCTCCATGCAGAGATCCTCAAGCCGCGTCAGCGCGTCCGCTGCTGAATTGGCGTGAAGCGTCAAGAGACCGCCGGGATGTCCGGTATTCCACGCCTTCAAAACTTCGAGCGCTGCGCCATCGCGCACTTCGCCGACGACGATCCGGTCGGGGCGAAGGCGTAACGTCATCTGCACCAGGTCACGCATACCGACCGCCGGCGCGCTGACCTTGGTCAGCAATTGGACCACGTTCGAACCGGCGCATTGGAGCTCGGCGGTGTCTTCGAGAATGACAACGCGCGATTGGTTGAAGCCGGGCTCGGCCAGGAGCGCGTTGAGCAACGTCGTCTTGCCCGAACCCGTGCCGCCGGCGACGACGATATTGCTTTTCTCCGCAACGGCCTTGGCAAGGCGGTCGGCTGCAGATTGGGCCGCAATGCCGTCGCGCACATAATCTTCGAGCCGATAGATAAGGCGCGGCCGCTTGCGGATGGCGAGGACCGGCGCGCGCGTCAGCGGGGGGAGCATGGCCTGCACGCGCGCCGCGGTCTCGGGCAGGATCGCGGCGAGCTGGGGCCGGTCCTCGCCAATGGAGAGTCCGGCCTCATGCGCGATGAGGCGGATCGCCGTCTCGCGATCATGTGCGGACAAAATGTGTGGGGTGCGCTCCAAACCGCGCCCGATGCGATCGATCCAGACGACGCCATCTTCATTGACGAGCGCCTCGACCACATCATCGGCTTCAAGTGCTGCGGCGACGCCCCGGCCCAGAGCGCGCTCCAAAGCGGAACGCCGGCGCAAGCTGCCTATCGACTGGATGGCTGCAGTCATGGGCCCTGCTCCATGACCACCGGCCTTGCATTATCGCCGTCAGGATGCAGCGCTGGCGTCACCAATTCGCGCGAGGCGACGGATTTGCCTGGCGCGAGGCCTTGGGCGACATAATCGAGAAAACGCTCGAAGCGCGCATCGGCGCTGGCGGCAGCACTTTCCTCGATGCTTGGATCAATCGGCGGATTGTGCTCAAGCCACACCCGCACGAACAAAAGCAAGACCTCTTTCATGATGAGCGCCTCACCGATCGCCTTATCGAGCCGTGCATCGGTGCGCATGCGCTCGCGCTCTGCGGTGTTCGTCGTCTCAGGGCTCCGCTTGTCGAAGCGCGCTTTCACCGCATCCGCGATGAGGCTCGATTCCGAGCAATGCCGCTCCTTGGCGATGGCCGAAATGCGCTCTTCGAGTGCTGGCGGCAGATACACGGTGATGCCGGAACGGGGCATGCGCGTCAGATCCCCTTTGAACGACGGCGCGCGGTCGTGTCAGACGCCGCCTCGAACAAGCTTGATGATTGCGCGTGGGGCATGGCGTTCGCACCGCGGCCGGGCGGCGGCAGGATCTCCCCGTCAAGCCCGCGAAACCCAGCAAGCGCTCGTTCGGAAATGCTTGGGCTCTTCACCGCGGCTTGCTCGAAGAGATCAGGCTGGGCTTTGAGCCCCTCCTTGGCGAGCGCGGGTTTGGACCGCGCAGCAGCGGGCGGCGTTTTGGGGATGAAGCCGAGAGCGCGCACCGTCTGCCAATCATGTGCAACGCTCAAAATCGGGCGTTCGCCTGAAGCCGGACGTAGGCGCGCGCGAAAGACGCGCTCTTGATCAAACTTGAGCTTCTTCGCGCGAATGGGTTTGGCGCCCGAGACAAACATCAATTGCTCGTCGCGCGGCAACGCCCGCACTTGCGCCGCCGTGATCAGCGGGCGGCGTTCCTCGCGCATCGTGAGCGTGCGGCGTCCCCAACCCAGCAGAGGGCGCGGCGTGCGCTCGGTCAGGCTTTCGCGCAGCTCCCATACCTCGCCCGCCATCTTCGAGATGCGCTCGCTGGTGTCGTCATCACTGGCCGCGAACGCAGTGACGATGTGGCAATTGTCGAGAATGACGTTTTCGCGGCCGTAAGCCTTGGTGATGTGATTGAGCGATTGGCAGACGAGCGAGGCCTTCAGGCCATAGCCCGCCATTGCGCCCATCATCACTTCGAAGAAAGGCATACGCCCGAGCATCGGAAACTCGTCGAGCAGCAGCAGCAGGCGATGACGCTTGAGGCGTCCCTGCGCATCGTGCGTCTGGCTCTCCATCAGCGCGCGCGCGAACTGATTGATGATGAGGCGCATCAGCGGCGTCAGCCGCAGCGCATCCGATGGCGGTGGCTGCAGATAGAGCGTGACCGGGCGGTCGCCGCACATGAGGTCGCCGATGCGAAAATCGGAAGACGCGGTCTTCGCCGCCACGATCTCGTCGGCGAAGAGGCCAAAGAACGATTCTGCCGTCGCCTTGATGCCCGATTGCATGCGTTCTTCGCCGGCGAGGAAGCTTTCGGCGGCGTGTAGCACTGCGGGATGGATTTCGGGCGCGCCGGTGGTGGGCGAGATGCGGTGATACACAGACTTCATCTCGAGCGCGGTCGCATCGAGATCGCGCAGCTTCTCGCGCACAACGGCAAGCGTCTTGCGTTGCGGCGGCTCGACATAAAGCACGTGCAGGATAAGGCCGACGAGGACGTGTTTGGCCGAGCGATCCCAGAAATCCTGGTGACGGCCGTCTCCTGCGGGATCGACGAGGATTTCAACGATGTTCTGGACATCACGCACTTCATTGGGGCCGCGCCGCACTTCAAACAGAGGGTTGAAGCTCGCCGAGTCCGCGCGCGTCGGCGCAAAGCGCAGCACCGGTCCTATCGTTTCGCGAAAGCCCGCCGTGCCGGGAAAGCCGTGGCGTTCGTCGCCGTCGGCGAGTTCGCCCTTGATGTCGAGCACCAGCGCCGAGTGCGGCCACGCGAGCAAAGTCGGCACGACGTGCCCCCTACCCTTGCCGGAGCGCGAGGCGCCGATCAGCAACTGGTGTTCAGGACCGTCAAAGCAGAGCACTTCGCCATCGAGCTTGCCGAGGACGGCGCCGGCGCGGGCGAAAAGTCCGCAGGCGGCCGCATCATCGAACCCGCCCCACGCGCCATCGGCGAACGGCTTCATTGCGTGATCGCGGCGCATGATCAGAGCAGCAGCGATGCAGGCGAAAACGAAACCGCCGAGCGCTATGAGCTGCGCCGCCGCGAAGGGCCGTGGAAACGCCTCGCTCCAGCGCGCGCTCCACTCGAAAACACACCAAGGCGGATAAAGCCTTGCGCCTCCGATAGAGATCGCAGGCGTGCCCAATGCTGGTTGATGGCCGAAGGTGTCGGCGATGAACGATGAGGCCCAGACGCACGCAGCGACACTGATCGCACTTCCCGCGCCCATCGCTGCCCAACGCTGCTGCATCGAAACGCTCCGGAGATATCGTCTGGTTCGAGTTGACGATCTCAGGTGGAAGCAGATGCTCTTGCGGCCCCGGGCTCAACGGGTCCCGCGGGACCTCTTGATCAAGAAGATGCTTTGTGATCCGAGCATGACAAAATCGCGCGTTTGGCGAAGTACGAAGGCGCTTCGCGCCAAAGAGGCAACGACGGAGGAACTAAGGATATGTTCGGTGGGACGTCGAATGTCGCGCTCGCGTAGAGTGCGATCGTGAGTGAGTATTGCGATCCTCGCCAACCACGACCGGAGATGCCGCCAAGGCGCAACACGCACCAGCGCCAATCGACTTTGTCGATGGCGATGGAAGCGCTCGGCGGCGGCCTGGTCATCGCCATGATCGTGATGGGCATCGCGCGGTTGATCACATGATCTGCGGCGCGCTCACTTGAGATAGCCGCTCGCATATTGCGCCACTTCGTCAGCCGATACGATTTCCAGTGCGTCTCTCGCCAATACGCGCGCCTGGATCGCTTCAATGTCCGCAACGGGCGCTTGAAGCCATTCTCTCTGTTCGGCCTCCCTGCCCAGAATGACCGGCGTCGCCTTGGCGTGGACCGGCCGCACCAATTCGTTGGGCTCCGTGGTGAGAAAGCTGAAGATGCGTCCGATATGGGACTCGTTCTTGGAGCCGTAATCGCCTTCCCATTGGCGCCAGATGCCGGCGAAATAGACAAGATCGCGATCAATCGGCGCAAACCAGCGGATCTGCTTTTTCCCTTTCGGCGAGGCGTCTTCGTATTCGCTGAAGGCCGTGAACGGAACGAGGCAGCGATGGGCAGGGCCTAGAAGCGGTCGCCAGTGCGGACTCTTCACATTGCGGATATTGGTGACTGGCGCCCCCCCGAATTGCGGCGGACCGGGTAAACCTCTGCGCATGTTGGACCATTGACGCTCGCAGTTCTTGTCGAGCTTGAGGATGGGACCGAGACTCTTCGGAAACACTTCAAGCACCGCGTTGCCAAGGCCACGATGATGTTTCGGCAATCAGACGCGCTAGGACCTGTTCCCGCACGACGCTGGTGTGGAGCGTGAATTCTCACCGCGCTTTGCGGGCCAGCTCCATTATGAGCACATCAGTCACGGTCAGATTTTGGACGAGGGCGCAACCAGGGTCTCGACTATCTCGGCGTGCCCCTGCTCTATCGCTTCGACACGGACTCTGCAGAATAAGCCGCGGTGACCGAGGCTCAACCGCCCTCTGCGCGCCAATCGCTCGCCGTTGCGACAAAGAGCGCGGCGATGTCGCGGCGCAATTGGGCATTTGCCTGGATCAGGCCCAGCCGCGCGCGCTGCGACTGACGTTGCGCGTCGATCACCTGCAGCAGCGTGCCCGCGCCATTTTCGTAAGCAAGCTCCGCGAGACGCGCATTCTCAGCCGCCGCGGCCGCAGCGCGGATTTGCGCTTGCACCAGTTCCTGGTCCTGCGCCACAGCCTGCAGCAAGTCCGACACCTGCACGAAGGCGTTGAGCACAGTCTGCTCGTAGCGGGCCATCGCTTCGACCTGCGAGGCTTGCGCGCCGCGCCGCTGAGCGCGCAGCGCGCCGCCATGAAACAGCGGTCCAGTCAAGGACGGGCCAAGCGACCAGCCTGCGCTCTCATAGTTGAACAGCGTTTCGGGTTCAAGCGAAGCGACGCTGAAGGCCGCCCCCAACGAGATGCGGGGATAGAGCGCGGCGGTTGCGACGCCGATATCGGCTGTAGCGGCGTGCAAATCCGCCTCAGCGGCAAGTATGTCGGGGCGCGCGCGTACGAGCTCGGATGGCAAAGACACCGGAATGCGCTCCGGGATGTTCATTGCCTCGAGCGTAAGCTCCGGCGCCGCCCATTCGCTCGGCGCGTGTCCCAGCAACGCCGCCAAGGCGTGACGCGCTTGTGCAAGCTGGATCCGCAGCGGAGGCAAGCGCGCTTCGTCCTCGGCGAGCTGCGCTGCCGCGGCGGTCTCGGCCGAAGCCGGCGCGCCGCCCGCGGCGATCGATCGGCGGATCATCTCGATCACGCGTCGATCATCGGCGACGATCCCTTCGGCCGCCGACAACTGTGCTTGCAGCGAGCCAATGTCCACGGCGCGCGTGACCACCTGCCCGCTCAGCGACAGGTACGCCGCGTCGGTGCGGCGGGCCTGCGCCTCGGCGCGCGCGGCTGCGCTTTCGATGCGCCGGCGCTGCCCGCCGAACACGTCGAGATCGAACGCCGCGCTCGCACCGACCGAATAGAGTGAGATTGTGGGGCTCGGAAATCCTTCGATGCCAAAGGCGGCCGTATTGACACGCTCGCGTTCGGCGCCCGCGCTGTAATCGATCTGCGGGGCTGCGCCGCCGCGCGCGGCGCTAAGGACAGCTTGCGCACGCGCCAGCGCCGCGTCGGCGGCGGCGAGCGTCCTGTTCTGGCGGAGCGCTTGCTCGACGAGTCGGTCGATGTCCGTGGAGGCGAAACTGCGCCACCATTCACGCGCGACCTCATTGCTCGGAGTCAAGGCAACCAGAGTGGGCGCAGGTAGATCGCCCGTCATGGCGTAATTGGCCGCGGGCGGCGGGGCCGGGCGCTCGTAGTCCGGGCCGACGGTGATGCATGCCGATGTCATGGCGGCGCCGACAAGCATGGCGGGGAAACGGATTCTCTTCATCGATCAGACCACTATTCTTTTTGTCCGCATCAGCAGAACCAGCGGCGCGAGCGCCACACACATCCAGAACAACAGATGAAAGGCGTCGATATAAGCGACCATCGCCGCCTGCCGCGCGATCGCCTGCATCATGGCGGCCAGCGCGCGCACGCTCGCGAAATCAACGGCGCCGGCGGCGATTGGATTATCCGGCGTCACATGTTCGACGAGCTGCGACTGCACGATCTTGGTGTTGTAGATTTGCAGCGCGCCCACAAACGAAATGCCGATGCTGCTGCCGACGTTACGGACGAGCGTGAACAGCGAAGCAGCCTGCGTTCTCAGCTGAGGAGCGATTGTGGTGAACGCGAGCGCCGACATGGGCACAAAGATGAGGCCAAGGCCCAAGCCCTGCAGCAAACCCGAGATCAGCACCAAGCCCTCGTCCATCTGAAGCGAAAAGCGCGACATCTCGGCGTACGACCAACCGGTAAGCGCCAAGCCGGCCAGGACGATTAATCTCTGGTCGATGCGACCGTGCAAGCGCCCGACAAGGACCATCGACAAAAGCGTGCCCACCCCACGCGGCAACTGAACAACGCCGCTATGCAGGACAGGATAACCCAAGAGGCTTTGAAGCAAAGTGGGCAACACCGCCATGCCGGCGAACATCAGCATGCCGATGAAGAAGATCATGATGCTGGCCGTCAAGAAATTGCGGTCGACCCATATCTGGCGATCGAAGATCGCCTTGCGCGCCGTGAAGGTGTGAACAAAAAACAGATAAAAGCCGAGTAGACCCAGCCCGAATTCGATCCAGATTTCGCTCGAAGCGAACCATTCCTGACGCGGTCCGCGATCGAGCATCAGCTGCAGACCGATCAGGCCGACCGCGAGCGCCCCAAATCCAAATGCGTCGAACTTGTGGATTTCCACTTCCTCGTGTTTCGGCAGCGCGGCGGCGACCATGAAAAAGGCCACGGTCGCTAGGGGCACGTTGATAAAGAAGACCCATCGCCAAGTCAGGTTTTCGGCGAGCCAGCCGCCGAGCACAGGCCCGATGATCGGTCCCAACACCGCGCCGATGCCCCATAACGCCATTGCTTGGCCGTGGCGCTGCGGAGGATTGATGTCGAGCAAGATCGCCTGCGACATCGGAATGAAGACGGCGCCGAAGGCGCCCTGGGCCAAACGGAAGAGCACGAGTTCGACGATGCCGGTCGCCAACCCGCACAGCATTCCCGACACCGTAAAACCGACGATCGAGGCGAGCAGCAGATGGCGGCGGCCAAACTTCTGTTCCAGCCAACCGAGCGCCGGCGTCACAACCGCGCCCGCCAGAATGAACGAGGTCAGCACCCAGCTGATCTCGTCCTGCGCGGCGCCAGTGCTCGCCCTGATCTGAGGCAGCACCACATTGGCGATGGTCGAGGCGACCGTGGACAGGATCGTCGCCAGGATCAGCGCGAACGTGATGGCGCTGCGCTGCGCTTCGCCAATCGAGCTTTCGGTCACCGCGCTCGCCCGCGCAACGCGTCTCCGTGATCGCGGGTGTTCACGTCCACGCGCGCGCTCAGACCCATGGCGAACGCAGCATCAGGCGGCGCTTCGTCGAAAGCGATGCGGACGCTCAGGCGTTGTACGACGCGCACCCAATTGCCGGTCGCGTTCTCGGCCGGCAGCACTGCGAAGCTGGAGCCCGTGCCCGGGGAAAAGCTCTCGACATGACCGCGAAACGCTTCGCCTGGGAAAGCGTCAATTCGAATGCGCACCGGCTGACCCGGGCGCAGGTTCTCAATCTGATTTTCCTTGAATGCCGCCTCGATCCAGGGTTCGCCAGAGACAACATAAAAAAGGGTCTGGGCGGGCTGGACGTAAGCGCCGAGCTGCACCTGACTTATGCGCGCGACAACGCCGTCAGCCGGCGCCTTGATCTCTGTGTCGGCCAGATCGCTGCGCGCGTCTTCAAGGGCGGCAAGGGCCTGCATGACCAAGGGATGAGAATCAATGTGGGCGCGCGGGTCGCCGCCGAGATTGGCCAAAGCGATCGCCTCGCCTTCAGTCGCGGCCGCGGCTTGACGGGCGGTCACGTCGGCCTGGACACGAGCGCCATCGAGATCCTGGCGCGACACCACCCCTGCCCTGAACAGGTTCTCCTGCCGTCTGGCTTCCGCCCTGGCGTGGGCGGCCGTGGCTTGTGCGGCGCGCCTGCCCGCGATCGCTTCCTGATAGGTCGCACGCAAGGCCGACACCTGAAGCCGGGCCGCCGCCAAGCGCGCTTCGGCCGTGGTGACGGCCCGCTGGAAATCACCTTGGTCGAGCCGGACCAACGGATCGCCGGCGCGCACGGGCTGATTGTCGCTGACAAGTATTTCGACAACGCGGCCACGCACGCTGGCGCTGATCGGCGCCCGGGCGGCAGTCACGGTTGCGTTGTCGGTGCTGACCGCGCCTGCAGACGCCAGCAGCCAGACCGCCACCGCCGCCAACACCAGAACCGGGGCGCCAACCATCAACAAAAGCCGGCGCCGGTCGGCGGTTCGCATCCGCCGTATTGCTTCGCTGGCGAAACTGCGCACGCGCGCCGTTGCCGTATTGGCGAACGAGCCATCCATCCGATTTGTCCTCGCGCGGGCGGCCCCGCGTTCACATCGATCGCACAGATAGGTTGACATCTATTGTGAGCAAAATGGTATTTATGCACACGCAAAATGAACAACGCTCAATTTAGCGCTCTCGACCTTAATCTGCTCAAAGTGCTGATGGCGCTGCTGGCGCGGCGCAGCGTAACGGCCGCCGCCTCCGACCTCGCACTTAGCCCTTCGGCCGTCAGCCATGCGCTCAACCGCCTGCGAACGGCGCTTGACGATCCCTTGTTCGAGCGCCGGGCCGGCGGTCTTGTTCCCACCGCATACGCCATCGACGTCGGCAGGCGCGCGGGCCCTGCGCTCGAGCAGATGCGCGCCGCCGTCGCAAAAACCGCCTTTGACGCGTCTAGCGCAGAGCGCGAGTTTGTCATCGCCGCCGGCACCTATGCAGCTTCAGTGCTGTTGCCGCACGCGCTCGCGCGCATTCATGCGGCAGCGCCTGGGGTGACCCTTCGCGTCAAGCGCATCGACGCCCACTACGTCGACGATGTCGAACAGCGGCGCGTTGACCTTGCCCTCGGCGTGCCGAAGCTTACGCACCGAAGTGTGCAATGGCGCCCATTGCTGGCGGACGGCGTCGCGTGGGCGGCGCGGCGCAACCATCCGTTCATGCGCGAGCCGGTGACAGCGCAGATGCTGGCAGGAGCACGCCATGTCGTTCTCGACCGTTTCCAGTCATTGCTCAGCGCCGAATCGGATGCACCATCGCCTCTGCCGGACGTAGGCGCCCAACTCAGCGCCGCGTATTCAGCCGTCATCGCATCCGGACGCGGCCTGGCGCCGGTGGCGATTGTCTCGGACATGGGCCAGGCGATCGATCTTGTGCGCAGCTCCGACTTCGTCACCCTGACGATGCGCAAGTTCGCGCTGGCGCAGCGTCTGCCCGACCTCGCCGTGCTTGAGCCACCCCACCGTGGAGCGGATTTCGAGATCGGCGCTGCTTATCATCCGGCCCGGCTGCATGATGGCGGCCTCAGCTGGCTGCTCGAGACCGTGGCTGGACAATGACGTCTCGCGCCGCGCTGGCAAAGGCGCTGTCGGCCGCGTGAACGTGCGCCGCGATAGACGGCATGGGAGCGGGCTCCCCGCCTCTCGAGTCAAGTTCGCAGAAGCGGAATTCAGAGCTTCTCCCGCCAGCACCGCGCCCGCTCGGGCCGTCACTCCAACGTGCGCCGGAAGCGCGCCAGCGCGAGCGCGCCGACGACGACAAGAATGATCGATAAACGGGCGAGATCGCCGCCGATGTCCGCAAGACCGGGCTTGCGCCCATCAGGAGCTGCAGGACGTCAATGGCGCAAGGCTCAGCCTCTCGTGACGGCGCCATTGAGCAGAAGCGATACCGCGGCGCGGACGTGCAGGGCGACCTCCGCGTCGCTCAGATCATAGCCGTCATCGAGAATGGCGCGGTACTGATGCGGGCCGCGCACGAGCGCGAAGAAGGCGAGCGCCGCAGCATCAGCATCTGAGAACGCCACCCGCTCGATCCCCGCGCGCGCGCGCAAATACTCCGCCACGGTCTCGGCGACCCGGTTGGGACCAACGCGCAGGCATTCCTTCGCCGCCTCGGGAAACTCGGCGCTGGCGGCGCAGATCATCCGGAAGAACCGGCGCGACTGAATCGTAAGCGCTTGGCGCAAATAATGCTCGCCGATCCGCCGCAGGCCATCGCCAAGACCAAGGCTGTGATCGACCACAGGGCAAAGTGCGGAGGCAAAGCGCGCGTTGCACTCCTCGAGCACCGCCAGGAACAGGCCCTCCTTGCTGCCGAACTGCGTGTAGAGAGTCGCCAAAGAACCGCCAGCTTCGTTCACGATGGCGTTGACATTGACCCCGGCATAGCCGCGCTCGCAGAAGACGTTGACAGCGGTCTCGAGGAACACCCGCCGACGCACAATCCCTCGATCGGTGTGGTGCTGTGGTGGAGAGGCGCGCTCGGGCATCGACCTTTTCCTCTAAGATTCGACATTACCGCCGACCGCGCGCAGGCGCGAGCGCAATCCCTGGCTTAAGGGCTCTAGCGCCCCCCCCCTGGCGAGAGCGCGCGAGGGGCCATCGCGCCCGGGCGTCGGCCACGACGCGAGCAGCGGTGACGCGCACGGGGCCGGCCGCGCCGAAGATGGCGCACCCGACGCCAGCCATGCCGCGGCGACTGCGCCCGAGAGCGCAGCTGCTCTATTCCATGGCATGAACCGCTCCGCCCTGGGACGCTGCGCGCGCAGGCCGCATGAGGAAGGCGATCGGCATCGCCAATATAGTCAGCAGCATGATCAGATGAAAATCGCTGACATAGGCGACCATGGCGGCTTGGCGCGCCACTTCTGGGGTCCAGGCGGCGAGCTGTTCGGGCGTGGCTGCGGCAGCGCCCAGCACCGGATTGTCTGCTCTCAGATTCTGTACAAGTTCGGAATATGAAGCCTGCCAGTTGATCAAGAAGATGGCCTGCATCACCGAGATGCCCAAAGCAGAGCCGATGTTGCGCACAAGCGTGGTGATCGCCGCGCCGTCCGTGCGCAATGCCCCAGGCACGGTTGAGAAGGCCAGGGTATTTGAGGGGATGAAGACAAAGCCCAGGCCAATGCCCTGAATGAGGCTCGACCAGATGATCAAATGCGAATCCATATCGAGATTGAAATGCGTCATCTGCCAGGCGGCGATGGCGTTGAGGCCAAAGCCGAACGCCATGAGCCAGCGGGAATCGAGCAAGCGCATCAGGCGGCTAATAACCACCATTGCGGCGAACATGCCGATCCCGCGCGGCATGGTGACCAGCCCCACTTCGATCACCGGATAGCCCATCAAGTTCTGCATCATGGGCGGCAGCAGAGCGAGCGAGGCGAACATAAGCATGCCGACGACAAACGTCGCGAGCGCGCCGACGACGAAGTTGCGATCGCCCAGCAGCCGCCGATCGAAGAACGGACGCTCCGCCGTCAGCGTGTGCAGGGCGAACATGTAGAGGCCAGATAGAGCGATGGCGGCTTCGATTCTGATCTCCCAGGACTGTAACCAATCTTCGCCTGGACCTCGATCAAGCATCAGCTGAAGCGCGGCGACGAACAAAGACAAGGTGGCGAACCCCGTGAAGTCGAAGCGCGGCGGTTGCAGCTTAGGCGCCTTGGGCAGGAAGGCGTAAACCCCGAGAAAGGCCAACACCCCAAGCGGCAGGTTGATCAGAAAGATCCAGCGCCAGCCCGAGTTCTCAGTGATAAAACCGCCGAGCGCCGGACCGATAATCGGCCCAAGCACGATCCCCGCGCCAAATACCGACATCGCCTGGGCGTGCTTGTGAGGTGGATTGATGTCGAACAGGATCGCTTGCGAGAGCGGGATGAACGACGCCCCGCCTATGCCCTGCAGCACGCGAAAGGCGATCATCTGCTCCAAGTTCTGCGCCAGGCCGCAGGCGATCGAGGCGCCGACGAAGACGATGATGGAAACCAGCATCAGACGCCGTCGCCCGATGCGCACGGCCAGCCAGCCGACCAGCGGCGTCATCAGCGCCTGCGCCACAATGAAGGAGGTGAGCACCCAGGTAATCTGATCGATGCCCGCCGAGAGCCCGCCTTGCATGTGGGGCAGCGCCACGTTTGCGATCGTGCTGTCGATGGTGAACATCGATGCAGCCAGCATGATCGACGCGGTGAGCGGCCCGCGCCGGACGCTGCCCGGATGCATAGGCTCGGACATAGGTTCTCTAACGCCCGCGCAGTCGATCAGGGATGGAACGTGTATCGACCCGCGCGTGCGCGCTGAGCCCGGCGCGCAGCACAAGATCGGCGGGCGGGTCCACCAAGGTGAGGCGCACCGGAACACGTTGCACCACTTTCACCCAGTTGCCCGTGGCGTTTTGGGCAGGCAGCGGCGAGAACACGGCGCCTGTGCCCGGGCTGAAACTGACGACGCGCGCTTCGTACTCTCGCCCACCGAACGTGTCGATGCGCACGCGCGCGCGTTGGCCGATCTGCATGCGGCCGATTTGATTTTCCTTGAAGTTAGCCTCGATCCATGGCTCGCCAGCGACGAGCCAGAACAAGGTCTGCCCCGCATTGACGAAGGTCCCAACCTGTACCTGGTCTACACGCGTCACCACCCCGTCCTGAGGGGCGATGACTTCGGTGTAGGAGAGCGCAAGTCTTGCCCGCTCCAGTCTCGCGGCGGCTTCCCGGACAGCCGGATGCTGATCGACATCGATGTTCGGATCGCCGCCGAGGTTCGCAAGCGCCGCGCCTAGCGCTTGTTCAGCGGCTAGGCGCTCCGCTTGGGCTTGCTCCAACGCGTGCTGGGCCGCCTCGACATCTTGCTGAGATCGAATCCCCTCCTGCCCTAACGCGCGGGTGCGTCTCAATTCCGCCTGGGCGAAGCCGACGCTTTCGCGGCGCGCTCTCAGATTGGCTTGTTGCGAATGGAATTCGGCCCTGAGCGTGAGGGCGCGCGCACGCGCCGAGGCCAATGCCGCTTCGTATTGCGCGACGTCCGCCGCAGGATTGGCCCGATCAAGACGAAACAACACTTGGCCGGCGTGCACCTGTTGATTTTCAATCACGCGCATGTCGACGATTCGCCCGGTGATGCTGGTGCTGATCGGCACCCGCGCAGCCTGCACGTAGGCGTTTTCGGTCTCTTGGAACCGCCCCCCCGTCACCATCATGAAAAGCAATACGACCAGCCCCGCCGCGGGCACGCCGTATATGACCAACAGCCGGGTCCTACCGGTCATCCGCGCCCGCAAACGCGCAATCAAGTTTGGCGCCGCCTCTTCGGCGTCCGCTGGCGCTTGGGCGTCCATCACGATGCGTCCGCGGATTCGCTGATCATGATCGCGGCCCGTTCGCGTAAGCGGTCGAGCAGGCTTCGCAGCGCTTCGATCTCGTCGTCGGAGAAAGCGACGCTGAGTTCATCTTCAAACTCGCGCACCATGTTCAGCAGCGGGGCGACTTCGGCGTGCATGCGCGCCGACAAAAACACCCGCCTGCGGCGTGCGTCGGACACATCTCGACGCCTCTCGATATGGCCGGCTGCTTCGAGTTGATCCAGAATCTGGCCGACGCCAGCCCGCGTCAGTTCCAGGAGTTGGGCCAACTCGGTCTGACTGAGCCCATCCTCGCGATAAAGATAAGCAAGCACGCGCCAACTCGAGCCACGCAAACCAGCGCCTCGCATGCACCGGCCTAACGCCCCGCGCATAAGCCGGGTGGCGTCGGCTAGGGCAAAGCCCACACCCGCCCATCGCGTTGGGACCAAGTCGACCTCACGTTGGACCCGCGCGCGCATGATCTTGCCTTGCCATCCTGAATTTTGTAAAGCACTTTACTATAACCCTGTTTCCAAAAGAAGCGCTTAACGCCATGGGCCCCGAAAATCTTCGCTTCGCCGTCGCGGAGGGCGTTCAGTTGCTGGGCGACTGCCGAGGGAGCGGCGTACGCGGAACGATCCTACTCGCCCACGGCGCGGGCCAAACGCGGCATGCCTGGGCGGGCACGGCGACCCGCCTTGCCGGGCAAGGCTGGCGGGTCATTTCACTCGACTTGCGGGGGCATGGAGACAGCGATTGGCCAGCAGACGGAAACTATCGCCTCACTGCGTTCGCGGATGATCTCGCAAAGGTCGCCCAAACCCTTGCCGAAAATGCACCACGCCCGCATCTCGTGGGCGCCTCGCTCGGCGGCTTGGCGGGGCTGATGGTGGAAACCCATGTTGCGCCGGGCGTTTTCGCATCGCTCACGCTGGTCGACATAGTCCCGCAGATGGACCCCCGCGGCGTCGAACGCATCATGGCGTTTATGACCCAAAATGCTGATGCCGGATTTGCGAGTGTCGAGCAGGCAAGCGCGCTGATATCCGCTTATCTGCCGCATCGACCGAAACCGCGCGACCTCAGCGGCTTATCCAAGAACCTGCGCCTAGGCGGCGACGGTCGCTATCGCTGGCATTGGGATCCGCGATTTGTCGCAAGCGTTCGCGAAACAAGACAGGAGCATAATCTCGAAGAATTCGAGCAGAAACTCGCAGGACTCTCGCTTCCGTTGCACCTTGTCCGTGGGCGCATGAGCGAACTCGTGCCTGAAGACGCCGTTCGATCTTTCCTCGCTGCCGCGCCTAACGCCCATTTCACCGACATCGCAGACGCCGGCCATATGGTCGCTGGCGATCGCAATGATGCCTTCTGCGATGCCGTGGCGGAGTTTCTGTCAAGGCTCGGAGGTTAATCGCTCCCGGGACCGCCTTTGCGCGCCGCGCCCGGAAGCGTCCCAAGGTGATCGCGCAAGCGACCAACCAGATTAGCCAATAGCGCCAAATCCTTCTCGTTGAAGATTGCAAAGCACTCCGTCTCAATTGCGTATGAGGCACGCATGAGTTCCCCGACCGTCTCATGCGCCTGCGGACTTAAATAGACCCCCCAAGAGCGTCGATCCGCAGGATCGGAACGACGTTCAACGAAGCCGCCGGCTTCCAGCCGGTCGATCATCTGGCCGATGGCGGATCGGCTCACTTCCAACAGATCTGCGAGCTTGGTCTGCGTCAGTCCGTCTTCGCGATAAAGATAAGCGAGCACGCGCCAGCTTGCGCCGCTTAACCCCTTTGCGCTCAAGCGCGCATCATAGATTGTCCGCAGCAGCCGCGTCACGTCCGCCAGCGCAAAACCCAACAACGCCTGTGGCGACAAAGCCTCATGCTTGGACACGCGCGCCTTGGCGCCGGATCTAGCGCTTGCCGGGCGTCGCGACATATGTAAACTGCATCATTGTAAAGCTCTTTAATAACCTCGGACGCAAGTGCGAACCGGGGACGAGGGGGGATTGCAATGAGAACAAAGTCAACACTCGCGCTCTTGTCAGGCGTGTCGCTCGCCGCAATAGGCGTATTCAGCCCGGCATTCGCGCAAGACGAACCCGAAACGTCCGAGGAGATCGTCGTCACGGCAACTGGTCGGGCCGCCGCCATCCAAGACGTCCCGCTCGGCGTCACCGCCGTGAGCGGCGAACAACTCACCAATGCCGGCGTCCAGGAATTGCGCGACGTCACACAGCTTGCGCCGTCGTTCCAACTCGGCACCGGCCAATCAATCGCGGCCAGCACCGCGCGCATCCGGGGCATCGGCACGGGCGGCGACAATGTCGGGTTCGAGTCGGCTGTCGGCATCTTCATAGACGGGGTCTATCGCGCGCGCGCGGGTGCGGCGCTCGCCGATTTGCCGGACGTGGAGCGCATCGAAGTGTTGCGCGGACCGCAGGGAACCCTGTTTGGGCGCAATACCTCCGCCGGCGCGATCAGCGTTGTGTCCGCTGGCCCGGATTTCGAGCCCGGTATGTATATCGAAGGCATGTTCGGCCTCGACGATCTGGAAGAAGCTGGGCTTCGCACCGGCGTCAACATCGCGGCGAGTGACAGTTTAGCCTTCAGGCTGGACGGCGCGATTAGAGCCCGGTCTGGATATATCACGGACCTCATTTCAGGCGACGACCTCAACACCCGCGACCGCTGGACAGCGCGCGGGCAAATGGAATGGGACATCAGCCCTGATGCAAGCTTGCGCGTCATCATTGACGCTGCAGAATCCGACGAGGTTTGCTGCGGCGTGACCCCCTTCCTCTACGGGTCGACCCAAGCCGCAGTGACAGCAATCGTGGGGCCCGCCGGCACGCCGGCGATCAATCCCGAGGGGCGCTTCATGACCGTGACCGGCGCGTTGCCGGGGCTGCCGTCCTTGGGTCCCGGCTTGCCGGCGCAACCGCAAACAGAAGCACGCGACTTTTCAGACGTCACCGAGGATCTGGGTTTCTCCGCCCAGCTCGACTGGGACGTTGGCGGCATGAACTTGACCTCGATTACCGCATATCGCGACTGGCAGCAAACGCGCGGGCAAGATATCGACTTCAACCTGATCGACATCGCCTATCGCGACGGCGTGGAAGTCGGCGTTGAGAACTTCACCCAGGAATTCCGTCTGCAAGGCGAAGCGGGGCGTCTCAACTGGCTCGCGGGCCTGTTCTACTCAGACGAGACCGTCACCAACAACGACCGCATCCGTATTGGCGCGCACGCAAATCTCTTCGCCAACGCCCTGGCCCAAGGCGGCACGGCTCCTCTTGCCGCCATTGGCGGCCCGGCGGGCGGGTGCCAGTTGTTCGACTCCGGCGCGCCGAACGCAGAGCCAGACTCAATTCCGTCATTCTTTTATTGCGTCAGCGACAATCCGGCGACACCAGTGGTGTTCGACCCGAACCCGGCCCTCGCGAACTTCTATCTACAGGGCAACGTAGCTGGGGCGGGCCAGCAGCGCGACGATTGGCAGGCCGATACTCAGAGCTGGTCAATCTTTACGCACAATGAAGTCGATTTGAGCGATCGGCTCGTGCTCACGCTCGGCGGACGCTACACCTCCGAAACCAAGGACGTCACCGCCGATCTTTTGTCTGTGTCGCCTGCGTGCGATGCATTACGCGCTATTGAGATCGGCACCGACCCGTTCTTCGGCGGAGCGGCGGACGGCGTTGGCTTCATCGAGGTGCTGCAATCCACCGCAAGCGCGGGCGGCTTGATGAATATTGCGTGCAGCCCAGCCGTGAACCCAATGGCCAACGGACATTGGGAAGGATCGTCCGAGGAGAACGAATTCAGCGGCACCATCTCGCTTGCCTACCATCTCTCGGACGACGTGATGCTCTATGGCGGCTATTCGCGCGGCTATAAAGCCGGTGGCTATAATCTCGACCGCCAAGGCATGGCGCTGCGTCCTGACACAACCAGCGCGGCCACGCTGAACATCGAGCAGACCCACTTCGATCCCGAGTTCACGGACGCCTACGAGATCGGATTAAAGTCAACGGTCCTTGGCGGCACGACGACCCTCAATCTCTCAGCCTTCTATCAGCAAATCCACGATTACCAGCTGAACGCGTTCAACGGCTTCAATTTCATCACCCGCAACGTGCCGGAGGTAATCAGCCAAGGCGCTGAGCTCGAGCTGTCGTCGTCGCCTATGGAAGGCCTCACGATCAGCGGCGGCGTGAGTTACATCGACGCGTTCTTCGACAGCGAGGTCCGCTTCAATCCGCTGACGGCGGGGCTCGGCGCCAGCGATCCAAACGCCGTGTTCAGCGGCGACCCGCTTGCGCTCTCGCCGGAATGGACCGCCACCGCAGCAATCGCTTACGAAATGCCGTTAGGCAATGATATGCGCGCGCTGTTCTATCTGGATGGCCGCTGGAACAGCGAGTACCGCACACAGACGCTCGGCCGTGATCCGCTTGGACGCACCGACAATCAAGCCTATGCGGTGTTTAACGGTCGAATTGGCCTCGGCCCTGAGGACGAACGCTGGTCGGTGGAATTCTGGGGGCGCAACCTCGCCGACGAATTCTATTATGTCGGCGCATTTCAGGCGACGCTGCAGAATACCTACGTCATCTATCCCAGCGAACCGCAAACCTACGGGGTCACGCTGCGGGCGCGCTACTAATAATAAGAAACTCCTCCCCTCATCAGTCGCCTCCCGCGGCTGGTACACGACGCGGATGCGCCCTCCCAGGCCCCGCGGTCGCTTCAAGCCCCGGTTCCTTTGTGGACCGGGGTCTTTTTTCACCATCCAACCGGCGCCGGAGGCGGTCAAGCCGCCGGGAGTACATTTGCGCTGCTTCGGCCACGACGGTTCAATCGAGGCGGAAGCGGGGATCGTCGTCTTCGGGCTTGGGCGGAAGCGGAATGGTGGGGCGGGGCTTGCCGTGATGGCTGGAGACCCAATGGCCCTCAAGGCGGTGTGGGGATGTCGTGGCGCTTGCAGAGCTTTTTGAGGCCGACATCGGAGAGGCCAAGCTCAGCAGCGAGCTTGTTTAAGGGCTTCGACCAGATGAGCTGGTGGAGCTCTGTCCTGGTGAAGGCATGGGAAGGCATGGGTCTCTGGAGAGAGACGCTTGGGGAAGATGGATTGAGCAGCGGGAGGGAGAATTATTTGGGCGTCGCCCGCTTCGCGGGCCGCGCTCTTGTCGCTTCGCGATCGAGCCGCGCGCGTGATGAAAGAGAAGCGCGTCTCGACCCTCCGGGCGGCGATCGCTGACGCGCCTCTGCGGTCGCTCGTGAGCTAGTTCGGATGCTGTTGCTGTTCGGCGGTTGGTGGCGGCAGCGATGAAACATCGACCGTCGATGACGAGACCTGCGGAACGACCTTTGACGGCTCAAACGTGGAAATGCGCCGTAGCGCCTGATTCACTTTCACGAGCAGTTCAAACGAGGCATCGGCGCCCTTCGACACTGCGGACTTCGCATCAGAGATCGTTTTGAATGCCTCAAAGCAATCATTGAGAGCACCCGAGGTCCTGATTTTCGCCCACCAATCAGAGCTGCGCCACGTTGAATTCGAAATCGAATTGCGCGTAGCACCATGGAGCAGTTCAAGCGCCTGCTGCACCTTAGGCTCGGCTTGAGCCCACGCCGTGTCGATGAAATCCTTCTTCGAGGCTGCGTCCTCGTAAATGTTGAGAGAGCCATCGTTTTGGAAGAAGCCGAGCTGCATGAGCTGATAGCGGCTGATGTTACGAAGCTGCCGCTTTGACTCCTCGGCGCTATCGACAAGTTGCGCTTTGATCCCGTCATAGGCTTCCTGCGCGGAGGCTGCGGCATCCTCGAGCGAGCGCAAGCGGCCGGCGAACAGCAAGGGTAGCAGGACCGTCGCCCACGCGGCGCCCAGCAAGAAGATGAACTGCGCCAAAATCGTCGCTTGGGCATCGGACAGATTATTCCAGTATGGCACCAGCCAGTTCGATAAAACGAAACCCTGAACGCCGACATAGATAAGCGCACCCGTGATACCCGTCAGCACTAGGGCTAGCAGGATTAGGCCGACCGGCGCGCGCCGTTTGAATTTTGTCTCCGCCATGCCCCACCTCCTTTGAGAGGTTAGGTCGGAATACGCCGCGCGTTCAACCGGAATCGATTGAACGACCGCGAGCGCTAGCCACCCGCTCCTACCCTCGTCGCACGCGGTCGGGCGCACGCAAGGCCAAGCCTTCGGGCGCGCTGCGCGCGCGCCTTGCGCACGCCCTCTTCCCGCGTGCGCGCACGATTTGCGTCGCGGGAGGTCTCGCGGCGCGCTGCCGGCGCGATCCGGTCCGAGCTTGCTTCAATGCTTCATTTTGACCTCACCGGCTCGATCGGCTGTGTGCTGACGACCGCGCCCGATGAGCTGACGCTCGCGATCTCGTCTGTCGTGAACCGCGACGGCGCAGCGCCGCGCATTGCCTGGATCTTGTGCGTTGCGCGCGAGCCGCTGCTCCGAGCAACAATCCTGCAGCATTTGCGGGAGGGCGATCTCGTCCGCATCGAGGGCGAAATCGAACAGCGGCGGCGCCAGGTCGGCGACCTTGCGTTTCATAGCGTCGGCTTCATCGCGCAATCGATTGAGCGGCTGCCACCTCCTGACGAGGGGGACGCAACGTGACGCGGCTCTATCTGACCCGGCGCGAATACGATGCCCTGTTCGATGCTCAAGGCGGAAAGTGCTGCGTGAGAGGCTGTAACGCGCGCACAGACCTGATCGCCGAGCACTCCACACCAAACGCGCTGAATCCTGGAAAGCCGGACCAATTGATGTGCGTAGCCTGCCACAAGGTAAAAACGCTGAGGGACGTGAAGGCGATCGCCAAGGTGAAGCGCCTCAATGCTCAGACGATGAGCCAATATGAGCGACGCAGGAAGTTTGGATCACGGCTACGCGGACGGCGTTTCGAGAAGCGCGACTGATCTTGCGCCCGGCGTCAAGAGGTCCAGCGGGACCTATTGCTTATCTCGCCCTCCTGGAACGTCTATCCATGCATGTCGGCGCTGGCGCTCCCTCTTCTGGCCTTCGTGCTTGCTTGGCTCGTCTACACGGTCACGACCTATGCGCTTCCGTGCCTTGCTGGGTTGGCGGCTGCGCGATACGCGTTCGAAACGGGTTCGGGATTGTTTGGGGCGTGCGTCGTCTTTGGTCTGACGGCGATAACGGTGTTCGGCCTCATCCGCTGGCTCTTTGCCGTTGTCGAGCACCCTACTGCCCGAATCATGCTCTCGACCGCGTTTGTCACGCCCGCCGTGTTGAGCAGCTATTTCTTTCTTGAAAGTCTGAGCGCCGGGCACATTCCATCGGAAACATGGAGGCAGGCGCTCTGCGTACTCGGAGCAAGCATTGCGGGGCTAGCGGCGTTTGGGAAGCTGGCTGCGCCGGAGCAGGCGTGAACCGTCAGGAGCATCCCACAAGCAGAAATCAGCGCCTTCTCACCACAAAGCGGAAGGCCGCCTTCCGCTAAGCGCGTCAAGCCGACATCCGCGCCTAGCGAGCGGGCCGAATATCAATACGATGCGATCAATCGGAGCGCGCCATGGCCGAAATCTATGAGGGTCGCTGTTTGTGCGGCGACATTCACTTCAAGGCGACCGGGAAGCCCAAATGGGTGCTCTGGTGTCACTGCCAGAGCTGCAGGCGCCATAGTGGCGCGCCGGCTTCTGTGTTCGTTGCCTTCGCGGACGATGCCGTTTCGCTCACAAGCGGCGTGATCGCAAAATTTGAATCGTCGCCCGGCGTCGAGCGCGGTTTTTGTGCGCGTTGTGGCTCCACGCTTACCTGCAGCAATCCGAAATTGCCGGGCGAGACGCACTTCCACATCGGCGCGTTCGAACGCGCCGATGAGCTGACGCCGACGGGCTCGTTTTTTGCTGAAGAGCGCGTGCCGTGGTTCGACACACGCTCCGGCCCTTTCGACGGGCTTTCCGCACTGGCGCAAGTCGCCTTGAAACGCGAGCGACGAGATTAAGCCGCGCGTGCGGCGACCCAAAAATTGTAGCCCGCCCATTTCGGTGATTTCGGCAGGTACATCGTGTCGAGCTGCTCGATCCTGAAGCCCGCCGCTGCGATGAGCGCCGGAATGTCGCGCGACAGGTGACAGCCGCCGCCGACGACTTTCCATATCGGCTCGATGCGCCTCTGCCAGCGTTGCACGCCTTGGTCAGGCGAGAGGCCGTGTTCGCAGAACAACAATCGTCCATTAGGCTTCAAGGCCTGACGCGCGCTCTCAAGGGCGCTCACAGCGCCAGGGATAGTGCAGAGTGAATACGTCACCAGCACGGTGTCGACGCTCTGGGGGCCGAGCGACATGTTCTCCGCCGTCTCCGTCAAGATCTCCACGTCGAACGGCGCGCTCTTCACGCGGTCCCTCGCGCGCTTGACCATGCCTGGCGACGGCTCCAGTGCATAAAGCTTGCGCACCTTGGCGGCGTCATAGTGCGGCAGGTTGAGGCCCGCGCCGAATCCCAGCTCCAGCACCACGCCTTCAGCAGCCGGCACGATCTTCTGGCGTTGCTTTTCGATCGGTGAACACGAGCATGCGCTCGTCACAAATGCTGGAAGCAGAAAGCGCTCGTAGAGGTTCATGAGGCGCTGGGTCCTTTGCGGCTGAAAAGATGATAGCGAAACGCCTGTTCGGCGCCCCACGGCGTCAGATGGATTTCGCCATGCGTTTCCATCAGCTGAAACGCATCACCCAGAAGTTTCGAGAGACTGGCGGCATCGTGCTGGACAATCTCCAGTCCGCTGCACTTGGCCGGGCCGCCCGGCGCGAACCCGGCGATGATCGCCCAACCGTCGCTTTCGAGCGCAACGCGTAGCGTTTCAGCATAGGCCGCTTGCGCCGCGGGCTCGGTCAGAAAATGGAGAACCGCGCGATCATGCCAGAGCCGGCGCTTGCGCGCTGGCCGCCACGTGGTCACGTCGTGGACAAGCCATTCGACGCGTTCTGCTTTGGCGCCGAGCCTCGCCTTAGCCTGGTCAAGACCCGGAGCCGCAATGTCCAGGACGCTGACATCGTGATAGCCGCGGTCAAGGAGATGATCGACGAGCGTTGAAGCGCCGCCGCCGACATCAACGATCGGCGCATCGAGGCCGACGCCTGTGCGCGCGATCAGCTTCAGCGAAAGCGTAGGCTCTTGCTGGCGCCAGCTCACGTCTTCGGCGCGCTTTTCAGTATAGACGCGATCCCAGTGTGCGCCTTGTGCGGGAGCGTGCGGATCCGTCATTGCCTGTCCTTCTTCGCGAACTGCAACAAACTTGGGCGCTGAATTATCCTCGTGCAATGTCATGGCCGAGGGATCGAGTCTAAGCGGCGCCATATTTGGGTCTGGCAGAACGGACCCGCACAGCCGCGCAAGCGCAGGATGTCGCCGTCCAAGTTGATCGTGCCACGATAGGTGCGCCCGTCCTCAGGATTGCTGACGCTCCCCTCGCGCCAGGCGCCGCGCTCGAAAACAAAGTCACGTAGGATCATCGTCCCGATAGCGCCGCCGCCAGCGTCCGTTGGATCCCAAACCCAGATCAAGCGGCCGCACAGGCGCGATGCATTCGCGCACGGCGCAAGACGAACCACGCCGCCCAGTCCAGGCGTCGCCCAATCATCATGGATGCGCTCCTGCGCCCGCGCGTCGGTGGCGCTGAGGACAAGAGCGATCGCGAGCGCGGCCGCGCCTGATTTGACGGCGGACGCCTTCAGCGCGCACACGCGGCGCGTCGCTGCTTCGAAGCGCGCATAATAGTCCGGGTGTTCTGTGCCCATGAGACGGTCCCACCACGTGAAATAGAGCCCAAAATTCCAGCGCGCCTCTCCATGATGGAGATCGTGGTGGGTGACCGTGGTGAGGAAATCGAAAAGCGGCTTGCCCCGCGCATTGGCTGGGAAGAGTTCGTAACCGCAATGGCCCATCGTGTTGCGCACGATCTGGTGCAGCATGAAGAAGCCGACCACGGCCCATTCTGTCGGCACGACGACCATCCAGATCGGCACGAAGAGCGCCTGTATGGCCGCTTCCGCGATATCAAAGCTGTAGGCCGTGAACGGAGAAGGATTGTGCGACTTGTGGTGGCGACGGTGAAAAGTCCGAAAGAGCCGCGGATCATGCACCAGGCGATGGGTCCAATAGAAATACGCATCGTGGCCAATCACCATCAGAACGAACGAGGCAATGGCCCAGCCCCAACCCCAGTTCGTGGCCAGCGCCGGACCCGGCAGGTACCCTGCCCGCTCGACCATGAAGAGCAGCGCGCCAATTGTGGAGAAGACGGCAAGCGAGCGCAGCGAGATCATAAACTCCAACGCCAGCTGACGCGCGGGCGGCTTCTCGGTTCGGATTTTGCGGCTGGCGAGCAAAGCGCCGAGCAGCACCCACACGACGAGCCAAAAGCCGATCGCGAACATCGCGTATTGGGAAAGATCGTGGGTTAAGCTGCGCTGCCAGCGGTCGGCGAAAGCGATGAGATCGGCGATCATGTAATCCTCCTCGATGGAGGCCAGCATCGTCATGGAACGGGGGCTTGCGTCTCGCCAGGGCCGAAAAACACCGGCCAGTTTCAAAATCAGCCAGGATTTTCCGGAATCGGAGAGCCTTGTCCAAGCTGAATTTTCCGCCACTCGCTCGGCGTTTGACCGGTTGCTTCCTTGAAGGCGCGGTTGAAGGGACCCAGCGAAGCAAAACCCAGATCGAAGGCAATCGCCGAAACCGGTGTTCGCGCATCGGCGGGATCGGCGAGCCGCTGTTTGGCTGCCCCGATCCGATAAACGTTCACGAAGGCGACGAAATTGCGGTGACCGAGCTGGTCGTTGATCAAGCGGCGCAGGCGATGCTCGGGCACGCCGATCTCTTCGGCGAGCGCGCCGATCGTCAGGCCTTCGCGCCGCCAGGCGGCGCCCTGGATCATGACTTCCTCCAGCCGATCAAGGATGTGCTGGTCGCCGGCGTCCAGCCGAGCTGACGGCGTCTCAGCCGGCCTCGCCGCACCAAAGAGCGCGGGCTGGGCCTGGAGGAAAACGGCGGCGCCCGCCGTGCAGAATATGGCGAGCGCGCAGGCGCCGAGCAGCTCATACCAATCGGCCTCGACCCCAAAGGCTTCGCCGATCTCAAAGCCGGCGAGCACGACGACGAAGAGCGTTACCGCGCCCAGGAAGGGCCCTCTCAGCCGCCGACGCGCCTCGACCAAATCACCGCGCCAGCTGCGTACAATGACAAAGAGTGCGTGTGCCGCGAATGCGACCTCGATCAAATTGTGAATGATCCAAACGCCAGGCTGGAGATTTCTGGGTCCGAGCCAGCCGAACAGACCGAGCAGCGTCAGTCCGGCGTACGGCGCCAATGTCGTGGCCGAGATTTCGCGATCATCGAACAGCGCCACTATAAAGAGCCAGAACAGACCGCTGCCGCCCAAGGCGAGGAAATGAACGATTGGCTCAAGCGAGCCGATCGCGAGGCGGGATTCGGCAGACGATTGCAGCGTGTACGCAAGAACCGACACGGAGAAGAGTACGCCAGCCAAGCGCGCGGAATGCCCTTTGCCCGCGCGCCATAACCCGGCTGCCGTTGCAATCAGCGCGCCAATGGCGACGCCGCGTAAAATCAGCTCCATGTCATCGCCCTTTGATCTTGGGACTCCCGACGGGCCCAGCGAATGCAATGGCAGGGAGCTGCGCGGCAAATCAAGCCGTCAACCGAGACGCATCAACCTAGACGTCTCGTGAGAGATGCCGCAAGCTAGACGTCGATGCTCTCAGCGATGGCCAAAGCATCCTCCACCTCGACGCCCAAGTATCGCACAGTGCTGTCGAGCTTTGTGTGACCTAGGAGCAGTTGCACGGCTCGGATGTTGCCCGTCTTTCGATAGATCAACGCCGCTTTCGTTCGTCGCAACGAGTGCGTACCGTACGCAGAGGGCACAAGCCCGATCGCAGCGATCCATTCATCGACGAGTCGACCATATTGGCGCGTCGTCATCGGGTGGGCTCGATCCACGCGACTTGGGAAGAGCCAGTCATTCCCCTTCAAGTCTTTGCCACGCACCCAGGCCGCGATCGACGCGCGCGCCTGCTCGGTGATTTCGAATTGGACCGGGGCGCCGGTTTTGCGCTGCGACACGAGGGCCCGTGTACGCACCTGGTCGGCTTGCATCACGTCTTCGACGCGGAGATGCACCAGATCACATCCGCGCAGCTTGCTATCAATCGCGAGATTGAAAAGCGCCAAGTCGCGCACGCGATTTGAGATTTGAAGCCGCACGCGGATTGCCCAAACTTCGCGCGGCTTGAGCGGCGGCTTTTGGCCCGTCACCTTGCCTTTGTTCCAGGGCACAAATGGCTTGTGCGATTGTCCGAGAGTTTGAGTCTCCATGATTGTCCTCCTTCATTGGAGGACTGGAATAGCGGCGCTTATGCGACGGCGAGTTCAAGCGGATACACCCGTACTCGCGCCTACAGATTGATCCCAGTTCCCGACTCTAGCACGCAACGCTCCCATAGCGAACGCGAGCGCCCACGGCGCCGCCACAACCGCGCAAAAAAAAATGGCGGCCGCGGGTGCGGCCGCCAAGCTAGGGAGAGACGGCGCCCGCCATGACCAAGCTGGCGCAGCCACGCGCGCACAATGCACTCACCTCGACGATCGCCCAATGACAAACATCAAGGCGCCGATCCGCTATTCAAACATCGGAAACAACACTTCATTCTCTAGCGCGATATGCGCCCGCAGGTCCTCATGGAGCTTGGCGCACCCCGCATAGAGCGCACGCCACGTGCCGCAGGCGTCTTCTGGCGGCAAAAACGCGTTCGTGCGCGCGCTCAATTCTTCCAGATGACGTTCGTGCCCCTCATGCTCCATACGCATGCGCCGCATCGCGAACGGCGCGCAACCTCCGCCACCCGCGAGCAAGGTCGGAAACAGCACTTGCTCCTCCCTGCTCATGTGATCCTCCAAGTCGCTCAACATGGCGACGAGAAACGCCGTTAGACCATGCGGCGCGGTCGGATGCGTCGCGTGCACAGCTTCTACTTTGCGCGCAAGATTACAGAGTTCGGGCAGTTCGCGGCGATGCGTGGCGTGATATCTTTCTCGGATGAAGGGAATGAGCGTCTGCGGCGTCCTCGGTGTGGTGTCCGCGCTGGCGCATTCATCAATCGTGTCGAACGTCATCGCATTACTCCTTGCGGCGATCATCTAGCGCGCGGCCCACTGGCCAGGTTTGATGAACATCAATGCGCGTATTGATCCAAAGCAACATCTGCGCTGCGTTGTCGCGACCTTGTGTAATTTACCTCCGCCTTACCTTCGACTCATGGAGACTGACGTACGATCACGAATGACTGGAGCAAGGACATGCCTTTTGACGCCGCCATTTCCGCCGAAATCTGGAACGCGAAATATCGCTTCCGCCCCGATGGAGACGGCGGCGACGAAAGCGTCGAGGCGACATGGGCGCGCGTCGCTGCTGCGATTGCCGAGGCAGAACCCTCGCGCGCACGCCGCTATTGGCGCGAGCAATTCGAGGATGCACTGAGTGATTTCAAGTTTCTGCCCGCAGGCCGCATCATCGCCGGCGCTGGCACCGGGCGCGCCGTCACCTTGTTCAATTGCTTTGTCATGGGCGCGATCCCTGACAATCTTGACGGCATCTTCGAGCATTTGCGCGAGGCCGCGCTCACCATGCAGCAAGGCGGCGGCGTGGGCATGGATTTTTCCACCATCCGCCCCACGGGCGCCCCGGTGCGCGGCGTCGGCGCCCAGGCTTCTGGCCCGCTCTCTTTCATGGATGCGTGGGATGCGATGTGCCGGACGGTGATGTCCGCAGGCCAACGCCGCGGGGCCATGATGGGCTGCCTGCGCATAGACCACCCAGACATCGAAGCCTTCATCGACGCCAAGCGCGATCCAGCACGGCTGCGCAATTTCAACATCTCGGCGCTCGTCACGAACGATTTCATGGCGGCCCTGGCCGCCGATCAGGATTGGCCGCTTCAGTTCAATGGTCAGATTTACAAGACGGTGCGCGCGCGCGATCTTTGGGCGCGCCTCATGCGCTCCACCTATGACGCCGCCGAACCCGGCGTCATCTTCATCGACCGCGTGAATGCGGAAAACAATCTCGCCTATTGCGAGACCGTCTCGGCGACGAATCCCTGCGGTGAACAGCCTCTCCCGCCCTATGGCGCGTGCTTGCTCGGGTCGATCAATCTATCGCGCCTCGTGCGCCGCCCCTTCGATGTGGAGGCGGAGATCGATCTCGAAGAATTGGAACGGCTCACCACGACATCGGTCCGCTTCCTCGACAACGTGATCGACGTCTCGCGCTATCCGCTGCGCGAACAAGAACAGGAGGCCAAGGCCAAGCGGCGCATCGGGCTTGGCGTCACCGGCCTGGCCGACGCGCTCATCTTCTGCAATGCGCGCTATGGCGGCGCGGACGGTGTGGCGCTGACAGAGAAATGGCTGAGCGCCATCCGAACAGCCGCTTATCGCGCCTCCGCACTGCTCGCTGCCGAGAAAGGCGCTTTTCCGGCGTATGATTCAGCAATCCTTGATCGGCCGACACTCGCCTCGCTCGACGCGGAGACCCGCTTGCTGATTGCCGAGCACGGCTTGCGCAACGGCTGCCTGACCACAATCGCGCCCACCGGCACGATCTCCCTCTTGGCCGGCAACACATCCTCCGGGATCGAGCCTGTATTCGCCTTCTCCTACCAGCGCCGCGTACGCCAACCGGACAATTCATTCATTGAAGAACCGGTGCAGGACTATGCGTTGACGATGTGGCGGCGCACGCATGGCGAAGCCACGCCGCCGGAGCACAGTTTCGTTAGCGCACAAACACTGACGCCGGCGGACCACCTCGCCATGCAGGCCACGGCACAGCGCTTCATAGACAGCTCGATCTCCAAGACGGTGAATTGCCCCGAGGACATTCCGTTCGAGGAGTTCGCCGATATCTACGCGCGGGCCTTCGATCTGGGCTGCAAAGGCTGCACCACGTATCGGCCGAACGCCGTCACAGGCTCCATCCTCTCCGTTGAAAAGCCAGCTCAGCAAACGCCAGCCACGGCGCCGCCGCTGCCGCTGACAGCGCGGCCGGAAACCTTGATCGGCTCCACCTACAAGATCAGATGGCCCGAGAGCGAGCATGCGCTTTACGTCACCATCAACGATCTCGACGAAGGCGGCGTGCGCCGACCCTTCGAGATTTTCATCAACTCCAAGAACATGGAGCACTATGCCTGGACGCTCGCGCTCACACGCATGATCTCCGCCGTCTTCCGGCGTGGCGGAGATGTGTCGTTCGTAGCCGAAGAACTCAAAGCCGTGTTCGATCCGCGTGGCGGCGCTTGGCTGCATGGGCGCTACGTGCCCTCTTTGCTCGCTGCAATCGGCGACGTCATCCAGCGTCACCTGGATAGCGACACCATCGCCGCGCCGGTCACAGCGACCGATCCAGCGCCGGTCGCCAAATCGCGTCCGCGTTTCTGCCCGAAATGCAACGCCGCCGCCCTTGTCCGCGCCGAAGGCTGCGACAAGTGCCTGGATTGCGGTTACTCGAAATGTTCGTGACCTATTCGTCCGTCGCCGCCACCCGGCGGCGACGGGCGATCAATCTGGCGCTCAGGAAGCGCAGATCTGCGGCGCTGAACCGCCGCCGGGCGAGCGGCACGATGACGGCGTTCTCAAGCGTGAGGTGCTGCATCTCGTGATGCGCGAACGCCCGTAGCGCCTCAGGACCGCCTTCAATGGCGTGCGGCGGCTTGCGTACAATCAGGCAAGCGTTCAGCACGTCGCGCGCGCGGGTGGAGAGCGCTTTGTCCTCCGCATGCTCCTCGGTCAGCCGATCCAGGACTTCGTCCACCTGGTCTTCGGGCAGGCAGCGTTTACGAAGCAGAGGGAAAACGTCTTCCTCTTCATCAATCACATGCAGCGTGAGGTCGAAGCGGATGAAGTCGAGCAGACCGGTGATGCGCGCGGCGTCGAAATCCTCCATCATCGCCAGGCGCTCAAGCGCCCTGCACATGCGACGGTGGTTGAGATGCTCCGCCAGAAGAAACTCAATCGGGTCGTGCGGCGTAACGGCGCGTGCGCCGTCATCGGGTTCGGCGCCAGCGTTCATGCGGAGCCCTCCAATTGAAGCCTGAACGCGGTCATTCGCGCCAGGCACGCAGCACCCGGATCGGGCGCATCCCGGATCGCTGACACCAAGCTAGCCCACGTTTCCTCGTCCGCCTCAGCTAGAAAATCGGCCACCGCCACGCGGACGAATTCCGAGAGCGATTCATCGCGTCGACCAGCTTCATCGCGCATGCGCGCGGCCAATACCGGGTCGTGCGCGTTCAGCCAGACGCCGAGTTCGGCACTCGAACGTCGGCCGAGCGCCAGCAGATCGCCAAGCTGGAGCGTATTTGTCATGCAGCGCCCAACGACAGATCAAGGCCTTCAATTTCGGCATGCTTTGCGAGCTCAGCGACATAGCGCGCCGAGGCGGACACCATGGCGCGCTCGCGCAGGCGCGCCCGAATGGCGGGCTCCACCGCATCGAATGGCAAAAGCTGCGCTGGCGCATGGCGATCGAGACGCACGATGTGCCAGCCGTGGCGGGTGCGCACGGGCGCTGCGGCCACCTCGCCTTCTCGAAGCGCAAGCAGAACGCGCTCCATGTCTTGCGCGATATCGCCAACCGCCAATTGACCGAGAGCGCCGCCACCAGCCCCTGTGGAGCAATTGGAGTGCGCACGCGCGAGCTCGGCGAAATCTCCGCCTTGCTGAATCTGACGACGCAGGGCCACCGCCTTACCGTGCGCAGCCACCCATGCCTCGGCGCCTGCTTGCTCCGGCGCACATAGAATATGCGAAGCCTCGTAAATCTCCATCGTGGTGAAGCTCTGGGGCGAGGTCGCGTAGACACGCCGACATTCCTCAACTGTCGGCTCGCGCGGCGATGCTTCCAATTCGAGAACCTGGCGCACAAGCGCCTCTTGCGAGGTCTCTTCCCGGTTGGCGTCATCGCGAGATGGCGTCGCCTCAAGCCCAAGCGCCGCCGCACGCTGCAAGAGCAATTCCCGGATCACGAGCGCGCGCGCCGCAGCTGCCCGCGCTTCAGGACCGGACGAGGCGCGGTGGTTTTGCGTTTCAAAGGCAATGTCGGCTTCGCTGATTGCGACACCATTGACGAACACCGGCGGCGCGTTGCGTGTCCGTTTGGCCGCTGGCGCGGGGCCATGTCCGCACCCGCCGAACGCTTCTTGCGGCTCCTTGGCCTGGATGAGCGTGTGTTTCATCGTGCGCTCCGCGCCGCGAGCTTCTTGGAGCGCACGATCTGCCAGCCGCGTCGGTTGAGATACCAGATCGGCGCCGACAGCATGTGCACCAGCCGCGTGAATGGAAACACGAGCAGGATCGTGAGCCCGAGCGTCAGGTGCGCCTTGAATATCCAATGCGCGTCAGCAACGTAGTTGGCGGCGCCGGGTTGGAAGGTGAAGATGCCTTGCGCCCAGTGCATGAATTTCACCATCTCCTCGCCGTCACGGTGCTCTAGCGAAATCGGAATGGTCGCAAGGCCTAGGCACAATTGCATCAGCAGGATCGCCAGGATCGCGGTGTCGCCGAAGCTTGAATTGGCGCGGATACGCGGGTCGAACAGGCGCCGGTGCAGCAGCAGAAGGCCGCCAGCGAGGCAAAACACGCCCGCGACACCACCCGCCACGATGGCGAGCATTTGCTTGGCGCCATGGGTCACGCCCAGCGCCTCCCACACGACAAGCGGCGTCAGCAAGCCCACGAAATGACCTGCGAAGATCGCCAGGATGCCCAGGTGAAACAATATCGAGCCGAGCACCAATTGCCTGCGCCGCAACAATTGCGATGAGCCCGTGCGCCACGTGTATTGCTCGCGGTCAAACCGTAGGATCGAGCCGATCACAAGTACGGCGAGCGCGATGTAGGGATAATAGCCGAAGACCGCTTGATTGAGCCAATCCATCATCAAACCTCAGAGCCTATACTCAAGCGCGAGCCAAAACTTGGTGCGATCCGCAAAACGCGGATCTTGCCCATGAAACACCGCCGCCTTCGCCTCAAGCGACAGGTGCGCATTGAACGACATGCGCGCGGAGGCGTCCCATTCATCGCCGAACGCCGTGTCACCGGCATCGTCAGCGAAGTCATGGTAGGCGATGCTGAGGGTCACCGGCTGCTCACCCGGCCAAGCCGGTGTCGTGAAGCCCGCATTGGCGTAGAGATCACGGATACCGTCGGGCGGTGTGGTCAAGAACACGTCGGCCCAGCCCTGAAAGGCATGCAGCGTCGCGAGCGGCGTTGCGAAGCCGCGCGTGTCGTCGCCTTCGAGGCGCTCGCCGCCGAGCGTGACGTTCCACGATCCGCGGCGCAGGCCGAATTCCGCGAGTTGGTACCCCAGATTGAAGTCGGCGTTATTGTCGCCGTATTCGCTCTGTGTCGCGGCTTCGAGCGCGAGGCGTGGGCGATACGCGCCGGCCTCCCATTCGTGCTGCCAGCGCGCGCCATAGGTCTGGCTCGATTGCGCGGGGGCCTCCGCGAAATCCAGCGCCAGCGCGTAGGCGCTGAGCTGGCCCAGCGG
This sequence comes from Vitreimonas flagellata, assembly GCF_004634425.1. Taxonomy (NCBI): domain Bacteria; kingdom Pseudomonadati; phylum Pseudomonadota; class Alphaproteobacteria; order Hyphomonadales; family Hyphomonadaceae; genus Vitreimonas; species Vitreimonas flagellata. Next base: position 101,517 of record NZ_SBJL01000004.1, on the reverse strand, counting down.
CAAGCTGATATCGGCTCGCGCGATGTGCGAGTCGCTGTCCCACTCGCCTTGCGCGCTGTCGTCGCCGAAAATACGGCGCACTCGGTCGATATAGATGTAGGTCAGCGTCGTGTTCTCGAACACGCGACCCCAAACACGGACGGCGTCGAAGGTTTGCTCGTTCTGGCGGAAGCCGACATTGCCGACGAAGCGGGCGTTGCCGAGCACAATGCGCTGGCGACCAAGCACGGCGCTGCGTCCATGGGCGCCGGACCATGCGAGTTGAAGGCGATTGAGTTCAAACGCTTCCGGATCGGCGACGACAGGATAGGTCGTGTGACCGTTCACGGTGTCGTTGAAATCGTCGGTGATCTGAGCGACGCCTTCGAGCTCGGCGAGCGCCCGCCAGCCGCGCCACGCGTGCGTTTCATAACCCAAGCGCACCCGCGCGGTGAGCGCCTCGGCGTCATCCAAGCCATCCTGGGATACGCTTTCGTAGCGCAGCCGCGAATCGAAGATCCAATCGTCCTGATCCGGCGGCGTTTGCGCATGCGCCCAGGACGCAGTTAGCGAAACACAGGCCGCAAAGACGGAAAGAGAAGGCACGCTCCATCTCATGCTGCGCTCTCCTTCATGCGCCCGAGCAACGCCTCGGCTTTAGGACAGCCCACTTGATCCGGGCCGAACGTCACCTGTTCTTCGGCCCATGCCTTATCGAGCGCTTCGAGATCATCCGGATTGTCGTCTGGCTCCTGCAACAGCGCCTTGACGGCTTCCGGGTTGCGGTCCGCCTCGACGACGGCAACCAGCACATCGAACACACGCGCATAGATGGATTGGCGCTTGTTCAGACGTTCGCGCAGCGCCTCCAGCACGTGCGCCGCTTGCCCCAGAAGCGCCGCCGCTTCGGCTTGCGGCTGCGTTGAGAGAAACTCCAGGAACACCGGCAAGTGATCCGGCAATTCCTTTGCGGTCAGCTCCAGGCCATGCGCCGAATAGAGGTTCAGCAACTCCACCATCGCCTGGCCGCGATCGCGGCTTTCCCCGTGCACGTGCTCGTAGAGCTGCAGCGAAAGCGAACGGGTGCGATCGAACAAATCGACGTAGCGCGCTTGCGCCTCGTAGAGGTCGTCGCGCGAAAGCTCGAAGGCGAGCGGCGTCAGGTCGCGCACGAGTTTGCGCGGCGCGATCTTCTCCGCCGCCAGCGTTTCCAACACCGCCGGCATCAGCGCCGCGTTGTCGGTTGTGGGATAGCTCAGCAGGATTGCGAACGCACGATAGGTATTGGCCATGCTCACGCCTCCATCGGGTTCTTGGCTTTGCTGTTCTTCGTTGGACCGAAGAGACCCAGCTCCGTGCGCCCGCCTGACGCCTGGTTGCCGAAGCTGAAGCCGCATGACCCGCGCAGCTGGTAGGCGTCTTCGGCGCCTTCGCGATGCGTGGTGGGGATGACGAAGCGATCTTCGTAATTGGCAATGGCCATGATCTGATACATCTCGTCAATGGCGGCGGCCGTCAGCCCGACGCGTTCGGCGACGCCATGATCGATTACGCCGTCGATCGTCTTGGCCCGCATGTAGGAGCGCATGGCGAGCATACGCTCGAGCGCGGTGACGACCGGCGCCTCTTCACCAGCCGTCAGCATGTTGGCGAGGTACTTCACCGGAATCCGCAAGGAGCGGACGTCCGGCATCACGCCGTCATGCTCGATCGCGCCCATCGCCGCCGCCGATTGGATCGGTGAAAGCGGCGGTACGTACCAGACCATTGGCAGCGTGCGATATTCCGGATGGAGCGGGAAGGCGACCTTCCACTCCATCGCCATCTTATAGACCGGGCTGCGACGCGCCGCCTCGATCCACGCTTCCGGCACGCCATCGGCGCGCGCTTGTGCGATCACCGCCGGATCGTGCGGATTAAGGAAGACGCCGAGTTGGGCGTCGTAGAGATCCTTTTCGTCGACGCTCGCCGCCTGCTCGATGCGATCGGCATCATAGAGGATCACGCCAAGGTAGCGAATACGGCCGACGCAGGTTTCCGAGCACACGGTCGGCTGCCCGACTTCGATGCGCGGATAGCAGAACGTGCACTTCTCGGATTTGCCGCTCGACCAATTGTAATAGATTTTCTTGTAGGGGCACGCCGACACGCACATGCGCCAGCCGCGGCACTTGTCCTGATCGATCAGAACGATGCCGTCTTCCTCGCGCTTGTAGATCGCGCCCGAAGGACACGCCGCCACGCAGGTTGGATTGAGGCAGTGCTCGCACAGACGCGGCAGGTACATCATGAAAGTGTTTTCGAACTGCCCGTAGATATCCTTTTGGACGTTCTCGAAATTGGCGTCCTTTGAGCGCTTCTCGAACTCACCGCCAAGAATCTCCTCCCAATTGGGACCCCATTCGATCTTTTCCATGCGCTGGCCGCTGATCTGTGAGCGCGGCCGCGCGGTTGGAAACGCCTGCATTTCCGGGGCTGTTTGCAGATGCGCGTAGTCGAAATCGAACGGCTCGTAATAATCGTCGATCTCGGGCAGATCGGGGTTGGCGAAGATTTTCGCCAGAATACGCCATTTCGGCCCCATCTTCGGCTGCAGCTTGCCGCCACGCGTCCGTTCCCAGCCGCCATTCCAACGCTTCTGGTTTTCCCATTCGCGCGGATAGCCGACACCCGGCTTGGTTTCGACGTTGTTGAACCAGGCGTATTCAACGCCTTCGCGGCTGGTCCAGACGTTCTTGCAGGTGACGGAGCAGGTGTGGCAGCCGATGCACTTATCGAGATTGAGCACCATGCCGATTTGAGCGCGAACTTTCATCAGCGGCTCCCCTTCGCGGCGAGCGGCTGTTCCAGCCAATCGACCTTCTTCATTTTGCGGATGATGACGAACTCGTCGCGATTGGCGCCGACGGTGCCGTAATAATTGAAGCCATAGGCCAGCTGCGCGTAACCGCCGATCATGTGCGTGGGCTTCAGCACCGTGCGCGTCACCGAATTGTGGATGCCGCCGCGTTGACCGGTCAGCTCAGAGCCGGGTGTGTTCACGATCTTCTCTTGCGCGTGATACATGAGGGTCATCCCCTCTTTCACACGTTGCGAAACCACTGCGCGCGCCGTGAGCGCACCATTGGCGTTGAAGACCTCGATCCAATCATTATCGACGATGCCGGCGCGCTGGGCGTCCTTTTCGGAAATCCAAACCACTGGTCCGCCGCGATTGAGCGTCAGCATCAGGAGATTATCGGTATAGGTCGAGTGGATGCCCCATTTCTGGTGCGGCGTGATGAAGTTGAGCACAATCTCCAACTCGCCGTTCGAGCGCTTGTTGTGCAGTGGCGCGACCGTCTTCAGATCGACCGGCGGCTTATAAACACATAATTGCTCGCCGAACGCGCGCATCCAGAGGTGATCCTGGTAGAGCTGCTGGCGACCCGTCAGCGTGCGCCACGGGATCAGCTCATGCACGTTGGTGTAGCCGGCGTTGTAGCAGACCTTCTCGCTCTCAAGGCCTGACCAAATCGGCGACGAGATGATCTTGCGCGGCTGGGCGACGACATCGCGGAAGCGGATTTTTTCGTCTTCCTTGGGCAGAGCCAGATGCGTGTGATCGCGACCCGTCTGCTTGCCGAGGGAATCCCAGGATTTGACGGCGACTTCGCCGTTCGTCTCCGGCGCCAGCATGAGAATGGTCTCGCAAGCGTCGATCTCGGTTTCGATCTTCGCCAAGCCTTTGGTCGGCCCATCCAGCACCTCGCCATTGAGATGCTTCAGCAGCTCCACCTCGTGCTCGGTATTCCAGCCGATGCCTTTGCCGCCATTACCCACCTTCGTCATCAATGGGCCAAGCGCGGTGAAGCGGCGATAGAGATTGGGGTAGTCGCGCTCGACGATGCTGATCTGTGGTCCGGTTTTTCCGGGGACCAGATCGCATTCGCCTTTCCACCAATCCTGCACGTCAAACGGCTGCGCCAGTTCGGCGGCGCTGTCGTGCTGGATCGGGGTGAGCACCACATCCTTCTCGACGCCCAGCACTTCGGGGCAGACATCGGAGAACGCCTTTGCGATCGCCTTGAAGATTTCCCAATCCGGCTTTGCCTCCCATACTGGATCCACGGCGGCGGTCAGCGGGTGGATGAAGGGGTGCATGTCCGACGTGTTGAGATCGTTCTTTTCGTACCAGGTCGCGGTCGGCAGCACGATGTCACTGTAAACGGCCGTCGTGGACATGCGGAAATCGATGGTGACGAGGAGATCGAGCTTTCCCTCTGGCGCTTCATCGCGCCATTTCACGTCAACGGGTTTGCGGCGCCCGGTGTCGCCAAGATCCTTGCCAAGCACGCCGTTCGACGTGCCGAGCAGATGCTTCAAGAAATATTCATGGCCCTTGCCAGAGGAGCCCAGCAGATTGGAGCGCCACACGAACATATTGCGCGGCCAATTGTCGGGGTGGTCGGGGTCCATGCAGCTCATTTCGAGCCGTTTCGAGGCAAGCTCACGCGCCACATATTCGCGCGCGTCACCGCCGGATTTCTCCGCCGCCTTGGCCACATCGAGCGAGTTGGACTTGAGCGCCGGCGCCGAGGGCAGCCAGCCCATGCGCTCGGCCTTGGCGTTGTAGTCAATAAAGGTCTGACCCCAATCGCCTTCCGGCGCCGTGGGCGAGAGGATTTCCTTCACGTCGAGCGTCTCATAGCGCCATTGATCAGTGTGCGCGTAGAAGAAGCTGGTGGAATTCTGCTGCCGGGGCGGCCTGATCCAATCGAGCGCGAACGCGAGCGGCGCCCAGCCCGTTTGCGGGCGCAGCTTTTCCTGACCCACATAATGCGACCAGCCGCCGCCGGATTGGCCGATGCAGCCGCACATCGCGAGGAGATTGATCACCCCGCGATAATTCATGTCCATATGATACCAATGGTTCATCGCCGCACCGATGATCACCATCGACTTGCCATTCGTCTTTTCGGCATTGGCGGCGAAGCCGCGCGCCACGGCGATGATTTGGTCGCGCGGTACGGTGGTGACCTGCTCGGCCCAAGCCGGCGTGTACGGTTCCATGTCGTCGTAGCTCGCTGGCATGTGCTCGCCGCCGAAGCCTTGATCAACGCCATAATTGGCCATGAAGAGATCATAGACAGAGGCGATCAGAGTCTCACCGTCCTTCAGCGTCATGCGCTTCACCGGTACGCGGCGCATCAAGGTGTCGGGGTGATCGGTGGAAGCAAATCCGTTCGACGCCGTGTTGGCGAAGTACGGAAACAGCACCTCCGCGACATCATCGTGCGCGCCTTTCATGCCCACCCGCAATTTGACGTCGGCGTTGTTGGCGTCCTTCTCTTCAAGGTTCCACTTGCCCTGCTCGCCCCAACGGAAGCCGATCGAGCCCGTCGGTACGACTGGCGCGCCGCTGGACTCATCAATGCCAACAGTCTTCCAGTCCGGATTGTTGGCTTGGCCCAAGCCGTCGGCGAAATCCGACGCACGCAGCAAGCGCTCCGGCACGTAGCGGTCGCCCTGTTTCACCAGCCGCACCAGAAGCGGCATGTCGGTGTAGCGGCGCACGTAATCCTTGAAGTACGGCACCTCGCGGTCGCGATGGAACTCAGTGAGCACAACGTGGCCCATCGCCATCGCCAACGCCGCGTCCGTGCCTTGCTTCACTGAAATCCAGAGATCGGCGAATTTCGAGGCTTCCGAATAGTCCGGACAAATGACGACGGACTTCGCGCCCTTGTAGCGCACCTCGGTATAGAAGTGCGCGTCGGGCGTGCGCGTCTGCGGGACGTTTGAGCCCCACACCAGGATGAATCCCGAATTGTACCAATCCGCCGATTCAGGGACGTCAGTTTGTTCGCCCCAGGTTTGGGGGCTCGCCGGCGGCAGATCGCAATACCAATCGTAGAACGAGCCGCAGACGCCGCCGAGCAGCTGCAGATAGCGCGCGCCGGCGGCATACGAGATCATTGACATCGCTGGGATTGGCGAAAAGCCGAATACGCGATCCGGTCCGTGCTTCTTCACAGTGTAAGCGTTCGCGGCGCCGATGAGTTCAGTGACCTCATCCCATGTCGAGCGCACAAGGCCGCCGCCGCCGCGCAGCGCCGTGTAGTGCTTGCGTTTTTTTTTGTCTTCGACGATCGAAGCCCAGGCCTGCACCGGCGATTTGGATTTGCGCGCCTCGCGCCACAATTTCAGCAAACGCCCGCGCACGAGCGGGTACTTCACCCGATTGCCCGAATAGAGATACCACGAATACGACGCGCCCCGCGCGCAGCCGCGCGGTTCGTGGTTCGGCAGATCGGGACGCGTACGCGGATAATCGGTCTGCTGCGTTTCCCAAGTGACGATGCCGCCCTTGACGTAAATCTTCCAGGAACACGATCCGGTGCAATTCACGCCGTGCGTGGAGCGCACGATCTTGTCGTGCTGCCAGCGGCGTCGATACGCCTCCTCCCATGAACGATCCTCGTCGTTCATGACGCCGTGACCCTTGGAATAGAGCTCTGTCTTGCGCGTGAAGAAGGCCAGGCGGTCTAAAGTGTGGCTCATGCTCTTCCCCTCTTAGCTCGCTGCTTTCGCCGCATCGGACGGCGCGCCGCGTTTGTTTTCGACATCGAATAGGAGCCCGCCCGGTCGCGCATAGACGAACCAAGTGATGGCCAGGCACGACACGTAGAAAATCAGGAAGCCGACGAGCGCGGCGCTGGCGCTGCCCGTCTCCGCAATCGAGAACCCGAAGCTCTTTGGAATAAAGAAGGCCCCATAGGCGGCGATCGCCGAAGTGAAGCCTGTGATCGCCGCCGATTCCTTCTCGGCTTGCTTCAATTGATCCGGCGCGGGGGTTTGGGGTGACAGACGCGCGATCTCCTTGCGCATGATCGCGGGGATCATCTGGAAGGTCGACGCATTGCCCACGCCACTGGCGAAGAACAGCAGCATGAAACAGGCGAAGAAACCGGTGAAGGCGCCAGGCTGATCCTTCGCGCCCAGGAAATAGATCACACCGATCGTGCCCAGCATCATCAGCGCGAACACTGCAAGCGTGACGCGCGCCCCGCCGAAGCGATCAGCGACCCAACCCGTGAACGAGCGCGAAAGCGCGCCAACCAGCGGGCCGAGGAAGGCGATCTGCAACACGTTTACCTCTGGGAATTGTGTGCTGGTCAGCAACGGGAACGCGGCAGAGAAGCCGATGAACGAACCGAATGTGCCCGTGTAGAGCCAGCACATGATCCAGTTCTGCTTGCGTGTGAAAATTACCGATTGCTCGGCGAATGACGCCTTCGCGGTCGAGAGATCGTTCATGCCGAACCACGCCATGAAGGCCGACGCGACAATGAACGGGACCCAGATGAAGCCGGCGTTCTGCATGAACAAAGTGTCGCCGGCGCTGGTCGCCTGGCCCGCCCCGCCAAAGCTGCCGAACACAGCCATGGTAATGGCGATCGGCACCAAGAATTGCATCGCACTGACGCCTAGATTGCCGAGACCGGCATTTAGCGCGAGCGCATTGCCCTTTTCATTGCGGGGGAAGAAGAAGCCGATGTTTGACATCGAGCTTGCGAAATTCCCACCACCCAGGCCGCACAGGAGCGCGAGGCCCAGCATGATCCAGTACGGCGTTTCCGGGTTTTGCACGGCAAAGCCGATGCCAAGCGCCGGCGCCAGCAAGGACCAAGTTGTCAACGTCGTCCACAGGCGACCGCCGAACACTGGCACCATAAAGGAATAGAAAATGCGCAGCGTCGCGCCCGAAAGGCCGGGCAGCGCGGCGAGCCAGAAGAGTTGATCGGTTGAGTAATCGAAGCCAATCAATGGCAGCTTCGCCACAACCACGGACCACACCATCCACACGGCGAACGACAAGAACAGCGACGGGATCGAGAGCCAGAGATTGCGGCTGGCGATCTTGCGCCCGCTCTCGTTCCAGAACACCGGATCCTCGGGACGCCAGTCGGCGATGAGACCCGGCGCCGTCGGCTTGTGCTTGGCCGGCTCGTGGATCGGCTGCATTTCCGGGAATTGCGGCAGACTCTCGAGTTGCTTGCCGACCGCCTCGCGCTCCATCTGACGGATCGCAAAGTGCATCCAGAGCAGCGAACCCGACACGATAAAGAACAGCAGCATGAAGCAACTGGTCCAGATACCGGTAAGATCATTCAGCACACCGAACGCGATCGGCAGAACAAAGCCGCCAAGCCCGCCGATCATGCCGACCAGACCGCCGACCGAGCCCATGTCTTTCGGATAATAGACCGGAATGTGTTTGAAGACCGCGGCCTTGCCCAGGCTCATGAAGAAACCGAGCACAAACACCAGCACCGTGAACGCAACGAGGCCGGTCTCGAGTCTGAAGGCGATTGGCCCCTCGATGCCGTCGATGACATAGCTCGTGGGCGGATAGGAAAGCAGAAACGTCGTCGCGATTCCAACCAGAAAGGTCCAATACATGACCTGCCGCGCGCCGACTTTGTCTGAAAGCACGCCGCCATAAACACGGAAGAGCGAAGCCGGCACGGAGAATGCCGCCGCGACCATGCCGGCTGTCTTTAGGTCAAGGTGATAAACGCCAACGAGATAGCGCGGCAGCCACAGGGCCAACGCAACGAACGCGCCGAACACAAAGAAATAATAGAGCGAGAAGCGCCAGACCTGGACGTTTTTCAGCGGTGCGAATTGCTCGGCCATGCTGCGCGGCTTCACGCCCTTGGCGCGGCGTGCGGCAAGTTCGGGATCGTCCTTCGTAAACAAGAAGAAGAGCGCGGCGATCGCAACAAGCCCAGCGGCCCAAATCTGGGCCACAGCCTGCCAGCCCATGGCCAGCAACACGAACGGTGCGAGAAATTTCGTGACCGCAGCGCCGACATTGCCGGCGCCGAAGATGCCAAGCGCCGTCCCTTGCTTGGCCGATGCATAAAACTTCGAAACGTACGTTACGCCTACCGCGAACGTGCCGCCCGCGATGCCCACGCCAAGCGCGGCGATCAGGAATTGTGGGTAGGTTTGAGCGTAGGAGAGCAGAAAGGTGGCGAGCGCCGCAGCGAGCATCACCAGCGGAAAGACGACCCGGCCGCCATATTGATCAGTCCAGACACCCAGAAATAGCCGAATGATCGAGCCCGTCAGAATGGGCGTACCGATCAGTAGTCCGAACTGCGTTTCGGTAAGTCCGAGATCTTGCTCGATCTGCACGCCGATAATCGAGAAGATTGTCCATACTGCAAAGCTGGCGGTGAAAGCGAGCGTGCTCAGCCACAAGGCCCCGCCAGCGCCCGCGCTTTCTCTTACGTCTTGTCCCACCATGAATTCGGCCCCTGCACGCGTGGTGATGCGCATGCAGAAAGAGGCAAATTGGATCGGAAGCGTTTGATGTGGATCAAGCGTCCCGCCTTCCTACAGAGATTTTTCCAGCGCTGACCTTTTCACTTGATCATTGTCGGGGCTCTATCGCGAAAAATATCAAGCCAAGTCCGCAGGATACGCGACAAAGTACGCAGACTTGATTTCCATCAATTCGCGATTGCATGATCTGCGTCATCACTTGCCACGCTGCACTCGGGAGGTTGAGGCGTGCGCACAAGCGATGTCGAACGCGTAAAGGGCTTGCCGCTCTTCGCTGATGCGGCGCCGGAGACGCTGCGCGTCGCAACCGCTGGCGCGCATTTGCAGCGCTTCCCCGCCAATACGATGCTGCTGCTCGAGGGCGATCCGGTTGATTTTCTTTACGTACTGCTCGATGGCCAAGTCGAACTGCACGGCACTTGGAATGACCGCGAGACGACGTTGGCGATCTTGCGTCCGGTCTCAACCTTTATCCTTGCGGCCGTTGTGCTCGACGCTGAAGCGCTGATGTCGGCGCGCACACTTGATCGCTGCGAAATCCTCATGATCCCCGGCGATGCGATCCGCACCGCGATGCGCCTCGACCCGCGATTCGCGATGGCCGTCTCGCGCGATTTGGCGGGATGCTATCGGGGGTTGGTTCGCAACATCAAGAACCACAAGCTCCGCAACAGCACGGAGCGTCTCGCGAACTATCTGCTGCAGCTCCGCGCGGCCGACAATTCAGGCGGCGTGGTCCGTCTGCATCACGAGAAACGCATTCTTGCTTCGCTGCTTGGCATGACGCCGGAAAATCTCTCGCGCGCGTTCGCCGCGCTGCAGCGTCATGGCGTCAGCGTCCACGGCGCCGTTGTCACGCTCGGCAATATTGGCGCGCTTGAGGCCTTGGCCAAGCCTGATCCTTTGATTGACAATCACGCCCCGCGCATCGGCGACATCATTGCCGACGCCGACGCCGAGATCTGGTCGTCGGAATGGTACAAAACCACCGGCCCTGGGGCTGAGGCGGCCAAACGACATGGATAGGCTTTGCCCTCTTTCTCTCAGCACGGGCGGACTCCTGCTCGCGGGCGGACGCTCCAGCCGCTTTGGGGCCGAAAAAGCCGTTGCGCCCTTTGGCGGCCGCTTGATGATGGATGCAGTGCTCACGCGCTTCAGCGCCCTCGCCGCATGCGCGGTAAGTGCTCGTCCCAATTCGCCAACAGCAGCCCATGCGCAATCACTTGACCTTGAGATCTTGCACGATGAGCCCGATGCGCCGGCCGGTCCGCTTGCCGGCATCGCCGCCGGCCTAGCTTGGGCGAAGACCGCCAATTTCAAAGTGCTGGCGACCGCACCCTGCGACGCCCCTTTGCTGCCGCCGGATCTCTTCCCCGTGTTGCTGGCGTCTATCGGAAATGCGCCGGCTGCGTTCGCCGTGACAGACGCGGGCGAACACCCGCTTTGCGCGGTGTGGCGTGTCGAGATGGCCGACTACATTGCTGCGGAATTTGTCGACGGTCGACATCCTCCGGTACGTGCGCTCCTCGCTGACCATCGGGCCCGACGCGTTCACTTCAAAGATGTGCGCGCGTTTGCCAACGCCAACACACGCGATGCACTTGAGGCGCTGGAGCGCGCAGCATGAGGCCGCTTGTCGATCCCTTCGGGCGCACGATCTCCTATCTGCGCGTTTCAGTGACGGATCGTTGTGACCTGCGCTGCATCTATTGCATGAGCGAGCGCATGCGCTTTCTTCCGCGCAAGGATCTGCTTTCGATTGACGAGCTTGATCGGCTGTGCGCCGCCTTTGTCGCGCGTGGGGTGCGACGACTCCGCTTTACCGGCGGCGAGCCCTTGGTTCGGCGCGGCTTTTTGGACCTTCTTGAAGCGGTGTCGCGTCATCTGGGCCAAGGGCTTGATGAAATCACGCTCACCACGAATGGCGTTCAACTTGCTGACTTCGCACAAGACTTGGCGCGCATCGGCGTCAAGCGCGTGAACGTGTCGGTCGACTCATTCGATCGCGAGACATTCGCCCGCATTGCCCGGCGCGATCGCCTCGGCGACGTGCTCGGCGGTATCGAAGCCGCGGTCGCGGCGGGGCTGAAGGTCAAGATCAACACGGTCGCGCTTAAGCACGACAACGCGCATGAAATTCCGGACCTCATCCAATGGGCCCACGCGCGGGGCCACGACATCACCTTGATCGAAACCATGCCGCTCGGCGAGATCGACGAAGATCGTACCGACCAATTCCTCTCGCTTGCACGTGTGCGCGAAGATCTCGCCTCCTATTGGCGCCTCACCGACTTGCCGGATCGCACGGGCGGCCCGGCGCGCTACGTCCGCGTCGAAGAAACAGGCGGCCGCTTGGGGTTCATCACCCCACTCACGCACAATTTTTGCGAGGGATGTTCGCGGGTCCGTCTGACTTGTACGGGACGGCTCTATCTTTGCCTCGGCCACGAAACAGCGGCGGATTTGCGTGCGCCGCTCCGCGACGACGCCTCCGACGTTTCACTGCAGGCCGCGATCGACGCCGCGATCGCTCTGCGCCCCAAGGGGCATGATTTCCAGATTGAACGTCTGCGGACGCCGGCGACGGAGCGCCATATGTCGGTGACGGGCGGATGACGCGCATCTTGTTCTTCGGTCGCCTCCGCGACCTTGCCGGCTATGCCGAGCGCGATTTGGAAATACCCGATACCGTCGCTACGGTCACGGATTTGCGCGCCCTGCTCAGTGCGGACGATCCCGAACTGGGTGACGCCATCGCCGCGCGCGGCGTCCGCGTCGCGGTCGATCAGAGCTTCTGCCTCAACGAACTGGCCTCCGTGCGCGATGCGCGTGAAATCGCCTTTATGTCACCGCTGAGCGGAGGCTGAGCCATGGGCGAGAGCATGATCCTCTATCTCGCCCTGGCCATAGCGTCGGCGGCGGCCCTCTATTCCTCCGTCGGTCACGGCGGCGCCTCCGCCTATATCGCGCTCATGGCGTTAGCGGGCCTGGCGCCTGACGACGTGCGACCAGCCGCGCTCGTCCTCAATATCGTTGTAGCCGGCCTCGGCGCATTCCGCTTCATCCGCGCCGGCCGCTTTGACTGGCGCGTCTTCTGGCCGTTCGCAATTGCAGCCATACCGGCCGCATTTCTTGCCGGACGCATTGATGTGCCGGAGCACATCTATCGCCCACTGCTCGCGTTCGCCCTCGCCGCGGCGGCTTTGCGCTATCTCGTCTGGCCCCAGATTGACGCCGTCAAGCCGAGTGCGCCGCCATCACCGCTCGTCGCGCTCCCCGTCGGCGCCGCTCTAGGCGCGCTCGCCGGCCTCACCGGCATTGGCGGGGGCGTCTATCTCTCGCCGCTGCTTGTGTTCGCCGGATGGGCCGATCCCCAACGCGCCACTGGCATCGCCGCATGTTTCATCGTTGTTAATTCGCTGGCGGGTCTTGCCGGTCGCGCGTCTTTGTTTGCGACTCTGCCCAGTTTTCTGCCTTGGCTTGTCGGCGCAGCGAGCATTGGCGCCTTGATCGGCACAACGTGGAGCCTGAGGGGCTTAAACCAAGCGGGCGTCCTGCGCGTTCTCGGACTCGTGCTCGGCATTGCCGCGGCGGCGCTCATCGCATGATGCATGTTGTCGTCACCGCCGAACCATTCGCGCCCGCCCACGAGGTCGCGCGCTTCGCTGCAGTGCGAAGCGATCAATGTGGCGCATTAGCGAGCTTCGTCGGCTATTGCCGGGGCCACGCGGGCGAGAGCTCTGTGACCGCACTTGAGCTGGAGCACTATCCTGGCTTCACCGAAGGTGAGATCGAGCGGCTCGCCCAGCAGGTGGGCGCCAAGCACGCGCTTGATGCACTCCTGGTCATCCACCGGGTCGGAATTATTCCCGCGGGTGAAGCGATTGTGCTTGTCGCGGCGCAGAGCGCCCATCGCGCCAACACCTTCGCCGCCGTTGAAGAAATGATGGATTATCTCAAGACCGACGCGCCGCTCTGGAAACGCGAATCTGGACCGGACGGCGCGCGCTGGATCGAACCCACAAACGAAGATTACGCACGCCGTCAGGAGCATGGCGCATGAGCCCGCACGCTTGCCGCATTGATGAAAACCTTCCCTTCAAGCCGGTGCATGTCGCCGTCCTGACGATTTCCGATACACGCGATATCGAAAGCGACACCTCAGGCGCGTTGCTGGCCGAACTCGCGCAGCGCGATGGACACCGCATAGGCGCGCGCGCGTTGGTGCGCGACGATGTCGGTGAAATTCGCGCCCAGGTAAGCGCCTGGCTCCAAGACCCGCACATCGATGTGATCGTCTCCACAGGCGGCACGGGCCTCACCGGGCGCGATGTCACACCAGAGGCGCTACGCCCCCTCTTCGAGAAAGAGATCGATGGGTTTTCAGTCATCTGGCACATGCTGAGCTATCAAGGCGTCGGCCTCTCCACGCTCCAGTCGCGGGCGTGCGCTGGTGTGGCCAAAGGAAAATTCATCTTTGCTCTCCCCGGCTCTAACGGCGCCTGCCGCGATGGTTGGGAGAAGATCATCCGCTGGCAATTGGATAGCCGCCACACGCCCTGCAACATGGTCGAGATCATGCCACGCCTGCTGGAACGATGACGATGAACGACCGCCTCACCCACCTTGATGCCGAAGGCCGTGCGCGCATGGTCGATGTCGGCGACAAGCCCGCCACTGTGCGCGAGGCTGTCGCACAAGGTCACATCCGCATGGCGAACGCGACCTTGCAGCGCGCCATGAGTGGCGACACGCCTAAGGGCGATGTCCGCGCGATCGCCGAAATCGCCGGCGTCATGGCAGGCAAACGCACCGCAGACCTCATCCCGCTGTGCCACCCCATCGCGCTTTCGAGCCTGAAGGTCGACGTAGCGCCAGATGAGAAGGCGCCAGGCTTTCTTGTGACGGCCCGCGCGAGAACAACCGGTCAAACCGGCGTTGAGATGGAAGCGCTCACCGCGGTTTCGGTCGCGTGCCTCACGCTCTACGACATGCTCAAGGCGATCGATCGCGGCATGGTCATCGAAGGCGTCGGCTTGATCGAAAAGCACGGCGGCGCCAGCGGCTCTTACGTGCGCGACGCATCATGATTGGCGTAGCCCAAGCCCAAGCCCTCATGCTCGCCGCCGCCAATCCGGTGGAGACCGAACAAGTTCCCTTACGATCGGCGCGCGGACGAACGCTCCGCGAAGATATTGTCGCCGCCCGCGCCCAACCACCGTTTCGCGCCTCGGCGATGGACGGCTATGCCCTCCGCGCCGCAGACACACCGGGCGTCTTGCGCATGATCGGCGAAACCAGCGCCGGCCGCGCACTTGATCGCGCGCTCAACCCCGGCGAATGCGCGCGCATCTTTACTGGGGCGCCGCTTCCGGATGGCGCCGATTGTGTGCTGATCCAAGAGGACGCTGTTCGCGACGGCGATCAGGTAACATCGCCGCCAATCGCAGCAGGGCGCCACGTACGCGATGCCGGTGTGGATTTCGAAATCGGCGACGTACTGCTCCGCACCGGCCGTCTCATGGACGCCGCCGCCATTGCGCTGGCGGCGGCGGCTGGACGCGCGTCGCTCCAGGTCGCGCGCGCGCCGAAGGTGGCTGTCTTGAGCGGCGGCAATGAGATAGTCCCTCCAGGCACGCTCCCGGCGCCTGACCAAATCTTTGACTCCATGAGTTACGGCATCGCTGCTCTTGCCGAAAGCTGGGGCGCCGGCGCCGACACGCGCGCTCCGTTCCGCGACGACGCCAGCGCAATCGCCACGTCCGTCGGACAATCCATCGATACGCACGATCTTACGATCATCGTCGGCGGCGCCTCGGTGGGCGACCATGATCACGCGCGCCCTGCTTTGCGGCGGCTTGGCGCGGAATTCCTGTTTGAGAAGGTCGCGCTGCGACCCGGAAAGCCGACCTGGTTTGCGCGCATTGGCGAAAAGCTCGTGCTCGGGCTGCCGGGCAATCCGGCGTCCGCCTTTGTCTGCGCCCGCTTGTTCTTGCGGCCGCTCCTCGACCAGCTTTGCGGACGCGATCCGACAGCGTCGATGCGCGCCACAAGCGCACGCACCCGGACGCCTCTGGCGACAAACGGTCCACGCGCGACTTATCTGCGCGCGCATGTCGAAGCTGACGCCAGCGGACAGCTCTGGGCGCGCGCGCCACACAATCAGGATTCATCGCTGATCTCTGTATTCGCAGGCGCCAATGCGTTGATCGTACGTGCGTCGGACGCACCGGCGGCGCCGGAGAGCGCGCTCGTCGACTTGATCTACCTCTGACTACTTCTGTGCGCTTGCGCCGCATCGGCGCTTGACCAACGTCAATCGTCTCCGCGCCATCCCGCGTGATGATCACTACTATGGATCCGCATCTCCTCCCCTACGCGGAACGTCAAGCGCCGCGTTACACCTCATATCCCAGCGCGCCACATTTCAGCGCGGATGTCGATGGCGCGCTCTATCAGTCCTGGCTTGGCGCCTTGCCTGAGAGAGCCGCTCTCTCGCTTTACTTGCACATCCCCTATTGCAAGCAGCTCTGCTGGTATTGCGGCTGCAATACCTACCTCACGCGCGGTGGCGACATTCCCGATTTCGTCACGACGCTGATGACCGAGATTGATCTCGTCGCCTCCGCGATCGGCTCGCACAATGTGAGCGAGATCCATTGGGGCGGTGGTACGCCAAACATCCTTTCTCCGGATGAATTTCTGCGGTTGCAGCATCATCTGGATTTTTGGTTCGATCTGGCGCCGAACTTGTCACACGCTATTGAACTTGATCCCCGTCATATCACGCGCGCGCTGGCGGCCAGCTATATTCAAGCGGGCGTTAATCGCGTCTCGCTCGGCGTTCAGGACCTCAACCCGCATGTGCAAATGGCGATGGGCCGGGTTCAGCCGCAGGCGCAGGTCGCTGAAGCCGTCGCTATACTCCGTGGGGCGGGCATCACGGACCTCAGCTTCGATCTCATGTATGGTTTGCCCCATCAAACCGTTCAGGATGTCGCCCACACGATCCGTCTTGCGGCAGACTTGGCGCCCAATCGCATCGCTCTGTTCGGCTACGCGCATGTGCCTTGGTTCAAGCGCCGCCAGCGCCTGATCGACGCCGACGCCTTGCCAGATGCTGAGGCGCGCTTCGAACAGGCGGAGCTCGCGCGCACCCTTTTGTGCGATCTCGGCTACGAGAGCATCGGCTTGGACCATTTCGCCAAGCCGGAGGACCCACTGGCCAAAGCGGCGCACGCCCGCACGCTCCATCGCAACTTTCAGGGCTACGTTCCAAGCAGTGCGGACGCCCTGATCGGCTTCGGTCCCTCCGCGATTTCGCGCCTGCGCGAGGGCTACGCGCAAAACATCCCCGCAGTGCGAACGTGGGCTCGGGTTGTGGAGTCCGGTCGCTTGCCGACCGTGCGCGGTCACACGCAGAGCGCCGACGATGCGCGCCGCGAGGCCATTATTGAATCGCTCATGTGCGACTTAGAAGTCGATCTTGCGCCGTTTGGCGGCGCCGCCGCCTTTACCGCCTCCCTCACCGCGCTCGCGCCGCTTGCATTGGACGGGCTGGTCGAGATCAACGGCGATATCATTCGCGTGCCGACAAATATGCGAGCGTTTTGCAGGCTCGTCGCCTCCGCGTTTGACGCCTACGCCAATGCCGGCACGCAACATTCAAAGGCAATCTAAGACGCGATGACAAGCACCGCGGAACGCTATCGCACCTATCAAGGGCCGGCTCTCTTCAGCATGGGCTTTCGCCCGTTCTTTCTGCTCGCGGCTTTGTGGGCGGCGATCGCCGTTCCGATTTGGGTGGCGGCGTTTAGCGGCTGGCTGCCTGCGGAGCATTTCAATCGCGACTGGCACGCCCACGAAATGGTGTTCGGCTATTTGAGCGGCGTGATTGCCGGCTTCTTGCTGACAGCCGTGCCGAATTGGACCGGAAGGCTGCCAGTCACGGGCGCGCCGCTCATGGGGCTGGTTACGCTCTGGTGCGCGGGCCGTGTCGCCATGCTGGCGCCTGACTTCGCTTTGGCGCCCGTATTCGACGCATCGTTTCTGTTTGTGTTCGCGCTGGTGATCGCGCGTGAGATTATCGCTGGGCGCAATGTGCGTAACATCCCGGTGCTAGCGCTCCTCTGCGTGCTCGCAACCGCCAACCTGCTCTCACATCTGGGGTCATTCGATCCTGATTTGGCGCTCCTTGGCGAGCGCATCGGCATTGGCGTGGTCTCGATGTTGGTGGCGCTGATCGGCGGACGCATCGTGCCGAGTTTTACCCGCAATTGGATGGCCAAACAGCGTATGGCGCCCGAGCCCGTAGCGTCATCGCGGTTTGATGCGATTGCGCTTGGCGTGGCGGCCATCGCACTTAGCCTCTGGGCGGCGATGCCGACGCACTTTGCTACAGGGCTCATGCTCACACTGGCGGGCGTGCTTCATTTGGCGCGGCTTGCGCGCTGGCAAGGCTGGCGCACGCACGCTGAACCCTTGGTGCTCGTGCTGCATGTGGGCTATCTCTGGCTCTGCCTGGGCTTGCTGTTGAGCGGCATGGCTATTTTGCCGCTTGGCGTCGTGCCTGCGGCGAGCGGGCTGCACGCCCTAACCGCCGGCGCCTTCGGCGTCATGACGCTTGCGGTCATGACGCGCGCCAGCTTGGGGCACACTGGCCAGCCGCTCACGGCCGGCCCGCGCATCAGCGCCATTTATTGGCTGGTCAATCTGGGCGCTGCCTTGCGCGTCGTCTCCCCGTTTTTCCCTGACATGTACGCGCCCATGCTCGCCGCATCAGCGTTCGCGTGGAGCGGCGCGTTCGTTTGGTTCGTCGCTGTCTATGCGCCGCTCTTGCTGCGCCGCCGCGTGACAATCTCCCGGTGAAATCATCTTGCGCCATCTCAAAACCAGCGCGACCTCGAACGGTATGAGAAAGCCATGAATGAGTATGATCTCATCATCGTCGGCGCCGGGCCGGCCGGCCAGAGCCTGGCGGCGCGTCTCGCACAAGCGCCCTTGCGGATCGCCTTGATCGACGGTGAGTCAAAAGCCACGCTGGCGGCGCCAGCCTATGACGGACGCGAAATCGCACTCACGCAAACCTCGATTGCACGCCTGAAGCAACTTGGCGCCTGGGAGCGTCTGGCGGAAGCAGAGGTCGCCCCACTTACGCGCGCGGAGGTACTGAACGGCCAATCGCCCTACGTGCTGAGCTTTGCCGATCAACCCGGAAACGCGCTTGGTGCCCTTGCGCCAAATTCCGCCATCCGGCGCGCCTTGTTTCACACGATCGCCGGCCAAGAGAATTGCGACTTTCACACCGGCCGCGCGGCGACACTTGACGCGATTGACGCGAAGGGCGCGCAGGTGCGTCTCGCGGACGGCGCCATCATCCGTGGTAAAATGGTCGTCGCCGCCGATACGCGTTTTTCCTTGCTCAGGAAGGGCCAGGGCATCAGCGCGCACATGCTCGACTTTGGCCGCACCATGCTGGTGTGCCGCGTACAGCATGCCCAGCCGCAGAACGGCGTCGCCACTGAATGGTTCGGCCACGGTCAGACGGTCGCCATGCTGCCGCTCCGTGGCGATCAGTCGTCCTTTGTGCTGACGCTCAGCGCCCACGCCATGCAAAGCGTGATGGCGCTATCTGACGTGGATTTCGCGCGCGATGTCGAGCGGCGCACCCAAGCGCGCTGGGGCGAAATCACGCTCACAAGCAGGCGCCACGCCTATCCGCTGGTGGCCGTCTATGCCAGCCGCTTCGTCGGGCGCCGCTTCGCTCTCATCGGCGACGCCGCCGTCGGCATGCACCCTGTCACGGCGCATGGCTTCAATTTTGGTCTTCGCAGCGCCTACGCGCTCGGAGACGAAATCATGCGCGCGTTGAAGGCAGGCCGCGACATCGCCGACCCGCGAGGCTTAGCACGGTATGAGCGCGGGCATCGCCGCGCCACGCTTCCCCTTTACGCCGCCACCAATGCGATTGCGCAGCTCTACAGCGACGAACGACCATTTGCGCGGGTCGCACGCACGGCGGGCTTGCGTCTGATGAACCTTGCACCAGGCGCGCGCCGCCTCGTCGAGGCGAGTTTGCGCCATTAAGAGCGCCCCAGGGAGAGACACATGAAGGCAGCGCAAAGATTGCTCGAATTGGCGGCGCAAGAAGGCGTGCGCGCCTGCTTCGCCAATCCCGGCACTTCGGAGATGCACCTCGTCGCCGCGCTCGATGCAGCACCTTCCATTCGCCCAGTGCTTTGCTTGTTCGAAGGCGTCGCCACGGGGGCGGCAGACGGGTACGGCCGCATGACACAAACGCTGGCGCTTACGCTGCTGCACTTAGGTCCAGGCCTCGGCAACGGCTTTGCCAATCTGCACAACGCCTATCGCGCGCGCACGCCCATCGTCTCACTCGTCGGCGAACACGCGACCTACCACCGCGCCAACGACCCACCGCTCGCCAGCGACATTGCCGCGATCGCGCGACCTGTGTCCGCATGGCTTGAGACGGCCGGGTCGGCCAAGGACTTAGTGCGCTGCGGACGCGATGCGATCGCCGCAGCGAAGCGATTGGGTCCGGCGACAATCATCCTACCAGCGGACGTAGCCTGGAGCGACGACGAGCCGGATGTGCCTTCGCCCGTAGCGGACATTGAGCCTCAAAATGGCGTGTGGGTGGAATCCGCGGCGCGCGCCCTTGGCCCGCGCACCCTGCTCTTGCTGGGCGGGCGCCACCTCACCGCTAGCGCCTGCGACGCAGCACAGCGCATCGCGGCGGCAACCGGCGCGCTGGCGCTGATCGAGACCTTCCCCGCACGCGTACGTCGAGAGGGCGCCGGTGCAGACTTAAAGCGCTTGCCCTATCTCAGCGAAATGGCGGCGGCCACGCTGGCACACATCGATACCCTGATCCTTGCCGGCGCCGCTTATCCAGTGGCGTTCTTCGCACTACCGGGACGACCCTTGCGTCTCGCGCCAGACGGCGCACGCGTAATTGAACTCGCGGCGGCCGGCGCCAATCCAGAGACGGCGCTGCTCGCTCTTACCGATCTGCTGAACGCGCCCGAGCTTGCCTCGCGTCATGCAGAGCCGCCGCCGAAACCAGACTCAGAGGGCGCACTTGATCCGATGTCGCTTGCGCAATGCATCGCGGCGACGCTGCCCAACAACGCCATCGTCTGCGATGAATCCAATACGGCCGGCCTCTTCTGCTACGACGCCTGCGCCACCGCGCCGCCACATGATTGGCTCACGCTTACGGGCGGTTCGATCGGCCAAGGACTGCCGCTGGCCACCGGCGCCGCCATCGCCTGCCCGGACCGGCGCGCGCTCGCGCTCGAAGCAGACGGCAGCGCGCTTTACACGATCCAAGCCTTGTGGACGCAAGCACGCGAGCGCTTGAACGTCACCAATGTGATCTTGAACAATGGCGCCTACGCCATCTTGCGGCTTGAGATGATGCGCGCCGGCGTCAACACGCTCTCGGACGCGGCCAACTCGCTCTTCGACCTGCGCCATCCATCGATCGATTTCTGCGCCATTGCGACGGGCTTCGGCGTACCCGCGCAGCGCGTGGCCTCGCCGCAGGCCCTTGTCGCGGCGTTAGAGCGCAGCTTCGCCGCCCCAGGCCCTTCCCTCATCGAGGTGATGCTCCCATGATTCCGCTCTCAGACTCGCTGCAATCGGAATTGCGAGAATTGCTCGGTCCGCGTTTCAGCACCGCCGCCGCCATCTGCGATCAGCATGCCGGCGGCGGGATGCATCTACCCCCACTGCCGCCGCAAGCCGTGGCCAGCGTCGAAAGCCTCGACAAAATCGTGCGCGCCTGCGCAGCCCATGGCGCGCCGATCATACCCTTTGGCGCGGGCACTTCGCTTGAGTGCCACGTGGGCGCGCCGCGCGGGGGCGTATGCATGGATGTCTCCGCCATGAAGCGCGTTCTGCGGCTCAGTCCAGAAGATCAAGATTGCACCGTCGAGGCGGGCCTCACGCGCATCGCGCTCAATGAACATCTGCGTCACACTGGGCTCTTCTTTCCGGTCGATCCAGGCGCTGACGCCACCATCGGCGGCATGGCGTCCACGCGCGCCTCCGGCACAACGACGCTGCGTTATGGCGGCATGCGCGAGAACGTGATGGCGCTCACCGTGGTCACACCGGACGGACGCGTCATTCGCACCGCCCAGCGCGCGCGCAAATCCTCGGCGGGCTATGACCTGACGCATCTGTTCGTTGGCAGCGAGGGCACGTTGGGCGTCATCGCAGACGTAACACTACGCCTGCACGCGGCGCCCGAAGCAACCAGCGCCGCCGTGTGCGCCTTCAAATCTCCCTTCGGCGCCGCCTCCACAGCGATCGACGCGGTGCAGTGCGGCCTTCCGCTGGCGCGCGCCGAATATCTGGATGCCGTAAGCATGCGCGCCGTCAATCGCGCTTTCTCCACCGCCTACGCCGAAGCGGACACGCTCTTTCTCGAGTTCCATGGCTCACCCGAGGAGGTCGCCTACTATGCAGAGCGCGCACGCTCCATCGCCAACGAAAACGGCGGGGGCGCCTTTCAGTGGGCGATCGAGACCGAGGCGCGCAACGAACTCTGGAAAGCGCGCCACAACGCAGGCTTCGCCACGCTTTCGCTGCGACCCGGCGCACGCCCATGGTCGACCGACGTGTGCGTGCCGATAAGTCAGCTTGCGCGTTGCATCGAAACCACCAAGCGCGACATTGCCGATCTGCCCTTTCCGGCGGCGGTGCTCGGCCACATCGGCGACGGCAATTTTCACGTGATCCTCTTGGTCGATCCAGAATCCGCCGATGAACGCATCACCGCGCAGCGCTTCAATGATCGTCTCGTGGCGCGAGCGATCGAGGCGGAGGGAACGTGTACGGGCGAGCACGGTGTTGGCCTCGGCAAACGAGAATCACTGCGCCATGAATTGGGCGAGGCCGTCACGCTGATGCGCGACATCAAACGCGCCCTCGACCCCCGCGACCTGATGAATCCCGGCAATATCTTTCTTCCTGACGAGGCCGCCTGATGCCATTGCGCGATTTGTTCGATCGCAATGTCGCCTGGGCCGAGGGCAAGACGCGCGCCGATCCGGATTTCTTCCGCCGCATGGCCGAGCAACAATCCCCGCATTATTTGTGGATCGGATGTTCTGACAGCCGCGTCACCGCCAACGACGTGCTCGGCCTCGATCCGGGCGCTGTCTTCGTACAGCGCAATATCGCCAACATCGTGCACACCAGCGACATGAACCTGCTGTCCGTTCTGGAATATGGAATCGCGACGCTTGGTGTCGAGCACATCATCGTTTGCGGTCACTACGGATGCGGCGGCGTCGAGCGCGCGCTGGGATCGGAACGCTCAGCCCTTGTTGATCATTGGCTTCAGCCGATCGTCATGCTCTACCGCAAACACCGCGCCACGTTCGACGCCATAGAGGACCCGAGAGCGCGCGCGGCGCGTATGTGCGAGGTCAATGTTCAGATGCAAGTGCGCCGAGTGGCCGCCATCCCGTCGGTCGAGAACGCTTGGGCGCGGGGCCAAACACTGCACGTGCATGGCTGGGTTTACGGCATGCACGATGGATTATTGCGCGACGTTGGCCCCACCCTCAGCAACATTGCCGATCGCGACGCGCTCCCCAGCATCGACGATTGCGTGCTGGCCGAGAGCAGCCCGCTTAGCGCGCTGCAGATCCAAGCGTTAGAAGCCTTTGGCGCCAATTCGAGCGATGATCGGCGAAATGCTGATCTTCTCTCCCTGTCTAGAGTTTAGTTTGCGCAAGCCCAGCCTTGGGCCACATGAACTTCCGCTTCCGGGCTTTCATGTGGGGACTGGATGTCTCTTCGTGCCCCGCAACGGTCATCCCTTCTTGCGCCGGGCGGCGGGAATTTCCTTCAGCAAGTCCGCCAAGAATTTGCGTTCATCGAGCTCAAGTGCTCTCGACCAGTCAACGAGTTGCACGAAGTCCAATCGGCGCTCGAAGATTTCGACCTTGCTGACGAATGACCGGGATTGCCCGAGTCTGTCAGCTAGCTCGCGCTGACTGACATCAAGCCGGTGGCGTTCATCGACGAGTCGAGAAATGACGGCTCGATACCTTGGATCTCGCAGGCTGTTTCGCACCGGTGTCCACCTGAAACGATGGACACCCCGGCTAAGCACATTTAGGGTTGCACCCTAATAGGGTGCATTGTTGAACGCCGCTGGATCACACACACTGGCGACCACGCCCGCAGCCAACGCGCTAGAAACAGCTTTCGGCGCGATGGGGCTGAACGTGATCGCACGTGTCAGTGACTCCGAGCAGACCACCGATCTGGCCATCGCTCTGAACACTCCTCGTTTGGCCGTCATTCGCTGCGTCGAACGCGCCGCGCCCAAAGATCAAACCGCCCTCGCAACAATGGTCTCCGAGGGTGACTTCATCTGGGGTGCGGTGGTCTATGAGCAGGGTGAGCCGCCGAATTCTCCGGGTCTGATCGAGAGCTTCCATGTCAGCCAGCTGGATCAGCTGGTGGCCCGTCTCATTGAGCTTCGGGAGGCATGCCGTGAAGCCGGCTGATCTCGCCCGCCTCTTCGCCTCTGAAGGCCCGCGTCTGCTACGAAGGCTGCGGCGCTTCCGCGGCCGGGTGGCCGAGGAGGACGTGGTGCAGAGCGCATTCGCCAAAATGCTGGAGGTGGACATGTCCGGAATTGCTGATCCGCGCGCTTATTTGGCCCGGCTGGTGCGGAACCTGGCGGTCGATGAGGTGCGGCACCAGGAACGCGTCAGAGTCGCCTCCGTCACCGACGAGGACCTGGAGGCATTGTTGGCCAAGCGGCCCGGCCCGTACGATCGGCTCGATTTGACGCCGGAGGAAATGCTGATCGCCGGCGAGCGGTTCGCGCACATGACCGCTGTGGTGCTTGGGCTGCCCGAGCGGGAGCGCAAGGCGCTGGTGCTCTTCAAGTTCGGCGGGCTCTCCCACGAAGAGATCGGCGCCCGTCTCGGCGTCTCGCGGCACAGCGTGCCCGGCCTCCTCGCCCGCGCTTTGGCGAAATGTGCTAAGGCCATGGCGGCGTTCGAAGACGGCGCACTCAAAGAGATCGCCCATGAGATGGAGACGAAGCGAAAGGATCGCTGACGAGGCCGCCCGCTGGGTGGTGCTGATCGATAGTGAGCTTTTCGACGCCGCTGCCGCGGCGCGCTTTAAGCGCTGGATCGCCCGCTCTGATGCGCACCGGCCGGCGTTCCTGCTGGCCAGCCGGGCTTGGGGCGAACTCGACGGCCTGCAAAAGCTCAAAATTTATCCCGACATTGTCGCGTTGCTGGAGGCCGGCGCGGGAGCGACGCCGCACCAGGGCTCTGAAGCATCCGCGCCGGACCGTCGCGCGTTGCTGCTCGGGGCGGGGGTCGCGGGCATCGGACTCTGCTTGGTTGGCTACGTTGCGGTGAACCCGGCGGCGGCGGAAACTTTTGAAACCGGCGTCGGCGAACAGCGCGAAGTGGATCTGGCCGATGGCACGCGGGTTTTACTGAACGCGAGTTCGCGGCTCGAGGCGCGCATACGTGATGATCGGCGCGAAGCGCGGCTTCTGGCAGGCGAAGCGCTCTTTACGATCGCCGAGAGCAACGCCGGCGTGTTTTCGATCGCCACGCCATCAGGAGAAATCGAGGCCGCCGGCGGCGAAATCCTGGTGAAGCTGCTTCCAGAAGGCGCGCGCGTCGCTTTGCTAACCGACGGCGCGCTTGCCTCTCGGCGCACATGGATCGGACAAACCTCCCGAGTTGCGGCGGGCGTGAATAGCGAAATCGTCATTGGCCGCGAAGACGTGGCCGTTGACGCCTCCACCGCGGAACAACTTGCGCGCCGCACGCTATGGCGCGAGGGCATGCTCGCCTTCGACAACACGCCGCTCTCCGAGGCGGTCGCGGACGTTACGCGGCAAAGCGGCGTACGCTTTGTCTTCGCAGATCCAGCGCTCGCCGACCTGCGCGTCGGCGGCCTCGTTCGTGCGGACGATCTTGACGCGTTCCTTCAGCTCCTCCGCAACAACCTCGCCATCAACACTGAACAGCGTGATGGCGAGATCCTGCTGAGTTCGACGGCCACGCTTTAGCGTGCATTCCCCGAAATATTTTCTGACGGACTGCTAAATCCGGCCTCCTCCCGCGTCCCTCCCCTCGAAGCCGCCCGCTTGAGAGCGGCGAAGGGGGAAGACAATGGTGGATTTTTCGGCGCGGATGCGCCGCGATGGCGTACGCTCACTGCTGGCCGTGGCGCTGGCTTCTGTTTCAAGCTTCGCGTTGAGCGGTCCTGCTCACGCGCAATCTGCTGACGCGGCCGCGCGCACCGCGCGTGCGGAGCGCGAGTACGATATTCCGGCGCAACCCTTGTCGTCGGCGCTCGTCCGTTTCGCCGAACAATCAAACCTGCAAATCCTCTTCTCAGAGGACGCCGTGTCGGGATTCACGTCGCGACCGCTCAGCGGCCGCAGGACGCCAGAAGCGGCGTTGATGCAGATGTTGCCGTCTGGCGCGCCTCGGATCGAGATCGCCGGCGACCGCATCGTCCAAGTGGAGCCGCCCGCCCGCCCCCAGTACGCGGCGACTGAGAACGACGAAGAAATTGTCGTGACCGGCACACGCATCCGGGGCGCCGTACCCGCAGGCGCCAATCTGCTCACGCTTGATCGATCAACAATCGAGGAAACCGGCCAAAGCACGATCTTTGAAGTGTTACGCACGCTGCCGCAGAATTTCCCTGGCAGCCAGAGCGAGGCGACGCAGCTCAACTCCGCCAACAACAATCTTTCCTTCGGGTCGGCCATCGACCTACGCGGCTTGGGTTCTGACGCGACGCTGACATTGGTGAATGGTCGCCGTTTGGCACCCGCAGGGTTCGGCAATTTCGTTGATGCGAGTGCGATCCCGCTCGCGGCCGTCCAGCGCATTGAGGTGCTCGCGGACGGCGCTTCAGCCACTTATGGCAGCGACGCCGTCGGCGGTGTTGTCAACATAATCACCCGCACCGATTTTGAAGGCGGTGAATCCGCACTGC
Organism: Vitreimonas flagellata; assembly: GCF_004634425.1. NCBI lineage: Bacteria > Pseudomonadati > Pseudomonadota > Alphaproteobacteria > Hyphomonadales > Hyphomonadaceae > Vitreimonas > Vitreimonas flagellata. The sequence continues at coordinate 75,171 of NZ_SBJL01000004.1, read as the reverse complement.
GTCTTGGCGCGGCGCAGGGCGGCGCCGAGGGGTTCAATTTCAGCCATACATTCGGCTGGCAATGGGCCGGCGGCCACGCCGTGCTCGGTTATGAATATCGTACTCGCAATGCGCTCGCGTCATCCGATCGCGCCTTCGCCGCCAACAGCGATCTCAGATCCTTGGGCGGTGACAATTTCTCACGCGCCACCTCTAGCCCGGGCAACATCACCCGCATCGGCGCCACCAGTGTCGTGCTTGCCATCCCCGACGGCCAAGATGGCATCGGCCTTACGCAAGCAGACCTCCTCGCCGGCGTGGTGAACTATCAGAACACGCGCGAGGCGACGGACGTCTTGCCCGAACAAGACGCGTACTCCCTCTTCTTCTCCGGCCGGCAAAGCTTGACCCGTCGAATTGATGTCTTCGCCGACATGTTCGCAAGCGAGCGCGACGCCTTCATGCGCAACAGCGCGATCATGTCGAACATCACGGTCCCACAGACCAACGCCTTCCGCGTCGCCAACAATCTCTTTCCCGGGCAAGGCAACATGGTGATCGCCTATTCCTTCGTCGGCGACGCTGGGCCCACAACCTATGAGACGCGCGCGCGCACATTCTCTGGCGTCCTGGGTATCGAGGCTGATCTTGCTTTCGATTGGCGCGGCGAGGCGTCTTATTCCTATGGACGCCATCGCGATCACGTGCGCTTCGGCAATTCCATCGACACAGCGGCGCTCAATATTGCGCTCGCCTCGTCCAACACAGCCACGGCGTTCAATCCCTTTGGCGATGGCGGCGACAACGCTCACATCATGGACGCCATTCTGCGCCACCAAATCACCGACAACGATTCTCGCCTCCAGGCGCTCTCGCTCAAAGCGGACGGGCCGCTTTTCGATTTGCCAGCGGGAGCCGTGCGCATGGCGTTGGGGCTCGAGCGTCGCACGGAATCGTTTCGCGTGGATCGCATCACCTATTCGAACGCGGGGGTCCCGACGATCGTCGCCACCCCGGCCCCCGGTGAGCGCGACACGGACGCTTGGTTTGTCGAGATCGCCGCGCCGCTCTCACGGACCATCGACCTCTCGACCTCAGTGCGAGAGGAGTATTCAGAGGATTATGGGCGCGCACTTACGCCCAAAGTGGGTTTGGATTGGCAGCTGCTGGAGGCGTTGCGTGTGCGCGCGACATGGGGACTTTCCTTCAAGGCGCCGCGCTTTGACCAAACCCTGTCGTCGATCGGCGGCAGCTATCTGACGCTCACGCCCGCGCAAGATCCGCTTGCCGATGGCGGTTCCACCGGACTGCTCTCAATCGCGGGCGGCAATCCTGATCTTGAGCCCGAGGAAGCCGAGAGTTGGACGGCAGGCTTCGAATATCGGCCAGATTGGCTGGCGGGGGCATTCTTCTCAGCCACATATTTCGACATCGATTTCGCCAACCGTATCTCGGTCCCCGGCGATGTGCTCAGCGCCATCGCCAATCCAGCGCCCTATAGCGCGGTGCTCATTCGCGATCCCGACGCGGCGACGCTTGCGAGCTATCTCGCCATCCTTGATCGTTTGGGCGGCGTGACGCCAGCAGACGGGGTCGAACTCATTTGGGACGGTCGCGTCACCAATCTCTCAAGTCTGCGTGTTCGCGGAATTGACGCGAGCGCAACCTACGCCTTTGAGACAGACCTCGGCAGGTTTGACGCCTCATTAAGTGCAAGCCATCTGCTGCAATTCGATCGCCGCTCCAACCCGAGCGCCCCGGGCGAGCAATTGCTCAACACCATCTACAATCCCATTGATTGGCGCCTCCGCGCCGGACTCTCATGGTCCGCTGGTCCTTGGCGCGCCAGTGGGTTCGCGAACTATCTCGGCGGATACGACGATACCATCTCGAACCCAGATCGAGAGATCGATGCGTGGACCACCTTCGACGCCCGTCTCGGCGTTTCGTTGTCCAACGGTGAAGCCGCGGAGAGCCCCCGCACAGAGCTGGCCTTCAACATCACCAATCTTTTCGACGAAGAGCCGCCGTTCGCGAACTCGTCCGAGGGCTTTGCTTACGATAATCGAAACGCCTCACCGCTCGGCCGGTTTGTGTCCCTCGAAGTACGGCGGCGTTGGTAATGCGTGGCCGCTGGACTGGGCCAACGATCAGCGCTCTCGCCTTTGCCTGGATGTCCGCGGCTCCTGCGTACGCCCAGGTTTGGGACCTTAGCGCAATCCCAAACGCCGTGGCGGCCAATCTCGACATCAGGGAGCTTGGCGGCGCCGATGGCGGTCTAACGTTGTCGCCCGATGGACGCTACCTTGCCGTGATCGAACGATCGCTCGATCTTGAGGCGGACGCCTATACCCACACCCTGATACTCATCGACACGCGCACGGGCGAGACCAGGGCGCTCGCCGATGCTGGCGGCTTTATACATCACTCATCAGCGAATGGACGCCGCCAGGGCGCAGCACTTCTGCGCCGCGCTGTGTGGTCGCCGGACGGGCGCCGCATCGCCTATCTCTTCGGCGGCGCCGGCGATCGGGTCTTCTTGGACGTCGCTTCGGTGAACGGGGACTCGGTCAGGCGCTTGTTCGATGGCCCGGGCGAGGTTCATCGCTTTGCCTGGATCGATGACACGCATCTGCTGATTGAGAGCGGCGCCGGACGCGCTAGCATCGAGGCCGCTGCTGCCGTCGCTAGAAGAGACGGCTTTCTCCTGGACGCGCGGCTCGAACCATTGATGGGCCTGATGCCTGAGCATGATCCACGCCTTGGAAGATGGTATACGCTGGTTGATGTCGAGAGCGGCGCGACCTCCGTTGCCGACGAGACGACACACGATCAGCTCTCCGGCGCTTTCGCAGGCGCGCCCAGCCGCGCCTCGCTACGACGCGCTCCGAGCGAAGCCGGCGAGGTCGCGCTCATTCGAGCTCTGCCGGCCCTGGGCAGCCGCGCCCCATTGCAGCTCGTCTTCACAGACGCCGCGGGCGTCGAAAGAGTGTGCGCGCACGCTGAATGTACAGGCGAGATCTCAGGTCCCTGGCTTGCGCGCGGACGCGTGCTCTTCCTACGCGTAGAGGCTCCGACGCGCACCACAACAGCCCTCTACGAATGGGATCCTCGCTCTAACGCTCTGCGCCGCGTGCGTTCATCGGAGGAATTGCTGGTTGAGTGCGTGTACGCAGCGCACTTGATGTGTTTGCGCGAAGCGACGCTTTCGCCGCGTACGATCGTCTCCATCAATCCGCACTCCGGTCGATCGCGGACGCTGTACGACCCCAACCCCGCATGGCGGGATCGACGCATGCCACACGTGGACCGGCTCGATGCAACCGACCGCTTCGGCAACCCCACTTTCGCCCATCTCGTCTATCCGTTGCGCTATGATACGCGTCGCTCCTATCCGATGGTGATCGTTCAATATCGCTCTCGCGGGTTTCTGCGCGGCGGCGTCGGCGGCGAAATACCGATCCATGCGCTGGCGGAGCGCGGGTACTTCGTTCTGAGCTTCGAGCGCCCACAGCATGTCGCCGACCGCACGACCCAATCCAATGCCGCCGCGCTGGTGCAGGAGGAGCTGGAAGGGCTGGAACGAGGGAGCAAATTGTCGGCCCTCTACGCGCTCGTCGACATGGCGCTGACGCACGCATCGATCGACCCCGCACGCATCGGTCTGACGGGTCTCAGTGATGGCGCGGAAACCGCCTATTGGGCGCTGCAGGATTCAGATCGCTTCGCGGCCGCGGTGATTTCCTCGCCCCCACTCGATCCGATGTCCTATTCGCTGGTCAGCGAGGAATTCACCAATAGCGCGCGGCGCCTGCGCGATCGCGCAGGCCCATGGCCTGACACCCAAGATCCGTGGGCATCACATTGGCGCGACAAGCCCGCCGTCAATCACGTCGAGCAGATTCACACCCCTATCCTGTTGCAGCTCGCCGACCGGGAGGCCCTGCCCGCATTCCCGTTTTACCGACGCATGCGCGAGCACGATCGGGCAATCGAGATGTTCATCTATCCCGACGCCTATCATGTGAAACATCGACCGCGCCAATTGCTCGCCGCCCAGATGCGCGCACTGGCCTGGCTGGATTTCTGGCTGCGTGACGTGGAGGTCATAGATGACGCCGATCCGGCGCGCATTGGCCGCTGGCGCGCGTTGCAGGCGCAGGCATCACGTCGTTGACGCGGTCGTGGGCGCATCCACCTTCTTGGCTTCTCGTCCAGCGCGCTCCACACTGCGGAGCCAAAGCTCAGCGCATATCAGTGGTGTCAGCGCGCTGGGTTGCGTCGCATCTGGTCGGGCGCTGGCGCTAATCATGTCTACTACGGCCTCGCCGTCGATAAGTCCCCGCTCCGCCAGCCGCCCCCGACGCAAGACATCGACAAGAAAGTCTCGGTTGCGCCGCAATATCGCCGATACAAATCGCGTGGTTTGCCCCTTGGTCCTTCGATAGACGATCTCTGTCGGCAGTTCGTTGGCGAAGGCACTGCGCACCAGCCCGCGATCCAGACCATCGGCGTTCATTGCATAGCTCGGTATACGAAACAGCGCCTCAATCACGGGCTCAAAGAGCACAGGCGGCGCCAATGGGAATGAATCGGCGAGCTGCGAAGGTCCGAAATAGGTTTGCGCATCCGCCAACAATAGTGCGCGATGCACAGCGCCAGGATGGCGTTTCCGATAGCCTTCAAGCCAAGGCAAGGCCCCATGTTCGCGCGCGGTCAAACGCGCTTCCGCCTTGGCTTGACCTTCGCGGGCCAGATGCCGCGGGAGATCGAACGCCCCGTGCAGAGGGCCTGTGCGCACAGACTCAGGCAAAATGCTCCACACCGACACGCGTGATCTGCGGGCGCTTGTCATGGCCTCGCGCCAGAAGCCGCTCAATCCTGAGCCATCGCGCCATGCATCTGCAGGACCGCAAGAGCCCCGGCCACGATAAAAAACATGGTCGCCGCCCTGGCCTGACGTCACGAGCGCGTCCTCCAGTCCCGCGCTCAGAACGGAGGAACGTGCATTGGCCCATGTCAGCAGGGTTGGCGCTGGCGCCGCGGCAAGCGGCATATCCAGCATCCGCGTGTAATCGACGTCTCGCGGATCGATGTGGTTCTCAATCAGCTTCACCCCGAGATGCCGCGCCACCAAGCGAGCATAGGCGCGCTCGTCGCCTTCGCCTGGACCGATGCCGTAATCATGCACCGCGACCAGAGCATCCGGCGAGGCGGTGCGCTTCAGCATCGAGAGGACGACGCTTGAATCGAGACCGCCCGACAGCCGGTGCAAGATATTGGGGCGTGCCTTCGCGAATGCGCCGCAAACATCCTCCAATGCGCGACGTAAGTCCTCGGCGTTGCGCGCTGTGTCGACGCGCGCGGCGTCAGCATGAGGCGGGCGCCAGAGTGAGCATGTGCTCTGCCCTTCTCTGGGCAACGTAAGGCAGGTCCCCGGCAAGATCCTACGTACATCGCGAAATCCGGTCGCGCTGGTGAACCGGTTCGGATAGCGCAGAAACGCATCGAGTTCGGGCGCATCTATGTTCAGAGCGCCGCCAATGTCCGCGAAAACTTGAGCGCTGGCGAAGACGGCGTATCCACCGCTTATCGGGGCAGAAAACAGCGGAAAGGCCCCTGTTGGGGACGGCACGACGTGAAGGTGATCGCGCCCCTTATCGACAAGGAACGCCGCATAGGCCCCCCAGATATCGCGGATGAGCTTTTCGCCGCCGCTCTCAGCCCAATTCGCCGCGTCTTGCGCCTCTACAGATTGAATGCGTCCTTCAGATGGGGCCTGCCGACGAAAGGCCATTCCAAATAGAACACCACGGCCGTTCGGCAGAAGCACAGGCGAGAAATCCAAGCCGTTGGGTCGGGCCATGATCAACATGCCACGCCAGTCGAGCAGGCTTTCATAGCCGTGCTGCTCGGCCAGGGCAGCGTGCGCGCGAAGCTTAGTTTCTCGTTCCTTGTCGATCGGTCGCCAGCGCAGAACCAGAAAATCGCGCATGACCTCAGAGCCTGCAAATCACAACATAGGACGCGAACTGGCCAGTGAGATCGAGCAGCACCTCTTGTTCAGACTCCACCCAACAATGGGCGGAGAATGGCCGCGTGCGTACGCCGAAGACGATCTTCGCATCGCGCCCCTCGCTCAGAAGGAAGCGCGCTAACGTCAGGCTGTCGAATAGGCACACTTGGTCGCCAGGCCATAGCGGCCGCATTTGCTCGAACCGTGCGACCGCCTCACCGGCGTCCTGCGTTGACGCCTGCCTTGAACGGAGTCGCACGAGCGTCCGTCTGGCCACATCCAAACGACCGGTGGATACAACCCAGCGGGCCCAAAGACATGCGATGAGAAAACGCCCCCAAGCCGCCGCATCGAGCGTTGGCGCTTTGCATGGTGGCGTGTGCGTGATGCGCGCCGCGCTCCGTATAGCCTGGCCGATTTGCGCCTGCGGCGGCGCAAGCGCACGCAGCGAGCCGCAATTGAGCAGCGCTTCAATGGCCGGAGTTGGTTCAGGGCGAGAAAGAGCGTCCGCGTCCAGCGCCCAGTACCGATTGTTCGCAAGATCGAGGACGACCGCAAAGCCTTGGTCAAACGCCAGATATGCGTCAGGTCCCGGTCCGAAATGAAATGTCATGGCATACCAATGGAAGCTCCGCCCCGCTCACGCTGGGCGGAGCTTCGTTGCGTCACGCGATCTCTTCGGTCTGCATGTCCGGATCTTCCTGATCCGGACCAGGGTCGCCGAGCGTCAGTTGAGACGCTGCGCCCAAGTCGATGAGATCGGTGCAAGGTTCATCGTTCCGCATGTTTGATACTCGCTCTAGAATTGAACGACGACTTGAGCGCGCGTTGTGGCGAGCGCTCAAGTCGCGGCGCTCAGGCGACTTCCTCCGTCAAGAAGTCCGGATCTTCTTGATCAGGGCCGGGATCGCCGAGCGTCAGTTCGCTGGCGGCGCCGAGGTCGATCAGGTCGTCGTGCTTTTGCTCTTCGCGCATGTTTCACTCTCCATTGGGTGATCCATCACCCGCCTGGAGTATGCGCGCGCTCCGTTTGATCACCGAATTGATCAACATGAAGATCTGTTTGGTGATCAGCGCGGCTCGCCATTCTGCGAGAGCGCTTTCATCGCCACATGCGCACGCAGCGCTTCTGCGCTCTGCACCCGGCGGCGGATATAAGATTTGAGGATCGTGTTTGTGCGCCGGGATCGCTCGGCGATCGCGCCTACGAAGGTTTCGAACTCGCCTTGCACATCGCCCAGGACTTCTTCCTCAATCAAGCGCGCCGCATGCAGCCTATCGTCCGCATTGGCGGCCGCCCGCCGCAGGTTGGAATTGGCGCCGTCCTCCAGCAGACGCATGACACTGGACACAGCCTGCGCATAAGGCTGGGTTCGGGCTAAGCGCATCACGTCGGACCCCGCCGCGTTCGACGGCAGCACGAGCGTCAGCAGGGCGCCACGCCACTCGTAGAGATGCGCCAATTCTGTCGCGGACCATAAAGCGACCTCAAAGGCCGAGTGCTTTCCCGGCCGAACGAGCCGCTCCCAGGTGAGGAGGCTCAACGCCTGACGCACGGGCATGGAACTTACGCCGAGCTCGCGCGCTAGCGCTTCCATATCAATGCGCGTGCGCACAGGTAGGCGTCCATCGAGCACGCGCGCCTTGATTTCCTCGTATGCGCGCTGCGCGGCGCTGGTCGCTTCCGGCGACATATCAATCGTCAGCGGCCGCCATCACGGCCTTCAGTTCAGCGGCGATCGCCGGCGGCAGCGCGTCGCGATGCGGTCCGCAAGGGCCATCATCGCCCAGGTACGCGATCGGGTCCTGGCCTTCCCAATTCCCGAGATTGGGACGGTGATGGCGATAGCCGATGAGGCGCTGCAGCTCGATTGGAAATTCACGCGCAACCTCTCGGGGATAAGCGAGAAATTGCTCCTCGTAGGTGCGCAACCATCCGGCGCAATAGCCGATGACGAGCCCTGTGCGGTCGCCATCCGATCGGTTGGCGCCGCCGCTGTGCGTCAGACCGCCAAGATAGATGAGCGCGGAGCCCGCGCGCATGACGCCCTGGATCGCCTGGCTTGGATCCGGCGAGCGACCGAGGCGATTGACGTGGCTCTTGGGCCAAAGCCTTGTTGCGCCATTGGCCTCGGTGAAGTCGCTGACCGCCCACATCACATTGAGCGACCACACCTGCCCGCTCGGCTCGGCGGGCCACATCTCCTCATCACGGTGCGGCGCTTGCGCCTTTTGACCAGGATGAATGCGAATTGCCTGAGTCATGTTGAGGCGAATGCAATCGCACGCCGGCGCGAGCACGGCTTCGGCAAACGCAAGGATGCGCGGATGGAGCGCAAGCCGCTGCGCCGCCGGCGCTTTCGACAAGAGTCCATTCACGCGTGTCGTCGACCAGCCGTGGAAGTCGCCTTCGCAGCGCGGCGTGCGCTGGAGCCAGGGCTCTAATTCGTCAGCGACCGATCTCAATTCCTCGGCGTTCAGCAAGCCGTGGAGAACGAGAAATCCGTCATGCTGCAGCGCTTCGAGATCGCTGGCGAGCGTATCGTCGGAAGTGGGTGAGATGAGAGTCATTACGCTCTTCCCCGCTTAGGCCGCACGCGCCGGCTCGGCCGGCGCAAATCGCGTCAATGGCGCGCTGATGTTGAAGGTCTGACGCACGCGTCTGAGCCCATCGGCGTTGATCGTCGCGGCGAAAGCTCGGATCTTATCGCGCCCCTTTCCGCGTCCCGCCCCCAGCGCGCGCACCTGCCATCCCGCCTCTTCGGCCATCGGCGCCAACGCGGCGCTCGCCACGTAGGTCACCTCGTCAATGCCAAACAGGAGCGCGGTCTCCATGATGCCGGCAATGATGCGCCCCAGCATCAGCCGCCGCGGCGCGCCGGATGCTGTATCGGGCGCCGGGCAGAACCTGGTGGCTTCCCACACATTGGGACCGGAAGGCGGCGACGCTTCGCAGAGATCGCGGAATTGTTCGATCAACAAATGCGGACGATCTGTCGGGAGGAGCCGCGCGGAGACACTGATCCCTCCTCGCGGCGTCGCCGCCTCGATCAGATAGATCGCGTCTTCACTGTCATAGGCGTCGATTTCGAGCCCTGCACTCTCCTCAAGCCGCCACTTGAGTTGATCGATGAACACCTGTTTGCGCTGGCGATGCATCTCCGTCAGCAAGTGATAGAAGCGCCGCCTGTTTTCCGCCGAGACGATGTAGATCATGTTGCCTCCGACCAATCGCGCGGAGGGTGCCGCTCTGAGGCGAACGACGTAACGGGTCCCGTGGGACCCGTTGACAAGCGACGAATCGATTTAGTTCGACAAATCGTCGAGCATGATCTGTCCGTCAAACACGGCGCGCACGACCGCTTGCACGCGGTGCGACACGCCATAGCGCTTCTTGGCGCGCTCGATGGAATTGTGGGCGGTGCGGGCGTTGATGCCCAGGAGTTCGCCTATCGCCCAATCGCTCTTGCCCCGTCCTGCAAGCGCCAGGCACTGGCGCTCGCGTGACGGCAGCACGACCGGTTCGACCAAGGCATTGGGATTAAGCCGTCTATGCATCGCGCCATGTCCATAGATGACGACCATCAGGGTGTGCGCCAAATCGAGCGGCTCCACGCCGTCAGCGCCCGCGACCAGCGAACACGATGCGGGGAGGACATCGGGTGAGCGGAGCGGAATAGTCATGCCCCCGGTCAGGCCATAGGCAGCGCCTTCGGCAAGCACACGCTTCTGCGCGCGATCGAGGCGCATCTTGGAGATACACTCATCCCAGTTGAATGGCGCGGTCATGATGCGCGCGGCGAGAAACACCGGATCGATGAACGCGAAGTTCTCGGCCGAATATTGCTGCAGCCAGGCCATGGGATAATTGACGATGCTGACCGTGCCCGGCCGCGGTCGCAGCGGATCGACGTGCGACGCGCAGGCGATGTGCTCGTAGCCGAGCGCATTCAGTGTCGCGATAAAGCGATCTTCGATCATCGAAGGATCGGTCTGCTTCTCGCAGAAGTCGATAAAATCGAGCGCCAGCTTGGCAGCAGGCATCGCATCCTCCCGCTGTAGTCTCGACTACTAAAAGCAACTTTGGCGTGCAGCGCAAGCAAAAGCAGTGTGCCTCGCCAAAATCAATGCGCGCGCCTCGCGCGCGGGCGCGCTTGCGCAACGCCGAGCATTGCCCGCGCCGGGGCCCTGCGTCGAGGGACGCTCACGCTCTCGTCTCGACGAGCCCTCGACCCAGGCCCCCTCACGGCGCGGGCGTGAACGGGATGCGCGTCGCGCAAGCGATCCCGCGCAGCACTTCCGCAACGCGGGGCTCCCTTCAAAGGCTCGAACGCCCATGTCCGCACTTCAACTCATTCCGCTCAACAAACTCGTCGAGAGCGAAGACAATGTCCGCCGCACCGAGCGCAAACGCGACATCGATACGCTTGCCGCATCGATCGCCGCCCACGGCCTTCTGCAAAACCTGACGGTCACCGCGCGCGAAGACGGCAAGTTCGCGGTCGTCGCCGGAGCGCGCCGTCACGCCGCGCTCAAGCTTCTCGTTCGCCAAGGCGAACGCCCAAAGGACTGGCCTACGCCTTGTCAGGTCGTCGCATCCGCTTCCGCCGCCGAAGCCTCGCTGGCGGAGAACGTCCAGCGCGTCGAGATGAACGCCATGGACGAGGTGGAAGCCTTCGCAGCACTTATCGCGGCGGGCCAGTCGCCGGAGGATGTCGCGCAACGCTTCGGTACGACACTCCGCCATGTCGAACAACGGCTGGCGCTGGCGCATTTGAGCCCGCGCATTCGCGCCGCTTATCGACGCGGCGAACTCACGCTCGATGTCGCGCGCGCCTTCTGCATCGGCGATCACGAGGCGCAGGAGCGCGTCTTCAAGGGATTGGCCAAGCCAATCACCAGCGCTCACGCCGTTCGCGGCGCCCTCACCCAGGGCCGCACACCTCTCAGCGATCGTCTCGCGCTCTTCGTCGGCGTTGATGCGTATACGGCCGCGGGCGGACGCATCGTGAAGGATCTGTTCGAGGACACCATCGCCTTCCTTGAGGACGGTGAAATCCTGCAGCGTCTCGCCTTGGAGAAGGCCGAGGCGCTTCGCGACGCGCTTCTCGCCGACGGCTGGGGCTGGGCCGAACTCAATCTCGCCGGCGGCCATCTCGAAGGTTTCGCCGCCGAGCGGCTTCGCCCCGGCGAGCGCAAGCTTACGGCCAAGGAAAAGCGCCGTCTTGCAGCCGTCGATGCCGAGATCGAGCGGATCGACAGCGAACTCGAAGGCATCGAGGACGGCCCAGAGGCTGACGCTCTCTGGGATCGGCGCGAGGCGCTCGATGGCGAACGAGACGCCATTGCCGAAGCCGCGCGCATTTACGATCCCGCTTTGATGGCGCACGCAGGCGCGATTGTGGGCGTCGATCGTGACGGCAAGCCGACGATCCAACGCGGGCTCATTCGCCGCGCCGATCTGAAGGCGCTCGATAAACTGCGCAGCAAGGCAAAGGCCGGCGAGGACAGCGGCGAAGACGATGCGGACGAAGGCGCCCCCGCCGGCGCGTCACTCAGCAAGGCGCTGACGCGCGACCTCACGCTGGCGCGCACTCGCGCTATACGCGCGGGCGTCGCCAGCGACGTACATGTTGCGCTTGCGCTCCTGGTCTGCACGCTCGCGCAGCAGAGCGCGGGGTCGGGCGATCTGGTCGGGCCTGAAATCAACGCCACCGCACGTGACTTCGGTGATGACGAGGTCTTTGCGACCCTGCGCTCCGCGCGCACGTTCCCGGAGACCTTTATCGAGGCGTTGGCCCTCGATGACGAGACGCTGCTGTCGTGCCTCGCAATTCTTGTCGCCGAGACCATCGATCTCCACCACGAGGGCGCGAGCGCTCAGGACCGCGAACGTCAGCGCTCCGCCGACGCGATCGCCGCCGCAATCCGGCTCGACATGAGCGCGCATTGGTCGCCCGACAGCGCCTTCTGGCAGCGCACCTCGAAGCAATATGCGCTCGACGCTTTGGCGGAAGGCTCAGATTTTGCCGATCTGCCGGAGGCCAAGAGAAGCGTCAAACTGAAGGCGCTGGCCAAGCTGAAGAAGCACGAATTCGCGGACGCGGCCGCCAAGGCATTCGCGCAATCGCGCTGGTTGCCCGATTGTCTGGTGACGCCGCTTGGCGAAGGCGCGCTGGCGCTGACCAACGCCGCTGAGGCCTCGCTCGCCGCCCAGCACTGATCACCCACGTCCACTCATGGCCGATCGGTCCCGCGCCGCGGGGCCGATCGCGCCCCGGACACTCAAGTGAGACAATCCATGACGACTTCCGCACACGCGCGGCGCGACATCGCCGCCGATATCAGCACACGCATCCTCGCTTCTTTGGAACAAGGCGTGATGCCATGGCGCAGGCCTTGGGATGGCGCGCGCACTGGTCCCGTCCTGCCCCGCCGCGCAACCGGGGAATGCTATCGAGGCGTCAATACCATCATGCTCTGGCTCGCTTCCGCCGCCCACGGCTATGCCTCGCCTTATTGGCTGACCTACAGACAGGCCGCCAAACTCGGCGCTCATGTGCGCAAGGGAGAACGCGGCGAACTTGTCGTCTATTATGGAATCGCCCAACGTCGCGAGGCGCGGAGCGAGACCGGCTCAAGCGATGAAACATTCCGCTTCCTGAAAGCCTATGTGGCCTTCAACGCCGACCAGATCGAAGGCTTGAGTGAGGCCTTTCATCCGCGGGCCGAGCACAGCGCCATTGCGCCGATCGCGGCGCATGAAGACTGGTTCGCCGGATTAGACATTGCCCGCATGCTCTCGCGTGACACAGCCTGCTACATCCCGAGTCGCGATGTCATCGCCATGCCGCCGCTTTGCGCTTTCGACAGCCCGGAGGCTTACGCCGCCACTTTGAACCATGAAGCCGTGCATGCAACAGCAGCGCCGCACCGGGTCGGGCGCGACCTATCCAGGCGCTTCGACAAGCAAGCGGTCGCGGCAGAAGAATTGGTCGCCGAGATTGGCGCCGCGATCCTTGGCGCCCATCTTCGGCTGCCGCCCGATCACATCTTCGATCACGCCGCCTATATTGGACACTGGATGTCAATTCTCCGTTCCGACAAGCGCGCGTTCTTCCACGCGGCCGCGCAAGCGCAATTGGCGGTCGATTGGCTGCTCGACAAGAGCCCGCCGCCCGGAGCGGGCGATGTCGCGGCTTAAGCGCATCGTCGATGCGATGGGCGGCGTCCTGCTCGATGGCGGACGACGCGCGCTCGTGCGCGGGCCGGGACATGGGCCCGCCGATCGCTCGGTCTCGCTGCTGGAGACTGAGGACGGCCGTGTCCTCATTCATTGCTTCAGCCCGCGCGATGATTGGCGTGCGGTGCGCGACGAGTTCGCGGATTTGGGACTGCTCGACGAGGACGATTCACAAACGCCGCCACCGAGCGAGCCAATCGTGCGGCTTAAGCCCGAGCGTGGCGATGAAGATCGCCACGCTCGCATGCTCAGACTCTGGAATGAGAGTAAGCCGCTCGCAGGCTCAATTGCCGAGCGCTATCTGCGCGGGCGCGCCATCGAGGGCGAACTGCCAGGGCCCGACGTGCTCCGCTTCCATCCACGCATGACAAGCCTTGAAGACCGCGACCGCCGGCCGGCGCTCGTTGCGGCGCTGGTCGATCCGCAGGGCGATATACAAGGTATACAAGTCACACTGCTCACCGCGCACGGCGCGTCCAAAGCCGCGCTTGCAACACCGCGGCGCACGATCGGCCGTTTGATGGGCGCTTATGTGCGGATCGATGCGCCTGGCGACACGCTTGTCGTTGCTGAAGGCTTGGAAACCGCGCTCTCAGCCAGACGCGCGCTTGGCGCCGGCGCCTGGGCCTTCTTGAGCGCGGAAAACCTCGCGCAGTTTGAGCCGCCGCCCGTCATCGACCGGCTCATCATCGCCGCTGACAATGATGAGGCGGGCCTTGCGGCAGCAGCGCGGCTACGCGCGCGTGCAGAGAGTTCGATCGTTTGCGACGTCGCTTTACCGCCGAGCGGCTATTCCGATTGGAACGATTGGGCGCGTGCAGAAGCCCATTAGCGGACCCACGTCCCCCCACACAGCGAGCTAACTGAGCGCTCGGATCGCATCACGCGCTGTCTCAGCTTGGCGGCTTGAAGTCCGCCGCACGACCTCACCCACGCCGTCGCCATCTCCGCCCGGCCGTCGTCGCCCACAAGGACAAAATCGTTTCCCCGCGCGGCTTCGCCGCCTTCGGTCCTGGCGGACGCGGGCCCCACCATTTTCTCCTTGCAGCCGCCGCCTCATGGCCGGGCGCGAAAAGCGCCGTCGCGGGCGAGCTCCCGCGGCTCCGCTCTCAAGCGGACAAGCAAAGGAGACACCCCATGAACAACCGCGTCACGCTCACCGGCAAATTGCTCGAAGATCCGAAAGTCCGCACCCTCGAATTTCGCGGCAGCACAACCGACATTGTCTCACTCTGGCTCGAAGTGCCCAGCGGTGAGCGCAAGGATCGCTTCACGGTCGAGATTTTCTGCCCAGCGCAACAAGAAGCCGCCAAGGCGATGCGTAAGGGCGTCCTGGCCGAAGTCACCGGCGTCCTGCGCCACGATCGCTGGAAGGATCGCGCGACTTCGCGCTGGGTCGGCAAAGTCTTCGTCGCCATTGATCCCGCTGAGGGCAAGGTCAAGTCGCTCGGCATGGCCGAAGCTGACAGCGAAGCCGCCTGAAACGCAAAGCGCCGCTCCCGCTGATGTGAGGGAGCGGCGCACCCCGCCAACATCTTCACACTTCACGGGAGACGAACATCATGTCGTCGAAACCCCTTCGCGCGAGCGATCTTCTCAGCTTCACCGGCAGCGAGCACTGGTATCGCCATCCGCTCTGGCCCTCGATCACCTATACGGACGGCGCACACTATGTTGCTGAAGCCGGCGGCGCCTATTGGCTCTTGGACGCCATCGCCTCGCATCAGCACGATCCACGCGTCCGCGCCGAACCCTTTCAGGTCTGGATGCTGAAGGTCGCCGAAAACCGAAGCGCTGTTCTCACGTGCGAGGATGGCGACCACACTTGCGTGACGTCTCAGGTCATCTCATTCACCGACTTTCCGTTGCCGGAAATCACGCTCTGGCTCCAGAACGACGTCATTTTCTTGCCGAGTGAATACTAAAGACCTTCCCGAGTCCGCGCGCTTCGCGCGGGCTCGGGCGCCCCGACCGCGTGCATTGAGTTGGCGACTCTCTCGGCGCAACACATGCTTGCGCCCATGCGACGTCGATGGCCGATAGTTGCCGTCGTGAGCGCGGCGGCGCTCGCCGCCTTGGCTGCGCTGGCACTGCCAGCGGTCGAGGATCGTCTCCTTTATAATCACACGCCCTCTGTTCCGGTCGGATTCTACATCCGCACCGATGAGCCACTCGAACGCGGCTCGTTTGTTACGGTGCGCGCCATTGACGTCGCCCCTGCGGCGGCGGCGGCCCGCCGCTTCAACGGTCCCCGCGACAGGTTCATCAAACGCGTCGCAGCATTGGCTGGCGACCATGTCTGCGCGCGCGGCGATGCGGTGACGCTCAATGGCGGCCTTTCCTATGAGCGGCGCGCCTATGACAGCACCGGCGCTGCGCTGCCGGCTTGGGAGGCGTGCCGCGTCCTTGGTCCCAACGAAGTTCTGATCCTGGGCGACACCGCCGATTCCTTCGACGGGCGCTATTGGGGACCAATCGATGTCCAGACAATCGAGGGCGTCTGGCGACGGCTTTGAAGGACCGCCAGGCAGCGTATAATGACCCACCACGGCGACACGCTTGGCAGGAACGCAAGAGCCATGACCGACGACTCCGAATCTCGCCGTCGATATCGCCAACCGCATCAACGAGGTTATGCGTCACTTGCCTGACCACGTGCAGCCTGGCGATGTCTTGACCGCGCTTGCCGCGGTGAGCGCGCGATTGCTGACGACGCTGCGGCCCCAAGATCGTGAAGGCGCCTACCAATATCTGATGACGACGGTACGCGCGCATTCGGGTTTGGCGCCGCTGCAATAGCGATCGCGGCGTAGAACTCACGTCTTGATGCAACATCACTTGAGACGGCTTGCGACAGCGAGGTTGGGAGCGTGTGAAAAAATGTGGGCGATGGCTAGATAAAGGGTGAGTCACCTCTTTCGCCACGCACTTGAAATGTCTCGCACAAACACAAGGTGTGAAGCATGATCGCAGGGTGCGGGACACCCCACCTGCACCCTACTTGCACCTCACCCTCGGATTTCTCGCGCATGTCGCAGCCTCCGACGAACAACGAACGCTTTCGCACCAGCAAGCTGCTTCGCGGTGCGCTGGGCAAAGACGTGATCACGCCAGGCTCGCGCTTGCGCATCACCCGCCCCCTTGATGCAGAGAGTCTCATCGGCCGTCACGAAGGCGGCGCGCGCCGCGGCGCCGGAAGCGACAGCTTGTCATCGCGACTGCAGAAGCGGATCGGCTCTTCTCGCGCGCTGGCAAGGGCGTTCGCACGCAAGCGCACGCCGCGCACGCCCTTTGCGTTCGACGGCCGTCAGAGAGCGGTGGTGAAGTTGCATTACTTCGGTCACGCCAAAGGCGGAGGCGGCGCGCTCAAAGCTCATGCGCGCTACATCGCGCGCGATTCCGCCGCGAAGGCCGAGGAGATCTGGCTCTCAAAAACTGAGACGGAACGAGACGGCGCCCAGAGCCGGGATGAAAGCGATCGCCGCCAAGCTCCGCGCCAGGAGCATTGGGTGTTCTACGACGCCGCGCGCGATAGCGTGAGCGGCGCGCGCCTCGCCGAGCATTGGGCGCAGTCTGACAAACGCCATTTCCGGATCATCCTGTCGGCCGAGAACGGCGGCCGCCTCGGCGACCTCAAAACCTACACGCGCGACGTGATGGCGCGGGCCGAGACCGCACTCGGCACCAAGCTCGAATGGTTTGCGGTTGATCACTTCGATACCGACAACCCGCACACGCATATTGTCTTGCGCGGCGTGCGCGACGACGGGCGCGACCTCGTCATTCCAAGGGAGTTCGTCCAACACGGCTTTCGCAACGCCGCCCGCGAGGCGGCGACCGATCGATTGGGACAGCGAACGCGCGACGATGCACGCCAGGCGCTGCAGCGCGAGGCGCTGGCGCATGCGCCGACACGGCTTGATAAGCTGATCGCAGGCCATCTCGATGCGACTGGCCAAGTTCGCCTCGCCGAACTTCGGGCGCCCAACGGTTCACCGGACATGACCGACGCGCTCAAGACGCGCGCGCGCGAACTGAAGAATCTGGGGCTCGCACAGGAAGTGAAGCGCAACGTCCTTTGCTTCGAGCCAGGCTGGCGCGACGCGCTCAAGGCGATGGAGCTGCACCTCGATATTCGCAAATCCTTGATGCAGGCGCGCGCTCAAGACGTGGCGCGCACGCTCGCCAATCCGACACGCATGCCCGCGCCGAAGGAATTGCGTCTGCCCTTCGGGCTCGGCTTTTGAGGATCGCGCGTGTTGAAGGTGCGCGCCTGACGCGGCCTGCGACGTCTCAGGGCGGCGCAAACCCGTATCATCACATCGCAAGACGTGGCGGCGACTTCGCTACCAAATCGCTACCAAATTTTTTGCGCGGGCAACGAACGTGCGCGCTGTCTGCATAACGCTTTGATTTAAGAGAAGAAAATGGTGGGCGCGACAGGGATCGAACCTGTGACCCCTACGATGTCAACGTAGTGCTCTCCCGCTGAGCTACGCGCCCGAACCGTTTAGGGTCCGGCGATATAGACCGGGTGCGGTGTCCGCCGCAAGTTCGGGTTTCGGGATTATCGGCCAGAGATTGGATTGAGCGCAGCGCCCACACCAAACCCTTTTAAGCAGCGGCGATGACGCGCTCGATCTCCACAACCAGATCCTTCAGGTGGAACGGCTTGGACAGCACCTTCGCGTCCTTGGGGGCTTGGCTCTGGGCCGAGAGGGCGACAGCCGCGAAGCCGGTAATGAAGACGATTTTCATGGCCGGATCGGCCTCTGCGCCGCGGCGCGCGAGCTCTATGCCGTCGAGGCCCGGCATGACGATGTCGGTCAAAAGCAGGTCGAACGTGCCCAATTCCAGCGCTTCCCAGGCGGCGTCGCCATCGCCATAGGCGGCGACGTCATGCCCTGCGCGGCTGAGGCTCGTCACCAGGAAACCCCGGAGCGAGTCATCGTCTTCGGCCAACAGAATACGCGCCATGCGCTTGCTCCGGATCGCCCGGCCCCCGTTCTTGAACCGGTAACGTCTAGCACAGGACCGGTAAAGGGCCGCTGAAGGCCCATGCCAAAAGCTAAGCATGTGCAAACATTGACGCACCCGCGGGCTACAGCGAACAATGGCGGCAATGGACTCCTCCGATCTGGGACAGGGCGCGGCGTATGCGCCAGCTGAGGGCGCAAGCCTCCCCGACGCACGCCCGGAGCCGCCTTTCGTGCTGGTGGAGCCGCTGCACAGGACGAGCCCGCTCATCTTTGCCTCACCGCATAGTGGACGGCGTTATCCGGCCGAATTGCTGGCGGATGCGCGCGTGGGGCTGATCTCGCTGCGGCGAACGGAAGACGCGTACGTGGACGAATTGTTTGCGGGCGTGGCGGCGCACGGGGCGAGCTTGCTCTCGGCCACGTTTGCGCGTGCGTATGTCGATCTCAATCGCGACGCGGCGGAGCTTGATCCGGAGATGTTCGACGAACGCCCGCCCGCTTCGGTGCACACGACATCAGCGCGCGTGCAAGCGGGTTTAGGCGCTATTCCGCGCGTCAGCGGCGACGGCCAGGCGATCTATCGACGCAAGCTTTCACTGCATGAAGCGTCGCGCCGCATCGATGCGGTGCATCGGCCCTATCACGAAACGCTGCAAAACTTGCTGTTGGAAACGAAGGCGCAATTTGGCTGCGCGGTGTTGATCGATTGCCATTCGATGCCGTCGAACGCGCGCGGCGCGCATGCGCCGGATATCGTGCTGGGCGATCGCTTTGGCGCCTCGTGCCATCCGTCGGTGACAGCGTTGGCGGAAGCGACGTTGCGGCGGATGAATTATCGCGTCGCACGCAACGCACCGTTCGCCGGCGGACATACCACGCAAACCTACGGCCGCCCCGCGCAGCGCGTGCATGCGCTGCAGATCGAGATTAATCGCGCGCTTTATGTGGACGAGCGCACGCTGGAGCGCACCAATGGCCATACGCGCGTACGCGCCGATATGAGCCGATTGGCCGAAGCGCTCGCCGCGGCGACGCTGCATAAAAGCTTGGCTTAAGCCTCCCCCGCCACCGGTGACACGGCCGCGCCATTCAGCGCAAAAAGAAAGCCGCGGGGGTTAGCCCGCGGCTGAAGGTCAATAGGGAGGAAACGCCCGATAGGGCGGGTGCAACGTCGCGAAACGCTGCAACACGATCAAACTAGTGTGCAGCGCAGCAAAGCGCAAGCTGAATTGGCCGTCACATTCCCGTAATCAAAAGTACAAATCTGTTTTTATTGACTTTTTCTGATTGTCTTGTCATATTGCGCTGCACACATGCAAAAACGCATGGATAGTGCATAAGGAATTTCCACACGTGCCGTTGATGCAGGCGCCAGGGCCGGGCAGAACGCGCCACCACCTATACAGAAAGCGTCAAAATGGCCGAGCGCCTTAGGAATCTGGCGATCATCGCCCACGTCGACCATGGCAAGACGACGCTCGTTGACCAGCTGCTCTCGCAAGGCGGCGCCTTCCGCGCGAACGAAGCGCGCCAAGAGCGCGCCATGGATTCGAACGACCAAGAGCGCGAGCGCGGCATCACCATCCTGGCCAAGTGCACCTCGATCCTCTGGGACAAGGGCGGCGAGGAATATCGCCTCAATATCGTCGACACGCCCGGCCACGCCGATTTCGGCGGCGAAGTCGAACGCATCCTCGGCATGGTGGATGGTTGTGTGATCCTTGTGGACGCCAGCGAAGGCGTCATGCCGCAAACCAAGTTCGTGCTGTCGAAAGCACTGAAGCGCGGCCTGAAGCCGATGGTGGTGCTCAACAAGGTCGATCGCCCGAGCGCGAACCCTGACAACGCACTCAACGAAATCTTCGAACTCTTCCTCGCGCTCGGCGCCACCGACGAGCAAGCCGATTTCCCGATCCTTTACGCTTCCGGCAAGGAAGGCTGGGCGAAGACGGAAATGAGCGCCGAGAACAAGGACCTCACCCCCCTCTTCGAACTGATCGTGCGCCACGTGCCCGATCCTGAGCCGGTCTCGCGTCGCGACGAGCCATTCGGCTTCCTGGTGACGATGATCGATTCCGATCCGTTCCTCGGCCGCATGCTGACAGGCCGCGTTGAATCCGGCCGCGTGAAAGTGGGCGATCCGGTGCGCGCGCTCACGCGCGAAGGCAAAGAAATCGAGCGCGGGCGTTTGACCAAGCTGCTCTCGTTCCGCGGCTTGAAGCGCGTGCCCGTCGAAAGCGCCGAAGCTGGCGACATTATCGCTATCGCTGGCCTCGTTGACACAACGGTCGCCGACACGATTGGCTCGCCCGATCTTGCAGCGCCGATTCCGTCGACGCCGATCGATCCGCCAACCTTGGCGATCACCGTGTCGATCAACGATTCACCGCTCGCTGGCCGCGCCGGCGATAAGGTGCAAAGCCGCGTCATCCGCGCCCGCCTGATGGCGGAAGCGGAATCCAACGTCGCCATCCGCGTGACCGAGACGGGCAACAAGGACGCGTTTGAGGTCGCCGGTCGCGGCGAATTGCAACTCGGCGTGCTGGTGGAAACCATGCGCCGCGAAGGCTTCGAACTTTCACTCTCGCGCCCGAAGGTGCTGACGCGCAGCGAAAACGGCCAAACGCTTGAGCCGGTCGAAGAAGTCGTCATCGACGTCGACGATGAATACACCGGCGTCGTCATCGAAAAGATGAGCATCCGCAAGGCCGAGCTGCAGGACATGCGTCCGTCAGGCGGCGGCAAGACGCGCATGGTGATGTACGCGCCATCGCGCGGCATGGTCGGCTATCACGGCGAATTCCTCACCGACACGCGCGGTTCGGGCGTGATGAACCGCCTGTTCCATTCGTGGGCGCCGTGGAAGGGCGAGATTCCTGGCCGCCGCAACGGTGCGCTGATCTCGAACGACAACGGCCAATCGACGGCATACGCGTTGTGGAATCTGGAAGAGCGCGGCCAGATGTTCATCGCTGACGGCGAAGACGTCTATGAAGGCATGATCATCGGCGAAAACTCACGCGGCGAAGATCTCGATGTGAATCCGCTCAAAGGCAAAAAGCTCACCAACGTGCGCGCCTCGGGCAAGGATGAATCGATCCGCCTCACGCCGCCACGTCGCATGACGCTTGAACAAGCCATGGCCTGGATCGAAGATGACGAGCTGGTGGAAGTCACGCCGGCCGCCATCCGCATCCGCAAAGCCTATCTCGACCCGAACGAGCGCAAGCGCGCCGCGAAGGCCAAGGAAGCGAGCTAAATCGTGTTATGCTGCGCCTCTCATCAGGGAGGCGCGGCATGATCGATCCCAACGGCATCGCCCACATTCAGTTGACGGTGCGCGACGTCGCGGCGAGCCGGCCGTTCTACTATCGGCTGCTGCACGAGACGTTCGGCATGCGCGTGCAATACGATCATGCCGAGGTGTTCTATTGCATCGGCGGCCGTACCGGCGTGCTGATCCGCGCAGCAAGCGCCGAACATCGCGACACGCCGTTCGATCAGTGGCGCGTCGGCCTGCACCATTTCTGTTTCCGCCTTCGCTCACGCGAAGACGTGGAGGCGCTCCACACATCGATGCGCGATTTCGGCGCCAAGATCATCCGCGCCCCGGAAGAAGGCGCCTGGGCGCCCGGCTATTATTCGACATTGTTCAAAGACCCCGACGGCATCCGCATCGAAGCGCTGTTCATTCCCGGCAGCGGCAATCTCGATCGCATCAAAGACAAGCCACTGACGCCGGTGGGTTAGCAAATGCGGGGATAGAGCGGCGCTCTATCCCACACGCGCCGGCCCTCTTGGACCGCCGGCGTCCCCGCCGGGGTGGTTGAAACAGCAATATCTTCAAAGATTTTGTACGCCAAACCAAACCGCCGGCTGGAAGCCGGCGGTCAAGAAAAAGAATCTATCCGACCGACTTATGCGCGCACTTACTCTGCCGCGCATGAAACACACCGCCCCCACCATCACAGAGCATAGAAAGACCAGGCTGATCGCCGGGGCTCGTCTGCTGCTCTTCTGGGTGGGCGCGCTCATGTTTCGCGACAGCTTAGGCCGCGTCAGCGAACGTCACCTGCTCGCACGCGGCTTCTACGCCAATCTCGACGCCGTCGCCGGCACCATCAACAACATCATCATCCTTCACGCGGCCGCCAAGCTTGGCATGGGCACAGGTCATCCGCCGAAGCTGCGCACCATCACCCGCGCGGGCCGCGGCTCCTATCTCCGCAAGCGCTTGCAACATCGCGACCTGCTCACGCGCTTCGTGCTCATCGTGAACACACTCAACAACGTCGACGCCCTCGCCGACCGCGCCGCGCGTCGCCTCGCCCGCGGCCTCACGCGCCTCTTCGGCATTCGCTTAGTGCGTCCGCTGCACGAGCGCGTCAGCACGCTGGCTACTCCGCCAGTGTTTGCAGCGGATAGCTCCTAACATGGAGCGCGGGAGTCCTCGCCCGCACCTTTCCGTCGACCCAACCGTGTGAGGCCCCGCTTCACGCGGCCAAGGTCGTGCGCAGTCCCTCCCCGCGCGCGCGGAGGGGTAGGGGTGGGGACCGCTCAGTGTTTGAAGAGCGCACATCATACGGGCCGGCGCGCAACCTTGATCGACGGCGCGGTCCCCACCCCTGCCCCTCCCCACTTCGTGAGGAGGGGTGGGCTATGCGCGCTCTAAAGCCTCGCTCGCTTCGAGCCATGCGGCCTCGGCTTTCGCTAAGCCGGTCGCCGCATGGGAGCGCTCTTTCAACAAAGATTCCCCGCGCTTCTGATCGCGATTGAAAAGCTCCGGATCGGCCAGCGCCGTATCGATCTTCGCGAGCGCAGCTTGCGCTTGTTGCATCTCGGCTTCGGCGGCTTCGAGCTTGCGCTGCAACGTGTATTTCGAAACCTTCGGCTTCGTCTCAGCTTGCGCCGAAGCGGCTTCCACCTGCTTCACCGTGCCCTCATCACGCGGGCGATCCGCCGCCGCGACAAGCTTGCGATAATCTTCGAGGTCGCCGTCATATTGGCGCGCGCGCCCGTGATAGACGAGCCAGAGGCGATCCGCGCAGGCTTCGGCCAGATAGATGTCGTGCGTGATCAGCAGCACGGCGCCTTCGTATTCATTGATGGCGTGGATCAAAGCTTCGCGGCTGTCGATATCCAAGTGCGAGGTCGGTTCGTCGAGGATCAGAACGTGAGGTTTGTGGTGCGCCATCAGGCCCAACAACAACCGCACCTTCTCGCCGCCCGAGAGGTTCTGAACCTTCGTGTCGATCTTCTCGACGCCGAAACCCATCCGCGCCGCAAGCGAGCGCAGACGCGGCGGCGCCCAATCCGGCTCCAAATCGCGCACGTGCTCCAGCACGGTTTCGCCTTCGCGCAATTCGTCCAACTGATCCTGGCTGAAATAGCCCATTACGGCTTTGCCCGAGGCGACGCGCTTCCCGGCCAGTAGCGGCAACCGCGCGGCAATCGATTTCACCAACGTCGTCTTGCCCTGCCCATTCGGGCCGATGATGACGATGCGGTCATCGTGATCGAGCCGCAGCGACACCTTCTTCAGGACCGGCTTGCCTTCGATGTAGCCAAGATCGCATTCGTCCAGCACGACGAGCGGCGACGCCAGCTGCACCGGATCCTCGAAGTGGAACGGGATCGTGCGCTCTTCGAGCGGCACGGCGATGTCCTGCATCTTTTCGAGCTGCTTGATCCGGCTCTGCGCCTGCGCCGCCTTCGACGCCTTGGCGCGGAAGCGATCGATGAATTTTTGCAGATGCGCCTTTTGCGCATCCTGCTTGGCCTTCATCCCTTGCGCCAGCGCCATGCGCTCGGCCTTCTTCTTCAGATACGCATCGTAGCCGCCAACGAAGACTTCAAGCTTCTTGTCATCCAGCGCCAGGATATGCGTCACCGAACGATTGAGCATTTCGCGGTCGTGGCTGACGCAGATCACGGTGTGCTCGTATTCGCGCAGATATTCTTCGAGCCAGGCCGCGCCTTCGAGATCGAGATAGTTCGTCGGTTCGTCGAGGATGAGCAGATCGGGCTTGGAGAAGAGCACGCCGGCGAGTGCGGCGCGCATGCGCCAGCCGCCGGAGAATTCGCGCGCGGCGCGCGTCAGATCTTCTTGTTCGAAACCGAGCCCGATCATGATGGCGCTGGCGCGCGCTTCGCCCGAATAGCCGTCGATCTCGGCCAAGCGCATATGGATGTCGGCGATGCGCTGTGGGTCTTCCGCCGTCTCCGCTTCCTTCAGCAGCGCCGTCATCTCCTCGTCCGCCGCCATCACAAGTTCGATCAGCGGCGTGTCGACCTGCGGGGCCTCCTGCGCAACGAAGCCCATGCGCGCGCCGCGACGCACGCGGATCGATGAATTGGCCTTGCCCACTTCGTCGCGGATCAGCTTCAGCAGCGTCGACTTGCCCGTGCCATTGCGGCCGACGAGGCCGACCTTCCAGCCCTCAGCGATGAACGCATTGGCGTTCTCGAACAACGGCCGGGGGCCGATGCGATAGGTGAGGTCGGAAATCTCCAGCATGGGGGCTGCGTTAGACCCGCCAGCGGGCGCGAATGCAAGCTTTGGCGTGCACTCCACGCAGTCGTGAACGAGTCACACGACGAAAAACGGCCGTGGCGAGCGCCACGGCCGAGTCTTCCCTTGAGAGGCGCGGCGGGATGGACGCCGAGCCTTTATTCCAAAGCGCTTAGTAGCGCGCCCGCAGCGTGATGCCGTAGGTGCGCGGGTCACCCAAGAACGCGCCCTGCGTCGGACCCGCCGTGCCTTGTTGCAATGGCGCGTCGAACGCGACTTGGACGTATTCCTCATCGGTAAGATTACGCGCCCAGAGCTCAACCGCCCAACGCTCGTCCGCCGTGGCCAGACCGATGCGGCCGTTCACCAACGTATAGGACGGTTGCAACTTGGACGGACGCAAGTCCGAACCCGTCAGCTGATCGTCGACATAGCGCGCGTCGAGATAGGCCAAGCCCATCATCGCGCCGTTGAACAGCGGTCGATTGTAAGTGAACGACGTCGTGGCGGTCCACTCCGGCGAATTCGTCAGCTGAGAATTCGGCAAGCGGGCCAGCGTCTGCTCACCTGTGATCGGGTTGCGGTTCGCAAGCACCCAACCATCGTCCGGACCATAGGTCGCGTCAGTGTAAGCGACGCCTCCATTGATGGAGAGGCCTTCGATTGGCGTGCGCCAGATCAGGTCGAGCTCGACGCCTTCCGAAGTTACTTCCGGCACAGTCGTCACAACGAATTGGATGCCATTGTAGGTGTTGAGCTGGAAGTTCGAATACTCATTCGAATAGACGGCCATGTTCAGCAGCAGGTCGCCGTTGAACCATTCCGTCTTCACGCCGATTTCGTACGCGTCAACAAGTTCGGCGTCGAAGTCAGACGACGGCGCACCGCCTTGATAGGTGTAGTCGAAGTTCCGATCGAGGTTGAAGCCGCCGCCCTTGTAGCCGCGCGAGAACGAGGCGTAGGCGGAGATGTTATCGGTGAATTCATGGCGAAGCGAAACAACGCCCGACCATTCGTCTTCACCGCGGCTTTGGTTGTAGCCGACCGCATCAAGCTCGTTACGGAGCCACGGCACGCAATAGCCTGAGCGAAGCGCGGCGATGACCGAGCTGAGCGGCGGGCCCGCGGGCGCAACGGTTGGGTTGCAATTGTTGAATGGCGCAAGCGTGCCAGCTGGCAGCGCGAACGCGGCTTCGAGACCCGCGATCGTCGCCGACCGCAGCGCGTTGACGTTGAACGGTGTGTTGAAGTCCGCTACCAAATCCTTGTCTTCTGTGGTGAAGCGCAAGCCGACCGTGAGATCGGTTTGGTCTGTGATCGCGAAGATGTTGTGCGTGAAGAAGGCGAGCGAGCTGCCGTCTTGCACATAATGGTCGAACGAACCGACATTCGCCGGCACGAGCGCGAGGCCGTTGTACAGCGTCGAGAGCGAGCCGCCGACGGGCGCCGTGCCGAGGCCAGGCGCGACGGTGCCGCCCGATATGATGCTGTCGAGACCAGCGAAGTACGCGCCGTATTGGGAACCGGTTTGGAACGAGAAATTCCGGTCGATGACTTCGTCGGAATAGAACACGCCAAACAGCCAATCGAGACGGCCCCACTCGCCCGCGAGACGGAACTCTTGCGTGAAGATTTCGAACTCGGTGCCGTTCGCGTCGCCTTGCGGGACGTACACGATGTCAGCTTGCGAGTAATCGGAATCGCTGCCGCCGGCGGAAGACCAATTGCGATAAGCCGAGATGGAGGTCAGCGTCGCGTTGCCGAAATCCCAATTCAGCTCGCCCGACACGCCGTAATCTTGCAGTGACGCCGCATAGCCGTAGTTCGAGAAGCCGATGCGATCGCCGATATTGCCATCACCCAGCGCTCCCAGCGGCGTGCCAACGCTGACATTCGGGCCATAGCCGCCCAGGTTGGCGATCCATTGCTGGCGGCCGGTGCCGTAATTGACGGGCGCGCCTTCAACGCCGGAAGCGTTGAGGTTCGTAACCGGATTGCCGTTGAGCAGAACTGGATTGTAAATCTGCGCCGCGCAGCAGGCTTCATCCCGCTCCGAATAGTCGGCAATCAAACGCAGATCGACATCGTCTGTAATCTGCCACAGCAATTGGCCGCGCAGATTGTAAGCGCCGCGTGTGTTTGCATCGCCACTATCGTCGTTCGGACGCGACGGGCCAAGCAAAGTGTTCGGGCCGTCATTGTTAATGTCGAGGAAGCCATCGCGATCGGACTTCGACGCGAAGAAATTCAGACCGATGACGTCCTCGACTAGCGGAATGTTCACACCGGCAGCAAGACGCGTCTCGCCCCAATCGCCGTACGTCGCTTCGCCGAAGGCGTCGAATTCGCCGAGGTCCGGCGCGCGCGTGTTGATCGTGATGAGGCCGGCCGATGTGTTGCGACCGAACAGCGTGCCCTGCGGGCCGCGTAGAACTTCGATCTGAGCGACGTCGCCAAGATCAGACAGCGCCACACCGTTGCGGGCGCGATAGACGCCGTCGATGAAAATGCCGACCGCCGATTCGAGGCCCGGGTTCGAGCCTTGCGTGCCGACGCCCCGGAGGCGCGCCGTGGCCGAGGCTTCACTTTCAGACACGTTGAACTGGAGCGCCGGCGCGACCGATGTCAGGTCCTGCACATCGCGGATGCCTGAGTTTGCAATCATCTCCGCCGTGACCGGCGTGACCGCGATCGGCACTTCCTGCAGCGACTGATCGCGCCGCGTGGCGGTGACGACAATCTCGTCATCCGTTTCTTGTGCCAGTGCGGGGGTGGCCGTGATGGCCCCCGCGACGCCCAAACCAAAAGCCATAAGCGCGCGCGTGCTCGCGCGGATTCCATCCCGCTTCTTCGACATTAAATTCCCTCCCGCGTGTCTCCGAGGTCTTTGAGCCTCGCCGTACACTTGTGTATGGTAGGGTCGTTTTTGTTCCGGCGTCTAGAGCAATTTCGCCCCAATTCGCACGCTGTGTTGATTGCGTAACACTGACAATCGTCATGCTGCACCGCAACATGGCCAATAAGAGCGAGAAAAGGCCATGAGCGAAACGTCGCCAAACGGCACCGCAAGTCTAGATGTCGCCGCCTGGGTCGAAGCGGCGTTCGACGTGATGGCGGAAGGCGGCATCGACGCGGTGCGTGTCGATCCGTTGGCCAAGCGCTTGGGCGTCACGCGCGGCAGCTTTTACTGGCACTTCGCCGATCGCGATGCGCTGCATCTAGCAATGCTGAAGCATTGGCGCGAGGGCGCGAGCTATCTCATCTATGCGCGCGTGGAGCGCGCGGCCGACGCGAAGACGCCGGCGGAACGCCTGGAAACGCTGCTCTCTCTGCCCTATTCGAGCCCCCGCTCAGCGCGCGCTGCAGCGATAGAGCTTGCGGTGCGTCTCTGGGCGCGCCGCGACAAACGCGCAGCCAAAGCGGTCCGCCACATCGACCGGGTGCGCTTGGACTATTTCCAAAAGCTCTTGATGCAACATGGTCTAGACAAGGACGAAGCGCGCAAGCGTGCGTTCTTGTTCTACGCCGCGCTGATGGCCGAGGCGCTGATCTTCACGGACAATCGCGATCAGACCCGCGTCGATCTCAAGCACTCATTGCTGGGCTGAGGCTGGCTGCACCGTGCCAAGCGTGAGCGCGATGTCGCCCGTGTGGGCCGCTGTCGTGTAGCTTGGACGCGCCGCCACAAGCTCGGCGGCGATTTCGGGCGCGCCGAGATATTGACCGAGCACGAGCCAATCCGTCGGGGTCGCGTCCGCATTCACCACCAAGACCGTTTCAGCACCATCGCACGCGCGGCCGACACAGATGATGCTGTTGAAATCGACTGTGGCTGATGAGTTCAGCACCGGCGCGGCGTCGACGCCGTTGATACTCGCACGCGAGAGTTCGGCGGAGAACGGCACGCGGATCGTTGTGCGATAGGCTCCATTTGTCGCGTAGCGTAGACGTACGGTGCGCGCGCCATCGATCACTTCGTCGCTCACAAGCTCGACGCGCGGCGCAGGCAGGTTCGCGCTTGGCACGGACGTGCTCCACGATGGATAGCGATCACCAGGCACGACCATGCGTGACGTGAAAGGTGCGGCGGCGGCGATCTCTTGCGGCAACGGCAAGCGCGGTGGGCCGGCAATGATGTGCGCGTCGTTGTTCAGGGCATCTTGGAAATAGACGAAATTAAACGCGCGCGGCCGCGCCACCGTGGAGGACGGCAATAGCGCGGCGACGCCAATGGCGACCAGGGCAAGCGCGCCAAGTGCAGCGACGGGCAGTCGCCACGGCTTCTCGCCTTGCAACCGCGCGATCGGGCCAAGCCACGGCAGCAGCGCAATCACGATGAGTACGGCATTGAGTGCGGGCATGTCGTAGCCCAACGTCACTTCAACCAAGGCAAAGAGCGGCGCCCAGATGATGAGCGCGGCGAGTGCTGCAAGCAGAGCGCCGAACCGCGCGGCAACCGGCCAACGCCACGCGAGCAATGCGCTCAGCGCGAAAATCGAAGCTGCGAGCGCGTCGAGAATGGAAAGGCCGGGCAATGCAATCGCGCCAGCCAAGCCGAAGAGCGCGAACCACAGCATGGCGGAGGCTTCCACCAGCGGCGCACTGGCGCGTTTGTCGGCGAACCAAAGACCAATGGCGAGCGCGGTGAGCGCGATCAGACCTGTCCAAGCGCGCGTCGCTTCGGGGTGCCCGAACCAGAACATGCCGGGGCGCAACGTATTGAAGGCGTAGCCGATCAGAAATGAAGCGAGCCCCGCGACAAGGAGCGCAATGAGCGGCGCAGCAAAAGCGCGCCAACGGCCTTGGCGCCCGCGCGTCCAGAAATATGCGGCGGCGATGATCGCGCTGATGGCGAGCAGCGCCGTGCCAAGCCATTCCGGCAAACTTATAAGGACGCGACCGAGAATATCGGTGAAGATAAGCGCCTCTGCGCTGCCAGCGTCGGCGTTCAACGCAAAAGCGCGTGTCGTGCCAAGCGCGCTATCGCCCATATGCTGCAAGCTCACGCGGCTCATGTTCGCGAGATTGTCTTGCGGCGTATGATAATTGGGCCAGCTATCCGAGATTGCGATGTTGACGATATCGACGCCCTCGCGCCGCAAGACGGTGACATCCGTCGAGTTCGGCAACAGATCATAAACAGCGGCCATCATCGAATTCGTCATCGGACGCTGCGCGCCAGCGGCGTAAGCGCGGACTGAATCCGCGTTCGGCCGTGCGGTTTCGAAGAACGTCGCCGGACCACTCGTGCCACGCGCTTCAAGGTTCACGATCGCTTGCACGTCGTTCATTTGCGGGTCTTGCGTTGCGAAGGCGTGTGCGCCGAGCAACGCCACCTCTTCGCCGTCGCTGATCAGAAAGATCACGCGGCGCTGCAAATCTTGTTGTGAGAGCAAACGCGCGATCTCGAGCCAAGCGGCCATACCCATGCCGGCATCGCTCGCGCCTGGGCCGGCCGGTACTGAATCATAATGTGTGGCGGCGAGGATCGCGGGGCCTTCGCTTGGACCCACGCTGAACACGACATTCCGCACGCGTGCGCAATACGAAACGGGCGCTTCGGGGTGCGGCAGACAGGTAAAATGCTCGCGCACCTCGGGGGTGAAGCCGAGCGCGCGGATCTCGATGAGCAAGCGCTCGCGCACCCGATCAGCAGCTTCGGTGTCGAGCGGGTGCGGCTCTTCCGGCGACAGCACGCGCTCAATGCGGGCGAACGCAGCATTGGCGTCGAAGGCGTCCGGTGCGTTGGAGGTGCGAACCGGGTCAGGCTGGATGACGTAGCCGGCGCCCATCAGCGCCAGGAACAGCAGGCCGAACAAAAGCAAAGCGCGCAACGACATAGATCAGCTCCCAGAACCGGGATCTCACGGCGCAGCGTTATTGCCTAGGCTGAGTGAAGGTACCGGAGCCCGATCTGGCGCAAGCGAAAGGATGGTGGACCTGAGCGGGATCGAACCGCTGACCTCGTCATTGCGAACGACGCGCTCTCCCAACTGAGCTACAGGCCCCCTTCGCGGGAGCCGCGATATAGTGCCGGTGCGGCTGGGGCGTCAAGGCGCTCACCTTGCCGAATCCAGGCGGACCGGTTTAGACCCCTCCGAACCGCTGAAACACGCTGAAGAGCCGCATGATCAACATTTTATACCAGCTCATCCACACGGTGCTCGGCCTTCTGGTCGTGGTGCTGATTGTGCACGTGGTGCTGTCCTGGCTGTTCGCGTTCGACATTGTCAGCCGCCGCAACGAATTGGTGAGCGGCATCTGGCGCTTCACCAGCGCCATTACCGAACCGATGTTGCGACCGTTGCGTCGCCTGATCCCGCCGATCGCGGGCGTCGATCTGTCGGTGCTGGTGTTGCTGCTCGTCATTGTGCTGGTGCGCGACAGCGTGCTGCCGTGGCTGGTCAATCTGCTGGTGGGCGGAGGCTCGTTCCTCTGAGCCGGATGCGCGTCCGGCTGACGCCCTCGGGCGGCGCTGACCGCATCGATGGCGCGGATCTTGACGAAGCCGGCCTGCCCTATCTGAAAGCGCGCGTGCGTGCGGCGCCGGAAAAGGGTGAGGCCAATGCGGCGCTGGAAAAGCTGCTGGCCAAAGCGTTGGGCGTGCCAAAATCGCGCGTGCAGGTGGCGCGCGGCGCGACAGCGCGCTTAAAGACGATCGAGATTGACGGCGTCAGCGAAGCGGAGATCGCATCGTTTCTCGCCAAGCATAAGG
The DNA here is from genome assembly GCF_004634425.1 of Vitreimonas flagellata. NCBI lineage: Bacteria > Pseudomonadati > Pseudomonadota > Alphaproteobacteria > Hyphomonadales > Hyphomonadaceae > Vitreimonas > Vitreimonas flagellata. The sequence continues at coordinate 43,728 of NZ_SBJL01000004.1, read as the reverse complement.
AGTCGCAATGAGCGGACGCATCATCGACGGGAAAGCGATCGCGGCGAGCCTGCGCGCCGATGTAGCTGCGGCCGTGAAAGCTCTGCCGAGCCAGCCGGCCCTCGTGGTCGTGCTGGTCGGGGACGATCCAGCCAGCCAAGTCTATGTGACCTCCAAGGGCAAAGCCACGCGCGAAGCCGGTATGCGCTCGGTGGAAATCCGACTGCCGGCGGACACGAGCGAGGCCGACCTGATTGCACGCGTCGATGCCCTCTCTCGCGACCCGGAGGTGGACGGCATCCTCGTGCAATTGCCGCTGCCCAAGCACATTCACGAAGCCAACGTGCTGGCGGCGATCGATCCGCTGAAGGATGTGGATGGGCTCACGGAAGCCAGCGCTGGCAAGCTCGTGCTCGGCAAGCCGGGCTTGCGGCCTTGTACGCCGGTGGGTTCGGTGATCCTGGCGAAGACCGAGCGCCCCGATCTCGCGGGTGCGAACGTGGTCGTGATCGGCCGCTCGATCCTTGTGGGCAAGCCGGCGGCGCTTTTGTTCCTCGAACAGAACGCGAGCGTGACGATTGCACACTCTAAAACACGCGATCTGAGGATGGTGTGCCGCGGCGCGGACGTTCTGGTGGCGGCTGTGGGCCGCCCAGAAATGGTGCGCGGTGATTGGATCAGGCCGGGCGCGATCGTGATCGACGTCGGCACCAATCGCGTGCCTGCGCCTGAGAAGGGTGAAGGCAAAACCAAACTCGTCGGCGACGTGCATTTTGCCGAAGCCATTCAAGTCGCTGCGGCGGTAACGCCGTCGCCGGGCGGCGTCGGCCCCATGACGATCGCCTGCCTTCTGCGCAATACCGTGCTCGCGGCATGCGCACGACGGGGCTGGACCGTGCCCGACGCACTCGCACAAAGTTAAAAGCGACCCTCGGCGCTTGTGAGCACCCGAAAGCGCGTCTAGCTTCCGCCCCCTAGCCCACCAGGGAGGGGATCCAACGTGGCAAATCCATCGAAGCCAAGCGGTCTCGGCCGTCTGTTCATCCGCAAGTCGGTTGAACAAATGCACGCCGAGCACGAGCAAGGCGAATTGAAAAAGACACTAGGCCCGATCAATCTGATCTTGCTCGGCATCGGCTGCATTATTGGCACCGGCATTTTCGTTCTGACCGGACGCGCGGCGGCGGAATTCGCCGGCCCCGGCATCATGATTTCATTCGTCATCACCGGCACGCTCTGTGCGCTGGTGGCTCTCTCGTACGCGGAGCTTGCGTCGGCGATCCCGGTCTCGGGGTCGGCGTATTCCTATTCCTATGCATCGATGGGCGAGATCGTCGCCTGGGTGATGGGTCTGCTCCTCGTGCTCGAATACGGCCTCGCCGCTTCGACCGTGGCCGTGGGCTGGTCGGGCTACACGGTCAGTTTGCTCGCAGATCTCGGCGTGCACATACCCGCGGCACTCACAGCGGCGCCAGGCGTGCCAGTGCTTGATCACGACACCGGCGAACAAATCGCCGTTGGCATGGTCAACTTGCCGGCGATCATTGGCCTTATCGCGGTCACGTGCTTGCTGGTTGTCGGCATTTCGGAATCGGCGTTGGTCAACAACATCGTCGTGTTCATCAAGGTTGGCGTTGTTATCGCGTTCATCGTGATCGGCGCGGCCTACGTGAACCCGGACCTCTGGACCCCGCTCATTCCGGAGCAAATCCCGGCGCCTGCGCCGGGCACGGACATGAGCATCTGGGCGCAGATTGGACGCGCACTTTGGGGCGTGCTGACAGGCGCCGACACCGGCCAGTATGGCGTGCCCGGCCTGATCACGGGCGCGGCGACCATCTTCTTCGCCTATATCGGCTTCGAAGCGGTCTCCACCGCCGGCGCGGAATCGAAGAACCCGGGCCGCGACATGCCGATCGGCATTCTCGGCTCGCTCATTATCTGCACCATTCTCTATATTCTGACCTGCGCTGTGCTGGTCGGCATCGTGCCGTACACCCAGCTCAACAATCCGGCGCCGATCGCGCTGGCCGTCGATCAAATCGGCCTGCCGTGGTTTGCCTTCGTGGTGAAGCTCGGCGCGTTCGCCGGTCTTTCGTCGGTGATGCTGGTGCTGCTCTATGGCCAAACCCGCATCTTCTACACGATGGCGCGCGACGGCCTGATCCCGCAGGTGTTCGCCAACGTGCACCCGAAGCTGAAGACGCCCTGGATCAATACGATCCTGGTCGGCCTGCTCGCCATGGGCTTTGGCGGCTTCATGAGCCTCGACTCGCTGGCGAACCTCACCAACGTCGGCACGCTCGCCGCGTTCGGCATTGTCTGCTTGACGGTGATCTATCTGCGCTTTGCCCGGCCGAACATGAACCGGCCGTTCAAGACGCCGCTGTTCCCGATCACGCCTTTGCTCGGCGCGCTGATGTGCATCTTCTTGCTGCTGTCGCTGATGGCGCACGACGAGACGCGCAACTTCTTCCTGATTTATCTGGCGGGCGGCTTCGTGCTCTACTTCGCCTACGGGCTGTGGAACTCGAAGCTCGGCAAGGGTGAAGTGGTCACGGGCCACGAACAGCCGAACCCGGTTCAGCCGAACCAATAAGGCAAACACCAAACTCAAGAGCGCCGCCGTCGAAAGACGGCGGCGTTTTTGTTTGGGCTCGCCTTCGGACGCGGTCGCGCCATATTGAACGCAAAGGAGCGAGCCATGCCTGCAGAGAAGATTGGCGCATCAGCCGCAATCGCCCGCCTCCAAGGCTGGCATGCCACGGGTGACCGCGACGCGATCACCAAGGAATTCCGTTTCAAGGATTTCAACGCCGCCTTCGCGTTCATGACGCGCGTGGCGCTGTTCGCGGAAAAGCACGACCACCATCCGGAATGGACGAACGTCTATAATCGCGTCGAGGTCACGCTCACGACGCACGACGCGGGCGGGGTCACGGACAAGGACGTGGCCCTGGCGCATTTCATGGATCGCGCCGCCGAGGATTATCGCGACTAATTCCCCGTTCCACACGGCGGCGCTGGGAACTACAGGATCAGCGCCCGCAGCGCGTATGCAACCGTCGCCACAGCAACTAAGCCGCCAACCCACAACGCCACGAACCATAGCAGCCGTTTGCCCAGAGGCCGCGGCGCTTCCCCCTCTTCCGGCGGGCCTTCAATGATAGGCGGCATCGTTGTCGACCTTGGCGCGGAAAATCCAATAGACGTAAGCCGTGTAGCCCAAGATGATCGGTAGCATCGGGATAGCGCCCCAGAGCATGAGTGAGAGCGCGTTGTCCGCTGCGGCGGCGTCCGCTGGCGTCATCGCGAAGGGCACGATGTAAGGCCACAGGCTGAACGCGAGGCCGAGATAACCGATGAGGAAAAGGCCGACCGCGTAGAGATAGGGCGCGAAATGGCGGCGTTGGTCTGCGCCGCGCCAGAGCAGATAGCAAATCACGGCGGCGAGGATCGGTAGTGGCGCGAGCTTGATGAAGGTTGGCCAATCCACACTTGTCATGGTGAGGCCCCAACGCTCAGTTACGCGCGGATCGACGCCGAGCGTGGCGAGGCTGACCGCGCCCATCGCGAGCGCCGTGAAGAGCGCGAGTTGCTTTACCCATGCGCGTGCGCGTTCGAACAGTTCGCCTTGGGTTTTGAATACGAGCCATGTGGCGCCGAGTAACGCGTAGCCGGCGACAAGTGAGGCGGCGACGAGCAACGAGAATGGCGTCAGCCAATCGAGCGGGCCGCCGGCGAATTGGCCGTTTTCTAGCGCCACGCCTTGGATGAAGCCGCCGAGCACGAACCCCTGCGCAATGGCCGCGACCATCGAGCCGGCGGAGAACGCGATCGTCCACCATTTGGCGCCGAGGCCGCGGCCGTGGTGACGAAACTCGAACGCGACGCCGCGGAAGATCAGCGCGAGTAGCATGAGAATGATCGGCGCGTAGAGCGCCGGCATGAGGGCCGCGTAGGCTTTCGGGAATGCGGCGAACAAGCCGCCGCCGCCGAGCACGAGCCACGTCTCGTTGCCATCCCAAACCGGCGCGATGGCGGCTTGCATCTGGTCACGCTCGCGCGCGTCTTTCGCGAACGGGAAGAGAATGCCGACGCCGAGGTCGAACCCATCGAGCGCAACATAGAGAAAGACGGCGACGGCGATCAGGATCGCCCAGATCATGGAAAGCTCGATCATCACGGCGCCTCCTCGATCGCGGCGCCGAGCGGCGTACCGGGCGGTTGCTTGGATTGCGGCGGCGGCTCGTCGCTCTCCGGCCCTTTGGCTATAAGACGCAGAATATAGAGAGCGCCAGCGCTGAACACGATCGCGTACACGACCATGAAGAAGATGAGCGACGTCGCGACTGAAGCGGCGCTGACCGGTGAGACGGCGTCGGCGGTGCGCAGCACGCCATAGACGACATAGGGCTGGCGTCCGACTTCGGCAGTGATCCAACCGGTGAGCACGGCGACGAAGCCGCTGGGCGCCGCGAGCACGAGCGCGCGATGATACCATGTGGCGGCGTCAAGACGTTTGAGCGCCCAAGCCGCCGCGCCCCAAAGACCAAGCGTCACCATCGCCAAGCCCATCGCCACCATAATTCGGAAAGACCAGAATACGATCCAAACCGGCGGGCGATCTTCGGGTGCGAACGCGTCGAGCCCCTGCACTTCCGCGTTGGCGTCGCCGGCGACAACCCAAGAGCCAAGTCCTGGCAAGCCGAACTCAAAATGATTGCGTTCGGCCGCCTCGTCCGGCCAGGCGAAGAGAATTGTGGGCTGCTGTGTTTGCGTTTGCCACCAGCCCTCCATCGCCGCGACTTTGGCCGGTTGGTGCTCGTGCGCGACGACGCCGCTCTCGTGACCGACAACGATCTGCATCGGTGCGACGATGGCCATCATCAGAATCGCCATGCGCAACGCCATACGACTCTCCGGCAGGGCTCTATTCTTCAAGAGCGCAAACGCCGAGGCGCCGGCGACGACCATCGCCGTGGTGAGATAAGCGGCGAGCACCATATGCGCGAAGCGGCTCGGCAGAGACGGATTGAAAATCACGTCGATGAAATTGGTCGCGATCATCGTGTCGTCATCGGCCCAGGTCCAACCCTGCGGCGTCTGCATCCAAGAATTGGCGGCAAGAATCCAGAACGCGCTGATCAGCGTGCCGATTGCGACAGCGCAGGTGGAGAAGAAGTGCAGCCCCGGCCCCACTCGCTTCCACCCGAATAGCATGATGCCGAGGAAAGACGCTTCAAGGAAAAACGCGGTGAGCACTTCGTAGGCCAGAAGCGGCCCTATCACACTGCCGGTGATGGAGGAGAACAAGCTCCAATTCGTGCCGAACTGGTAGGACATGACGACGCCGGAGACGACGCCCATGCCGAACGACAGCGCGAAGATCTTCACCCAGAAAAGGTAGAGGTTCTTGAAGATCGGCTTCTTTGTGAAGAGCCACAGGCCTTCAAGCACGGCGAGAAATGACGCAAGCCCGATCGTGAAGGCCGGAAAGATGATGTGAAAGCCGATCGTGAATGCGAATTGCAAACGCGATAAAAGCAGCGCGTCCCATTCCATGCGTCACCTCGTTGGAGGCAACCTATGCCGCAACGCCAGCTTGGCCAAGCTTGCGCTTTGCCGCGCCGCGCCACACAGTCGCGCGACATAAAGGGAGGACATCATGGCCGGGCGTGTTGCGGGTAAGAAGGTGTTTGTGACTGGCGCAGCGCAGGGTCTGGGTGCGGCGATCGCGGCGGCGGTGGCGGCCGAAGGCGGCAAGGTCGCGATCGCGGACATCAATTCGGCTGGCGCGGAAAAAACCGCCGCTGAGATCAACGCGACGCACGGTGCGGGCACGGCTTCAGCCTATGCACTCGATGTCACGAACGAAGCGCAATGGATCGCAGCGCTCGAAGCGGCGAACAACGCGATGGGCGGCATTTCGGGGCTGGTGAACAATGCCGGCGTCGCGGGCGACAAGGGCGGCGTCGAAGAGCTCGATTTCGCGACCTTCAAGCGCATCATGAGCATCAATGTCGATTCGGTGTTCTTGGGCGCGAAGTACGCGATCAAATATCTTGCCGCCAACCAACCGGCCTCGATCGTGAACATCAGCTCGATCGCCGGCATCATCGCGAGCTGGAATACGCCGGCATACAACGCGTCCAAGGCGGCGGTGCTGCACCTCTCCAAGAACATCGCGCTCTATTGCGCAAAGAAGAAGCTCGACGTGCGCTCGAACTCGATCCATCCGACCTTCATCAGCACGCCGATTCTGGATCCGCTGCGGGCGATGTTCGGGGCCGAAGAGGCCGAGGCGAAATTGGCGCGGCAGGTTCCCCTGGGTCGCATTGGCCAGCCAGCGGACATCGCCCTGGCGGCGATCTATCTCCTTTCGGATGAAAGCCGGTTCGTCACGGGCGCGGAACTGAAAGTCGATGGCGGCATCTCGGCTATGTGATTTGCCGATCCGGTTCCCCCGTCCAACATTGAGAGAATGAAAGCACTGATGCGGAAGCTCGCAGCCCTCCTCTGCATGTTCACGCTGGCGGCGTGCGGCCAGCCTGCCGCGCCTAGCGGTGGCGAAGCCCCAGCGGCGCAAGGCGGCGCAGACGAGGTGATGCTCGGCTCGACGCAGAATTTGCCCGATTGGCTCCTGGTGGCGCGGCAACGCGATTGCCGGGGCGAAGGCGCCGCGGACCAGGAGTGTTTGGGACAGGTGCATTTCAACCAGCGCACGATCACGCGCAGCGCCGATGGTTCGACGGCCGACATTTGGGTGCAGGTCACGCACGGACAGGAGCAGCCCTACCAATACGAAACGGAAACCACGCGCACCACGATCCGCTTCACGCAACAGCGCCTGCACTATCGCTTCAATTGCAACGAGCAGACATTCACGTTGGTTGAGCGTCAGATCATGGGCGCGAACGAAACCGTGATCACGCGCGACGAGCCGCGCCAGATTTATCGCGCGCCCGCGCAAGGCAGCGTTACGCACATCGTGATGCCAATCGCCTGCCGGGGCGCTTAAGAGCTGCGGCGTTGATAGATGATGTTGACCAGCAGTACGCGGGCGCCTGGCGCGCCGAGCGCTTGATCGATGGATTGCTGCATCAATCTCGTAAGCTGCGTTGGGTCCGGCGCGGTCCGGTCGCGATAGTAAGTGTTCGCATAGACCGCCAAAGCGGTGCGAAGCGCATCACGTAAGCGGGGCCCGTTGCGTTGTGCGCGCTCGCGCAGGGCCGCATCCGGCACGTCGATGCCCATGTCGACGACGAGCGTGCCGCGTGTGGAGGCGCGTTGCAGCACGCCCGCCGAAAGCGTCGGCATCGGCACGAACGATTCGGCGGAGGTCAGGCGCTCCTGGCGCGTGGCGGGCGCTTGGCTACCCCCGCCCGAACCGCCAGCCGCGGCGGCGGGCCCGGCGACGAGCGCCGCACATAAGCCAACAAGAAGGGCGCGCCTTTGCATGAGACGTGAAAATGCGCCGTCGTGGTTAGGGAAGGGTTAGCGCAGCGGCTTGGCTTCGCCGGGTGCGGGGTCATCGCGAAACATGGCGGCGAGATCAACGGTGGAGCGTTGACCGAGAGCGTCAAAATGCTCGGCAAGCCATTGGTCGGCGGCGGTGCGCCCGGTTTCAAACAGCCTATTGAAGAAGCCAATGTCGGTGTTGAGATCGACGCCCAGGCCAAGCGGCGTAAGCGCTGTCCCTTCGCTGACGTTGTGCACCAGCATTTTGCGATAGCGCTTCGACGGGAGCATTTGCTGATCGAGCATGCGGCCGACAAACTCGATGGCGCGGAGTTCGCTCAAGAGATTGGCGTTGAAATTGATCTCGGCGACGCGCGCGGTGATTTCCACCGGCGAGCGCGGCGCGCCGGCCCGCTCGATCGGGTTGATCTGCACGATAACGATGTCGCGCGTAGCTTCGACTCCGAACAACGGAAAGAGTGCGGGATTGCCGGTGTAACCGCCATCCCAATACGGCGCGCCATCGATCATGACGGCTTGGAAGAGTTGCGGCAGACACGCGGACGCCATGACGTGATCGGCGGTGAGTTCGGCATTTTTGAAGATACGGATGCGGCCGGTTTCGACATTGGTGGCGCCGATGAAGAGCTGAATCTCATCGCAGGCGCGCACGTGTTCGAAATTGACCAGTTCGTTCACGACTTCTTTGAGCGGATTCACATTGAGCGGGTTGAAATCGTAAGGGCTCGCCCAACGCGAGGCGATGTCTGCCCACATGGCGAGGTAGGATTCAGGCGCCCAACCGGGCTTGAACGCGTTCAAGAACGCCATCATCGGCGTGCGGCGATAGGGATTGGTCCGCCCTTCGCGCGCGATGCTTTCCCAGAATTGGCGCAGCTTCGCGCGCGCGCACTCCGCGCCGCCTTCGCGGAAGCCATCAGCCAACACCACCGCGCACATCGCGCCGGCGGATGAGCCCGACACCGCCTTGATGGCGATGCGCTCATCCTCCAGCAAACGATCGAGCGCACCCCAGGTGTAAGCGCCGAGCGCGCCGCCGCCCTGCAGCGCGAGCGAGATTGGCTTCGGTTTGACTTTCGCCCGACTCACTGCGCCGTCCAGCCGCCGTCTACACTGAGCGACGCGCCGTTGATTTGATCGGCGGCGGGCGTGGTGAGGAAGAGCGCGATGCCGGCGACATCTTCGATTTTCACGAACTCTTTTGTCGGCTGCGCGGCGAGCAGCACGTCATTGATGACTTGTTCGCGCGTCATGTTGCGCGCCTTCATCGTGTCCGGGATTTGGTTCTCGACCAACGGCGTCAGCACGTAACCAGGCGAGATGGCGTTGCAGCGCACGCCGAACGCCGCGCTTTCGAGCGCGACCGTTTTGGTCAAACCCAAAATGCCGTGCTTGGCGGCGACGTAAGCCGACTTGAATGGTGAGGCGACATGCGCGTGCGCGGAGGCGATGTTGATGATGCGGCCGTATTTGCGCTCCTTCATCGGGCGCATGGCGGCGCGAATGGCGTGGAACGCGGCGGAGAGATTGAGCGCGATGATCGCGTTCCATTTGTCGACCGGGAAATCCTCGATCGGCGACACATATTGGATGCCGGCGTTGTTCACGAGCACATCGAGGCGACCAAACGCGCCGACCGCACTGTCGACCATGCCGGCGCAGGCCTCGGGCTGCATCAGATTGGCGCCGTCGTAGCGGACCTCAACGCCGGTTTCGGCGGCGAGCGCGGCGCGAACCTTCTCAATTTCGTTAGGATCGCCCAGGCCGTTGAGGGTGACGTTCATGCCGGCTTTGGCGAAGGCGGTGGCGACGCCGAGGCCAATCCCGCTGGTTGAGCCGGTTACCAATGCGGCTTTACGTTCGCTCATGTGCTTACCTTCTTCTGGTCGTCTTGCGCGCGTCACCCGGAACCGCTAGCGCAGGCGGGGATATAGCCGGCCTGCGGCACGCGAGGGACACGTCATGGATTTTTCCGCGCCTATCAATGCCTTCGTCGCGGGATTTCCGGATTTCATCATTCAGTTAGGTGTGGCGCTCGGCCTCTTCATCGCCTCGCTGATCATCTACGTCATTATGACGCCGCATAAAGAGCTGGCCTTGATCCGCGCCGGCAATCCGTCGGCTTCGCTTGCTTTTGGCGGCGTTGTGGTCGGCCTTGCCATTCCTTTGGGCTCCTGCCTCGCCCACTCGTTCGGGGTCTGGGATTTGCTGATCTGGGGCGTGGTGACGCTGCTGATCCAGCTGCTGGCGTTCCGTTTTGCAGATATGTTCCTGCGCGGCCTGCCGCGCCGGATTGCCGAAGGTGATGTGGCAGCAGCGGTATTTTTGATGAGCGTGAAAATTGGTTTGGCGCTGATCCTTTCGGGCGCGGTCGCCGATCCCAATGTGAGCATGATCAGAGGCGGCTGATTTGTTTCGTCTGATCCCGGACTGGTTGCTCTACATCATCGTCATCGCGGCGGTGGTGTTTGTACTGTTCCGCATCGACCAACGCGCGGACGCACCGGAAGCGCTGCCAGATGCGCCGTCATCGGTGAACGGCTCCTATCTGCCGCCGCCCTCGATCTATGATCCCGAAGTGCTGGTTGAAGTCGGCCCCGTTTCGTCTGGAATGGGGTCAGCGTTTGCGATTTCAGAGGAAGGTTGGTGGCTGACGGCGCGCCACGTCGTCGACGGATGCGAGCATGTCGGCCTTATCGTCTCGCGCGGCCAAGCCGTGCAGGTCACCGAAGTGAAGCGCGCGCTGTTTGCCGACCTTGCGCTGCTGCGCACGGACCAAGCGCCGGTAGCGCTGGCGCTCGACACGTCAGAGCGCGATTTCCAAATTGGCCAACGCGCCTTCCATGTCGGCTTTCCGCAAGGCAGGCCAGGCGAAGCGTATTCGCGCTTGATTGGCCGCGAGACGCTCGTTGCGCGCGGCCGTTACGATGTTGAAGAGCCGGTGCTGGCATGGGCTGAGCTTGGCCGTACGTCGGGCCTCGGCGGTTCGCTTGCCGGCATTAGCGGTGGGCCTGCATTCTCATCGAACGGCCAAGTGATTGGGGTAACGATCGCGGAATCCGCGCGCCGCGGGCGCATTTACACGGCCGCGCCCTCATCGGTGTTGCGCTTGTTGCGCGTTGAACAAGTTGAAGCCGCTGGCGCTCCAGCGCCGCGCCTCACCTCAGACAATTACGGCCAGCAATCGGATGATTTGCGGCGCGAGCTTGCAGTGGCGCAAGTGGTCTGCGTTGCGCCCGGCGATGGGCCGTTGAACAGATGACCGCACCTTTCGCAGATCGCTTGATCGAAAGCGTCCGCCGCCACAACACGCCGCTCTGCGTTGGGCTCGATCCATTCGCGGATAAAATTCCTGCGGCGCTCTTCGGCGACGTGCGCGAAGATATGCAAGCGCTGCTAAAGTTCGGCGCGAGCGTGATCGACGTGGCGGCCAAACATTGCGGCGTGTTGAAGCCGCAGCTTGGTCTGTTCGAGCAATTCGGCGAGATGGGCTACGCAGTGGCGCGCATGTTGTGCCAGCATGCGACCGATACCGGCATGATCGTGATCCTCGACGCCAAGCGCGGCGACATCGGCACGACGGCGGAAGGCTATGCGCGCGCGTCGCTGGGGCCGAAGCCGGGCTTCAACGCCGATTGCGTCACGGTGAACCCCTACATGGGCAAGGACACGCTCGAGCCGTTCGTCACGTTGGCGCAGCGCGAGGGCAAAGGCGTCGCCGTGCTGGTGCGCACCTCGAATCCGGGCGCGGGCGATGTGCAAGATCTGCAAGTTGGCGGCGCACCGGTATGGCGGCGCGTTGCCGAGATGCTGGCGCCGGAAACGCAGCGCCTTTTGGGCGCGAGCGATTGGTCGGGCCTGATGGCGGTGGCCGGCGCGACCTATCCGGAGGAAGCGCGCGCGCTGCGCGAGGCTATGCCCCACGCGCTGTTCCTAGTGCCGGGTTACGGCGCACAGGGCGCGAGCGCCGCGGACGCGGTGGCTGGCTTTGTTGCAAGCGGGAAAGGTTTGGAGGGCGGCGTCGTCAACTCGTCGCGCGGCGTGACCTATCCACAAGCCGCGCAGGCCGCGACCAGCATCGCTGAGTGGCGCAGCGCCATAAATGACGCGATGACTCGCGCGTCAGGGGAACTTCGCGCAGCTGTCACGCGCTGACGCGCGACAAAGCTCGCGAGATTGGTTAATCACCGACTCGGGGGAAGCGCCCGGACCGGGCGCGCGAGGGAGACTACCCATGCGCAAGAATGTAACGCGCGCCCTTTTTGCCGCGCTGGCGATCTTCGTCGCCACACCTGCTTTTGCCGATGGTCCGGGCACTGCCGGACCTGATGTCGCCGCGCCGCCAGTGCGCGCGCAACCTGTTCAACCGGCAACGCCGCCAGCGGCTCAGCCTGCCGCCGCGCCTGCCGAAGGCCGCTCGGGCGTGATCCCGCTGAACGGCGACGAACTCACGATCAACGTACCAAACGGCTACAGGCTCTATTCGGCGGAAGAAGCGTACGCCTTCCTGCAACGCAACAACGCAACGGCGCCGAGCGGCACCGTGCTTGGCCTACTCGCGCCGGCGAACACAGACGTGCGCGCCAACAATGTTTGGGCGACGGTGATTTCCTACGACGCAATTGGCTACGTGCAGGCGGAAACAGCCTCGGGCTTGAGCGACACCAATCTCGAAACGCAAACACGCGATGCGCGCGCGGCACAGAACAAGCCATTCGAAGGCTTCGCGGTGATGCCGGCGTTTGTCGCTGAAGGCACGCCGCAAGTCGTGTGGGCTGAGCGCACGGCTGCACCTGGCGGCGGCCAAGGCAAGGATTTCCGTCACGAATTGAAATTGCTGGGCCGCTATGGCGTGGCGACGATGACGAGCATCGGTAGCGCCGACCAAATGCCAGCGATCGAAGCGGCGGCGTCTGAAATGCAGAACATGCTGAGCTTCCCGACTGGCCGCACGCATGCGGATTTCCAAGCGGCAAGCGACCAAGTCTCGGCCTATTCGATACCGGGCTTGGTAACCGGCGTGGCGGCGGAGAGCGGCACGGCGGAAGCCGCTGGCGATGGCGGCGGGCAAGCGCAAACCGCGTTTGGCGGCTTGGCTGGCTATTTCCCTTGGATCGCGCTGGGTGTCGTGGTGCTCGCGGGCGTCGGCTACATGATGATGCGCCGTCGCGACGACGATGATGAGGACGACGAGGAAGAAGCGGCCGCTTAAGGTGCTGATTCAGCTTAGTGAGATTGAGGCGCGGCGAAAGCCGCGCTTCTTTTTTGTGGCTTATGCGATGAAAACGCCGTCGTCGCGCAGTTCGATGGCGAAGCGCTCCAAGCCTTCGCCATTGCACGGCCCCCCGGCACAAGCGCCGGATTCGAGCGCAAAACTTGCGCCGTGCGCGGTGCAGACGAGATAGCGGCCTTCTTGGATCACCATGCGCCCATCGGGGCGTTCCATGGGATAGCCGGCGTGCGGGCAGCGATTGCGGAACGCGGCGATGGCATCACCACGGCGCGTGATGATGATCGAGAGCCGCGCCTCGCCTTCCGCGAAATCGACCACGATCGCGCCAGGATTTGGCACCGCATCGACGCGCGCCAAGAAGAGGCCGGACTTGGGAGTCACACGCCTTCAGCTTTGAACGGACGCGACAGCAAAGCTGTGATCGCGTCATCAATGCTGATGCGTTCACCGACAATAGCGTCGACGGCTTGGCAGATCGGCATCTCGACTTTGTATTTCGCCGCGAGCGCCACGACGGCCGGCGCGCTCTCCATGCCTTCAGCGACGGAGCGGCGTTCGGCGAGAATGTCTTTCAGCGCGCGGCCTTCGCCGAGAGCTGCGCCAAGCGATGTGTTGCGCGAGGTGAGCGAGGCGCAGGTGAGCACCAGATCGCCCAAGCCGCAGAGGCCGGAGAGCGTTTCGGCTTTTGCGCCCATCGCGAGGCCGAGGCGCGTGAGTTCGGCGAAGCCGCGCGTGATGAGAGCAGCGCGCGCGCCGTCGCCAAGCTTGCGGCCTTCGGCGACGCCGCAAGCGATGGCGATGACGTTCTTCACCGCGCCGCCAATTTCAGCGCCGATGAGATCGTCTGCGAAGTACGGGCGGAAGGTTGGCAGGCCGATCGTGGCGACGATGCGTTGCGCGAGCGCGGCATCCGGGCTCGCGATCGTGATTGCTGTCGGCAGGCCGCGCGCGACGTCTTTCGCGAAGCCAGGACCGGACAGCACGGCGGGGCCGATTTCGGGCAACTCTTCCCTCAGCACGTCCGTCATGAGCGCCAGCGAGCCACGCTCGACGCCCTTGGCGCACAGCACCAGCGGCGCGCCAAGCTGCAGGTGCGGGCGGGCGCTGCGCAGGACGCTGCGCATATGTTGGGCAGGCGGTACGGCGAGGATCAGGTCGGCTTTTGCGGCCTCTGCGATGTCCGCGGTGGCTCGGACAGCGGGGTTCAGCTTCTGGCCGGGCAGGAACAATGTGTTCTCGTGCGCCTGGTTGATGCCTTGGACAACTTCGTCCTCGCGCGCCCAGATCAGCACATCGCGGCCCGCGGCGGCGGCCACCTGCGCCAAGGCGGTGCCCCACGCCCCCGCCCCAAGGACGGTCACGTTCTGATAGGGCTGGGTCACAACGCTGAATCCTTCATTGATCGTTCAGTAGAAACCGCATAAATGGAAGGGATGGACGAAAAGACAGCTACGCGCGATCGCATTCTCCAGGCGGCCATGAACCGCATCAAACACTACGGCTATGGCAAGACAACCATGGCCGAGATCGCGGCCGATTGCGATATGTCGCCGGGCAACATCTATCGCTTCTTCGAAGCCAAGATCGACATCGCCGAGGCGATGGCGCGCAAGCATTACGCTGAAGAACAGGCCGAAATGGCCGCGATCGCGCGCAAGAAGGAGTGGCCGGCGGATAAGCGGTTGCGCGAGATTTTCTTCAAGCGCATGCGCGATTCCTACGCGATGTTCGAGGAAAACGCCAAAATCCTCGAGGTCGCCGAGGTCCTGGTGAAGGAGCGTCCGCTCTTCTCGAACGAGCAATTGGCGCTGGAGCGCGTATTTCTCTCAGCGCTTCTGGAAGAAGGCGAAAAAGCCGGTCTGTTCGCGCCGGCCGACCATATGTTCAACGCAGAGATGATGCAGTCGGCGACTATGAAATTCGGCGTGCCGCAGCTCTTCTCGAAGCTCACCCTGCCCAAGCTGGAGCGGGAGCTTGAGGGCGTGCTCAACCTCATCCTGAACGGCATCTACGCCCGCAAATAAGCTCGTAGCGCATATCCCAGCCTCAAGCGAAACGAGCTTTACACAAATACTGAACGAAAACTATTTTATTCATTGAATACGTGACGGCGTCAGGGTACATATAATCCACCGAACAACGCCAAGCCCTGGAGAGCCCAATGACCGCCACCCGCCCCTCACACCTTCTCAGCTTCAGCTTCGTCGTCGCAGCAGCGTTGCTTGTTACCGTTGCGATGAGCCCGATCGTCGAAATCGCGGCCCGCGTGGTCGCCTAGAATTTCTGCCTGGGCGCGTTTCCCAGCGCGCCCCTGTCCCCTTGTGCAGGCGCGAAGACTTCGGTCTTCGCGCCTCTCTTTTGCCTGCAATTATGGATCGACATTAACGATTTGCCCTGCATAATTGCATATCAGGGCTGGTTTTTGCTGACTACCGCCGCCGCGTAGCAAAGATTATCTACCGGCCGTCGATGTTAGCAGTTGCAGCATCGACTCACTGATGAGGGGAATTTCGAATGTCTGCGCAAGACCTGCCTGCCACCGCTCGGGCCCTGTCCGTTGTGGTCGCGATCGCACTGGTCGCCACCGCGCTGGCGCCGTTGTTGTTCGCTGCCGCGCGCGTCGTGGCCTAAGCTTTTGCTCCCTTGCGTCCCGGCTTGTGGCTGGGGCGCAAGCGGGCAGCGGCCTCGTCTAACGGCCAGCGTGGACGGGCTGGAAATGACAGGTCGTCACTAAATCCCAGCCGCAATCTTTCAGCTCCGGCCAAAGCGATCATCGCCGCATTGTCGGTGCACCATTTGAGCGGCGGGGCGATAAAGTCGTAATTTCGATCCGCCGCCAGAGCTTCGAGCCGGCCCCGGATCGCCTGATTGGCGGCCACACCGCCGGCCGCCACCAATCTTCCCTTTGCACCCCAGACCATATCGAATGCGCGCATCGCGTTGCGCGTGCGATCGGTGATGATGTCGAGCACGGCCGCTTGGAAGCTGGCGCAAAGATCGGCTTTGTCCTGATCCGTCAGCACGCCGAGCGTCGCCACCTCGCGCGCACACGCGGTCTTCAAGCCCGCGAAGGAGAAGTCGCAACCTTCGCGGCTGAGCAACGGACGGGGCAGCGCAAAGCGCTTCGGATCGCCGTTTTTGGCGGCTTTTTCCACGAATGGCCCGCCGGGGAAGCCGAGATCGAGCAGCTTAGCGAGCTTGTCGAAAGCTTCGCCGAGCGCGTCGTCGATGGTGGAGCCGAGGCGACGATAAACGCCGACGTCGAGCACAGAGATGAATTGGCAATGGCCGCCCGAGACCAGCAATAAGAGGTACGGGAAGGTCGCGCCGCCTTCGGCGAGGCGCGGGCTGAGCGCGTGGCCTTCGAGGTGGTTCACGCCGATCAGCGGCTTGTTTTGGGCGAGAGAGATCGCCTTCCCAGCCATGAGCCCGACCATGACGCCGCCGATCAGGCCGGGGCCGGCTGTTGCCGCCACACCATCCAAATCAGCAAAATTCATCCCCGCGTCGGCCATCGCCGCTTTGATCGTCCCGTCCAGGCCTTCGACGTGCGCGCGGGCGGCAATCTCGGGAACCACACCCCGATACGGCGCGTGATGGGCGGCTTGGCCGAGCACCACGTCGGAGAGCACGTGCGGTCCCGCCTCATCCAGGCGCAGCACGGCCGCCGCGGTCTCGTCGCAGCTGGTCTCGATGCCGAGGATGGTGAGCGGTTTCATGGCGGCTCATTTGGCGCGTTCCCCCGCGCCGCGCCAGCGGCTAAGTGAAGTTATGGCTGTTCTCTTCCGCATCGGCGCGCGTGGCTCGAAGCTTTCGCTGGCGCAGACCGAGCAGACGCGCGCGCGTTGGGCGGCGTTGCTGGGTGTTGAGCTGAGCGCGCTGGAGATCGTCCCGATCGTGACGACGGGCGACACGATCCAGGATCGGCGGCTGATTGAATCCGGCGGCAAAGGGCTCTTTACTAAGGAGCTCGATGAAGCGCTGCTCGATGGGCGCATCGATGTCGGCATTCATTCGTTGAAGGATCTGCCGACGCGGCTGCCCGATGGCATAGTGCTGGCCTGCGTGCCGGAGCGCGAAGATCCGCGCGACGCCTTTGTGAGCCTTAAAGCGAAGAGCCTGGCTGAACTGCCGGCGGGCGCGAATGTCGGCACGGCGAGTTTGCGGCGCCAGGCGCAGGTGCTTTACGCGCGGCCTGATCTGGGCGTCGTGACGTTGCGCGGCAATGTCGATACGCGCTTGAAGAAGCTGGAGGCCGGCGATGCAGACGCGACGTTCCTGGCGCTCGCGGGCCTGAAGCGTTTGGGTTTGGAAGCGCGTGCGGTAAGCTTGGTTGATCCGATCGAAACGCCGCCTGCTGCGTGCCAAGGCGCGCTTGCAATTACGGCGCGCGCAGATGATGCGCGCACGCTTGAGGCGCTGGCGAAATTTGAGGACGCGAATGCGCGCATTGAAACCGAAGCGGAGCGCGCGTTTTTGGAAGCGCTCGATGGCTCGTGCCGCACGCCGATCGGGGCGCTCGCCCGCGTAAATGGCGCGGAAATGCGCTTTGTGGGTGAGACGCTGACGCCCGATGGCGTGACGCGTTGGCGACGCACGGAGACGGTTGCGCTCGGTGGCGAGGTGATTGCGCAAGCGCGAGCCTTGGGCGCAACGCTTGGCGGTGAAATTCGCGACGAAGCGGGGGATTCCATCATGATGGATCACGGGTGACGCGGGTCGCCATCACGCGCGCGATGCCGGAAGCGGAAATCACGGCGCAGCGCGTGCGTGCGTTGGGCGCGGAACCGGTGATTGCGCCGCTGCTGACGATCGTGCCGTGCGGCTACGACACGAACGTTGAAGGCGCGCAGGCGCTGATCTTCACCAGCATCAATGGCGTACATGCGTTTCCGGCGGTGCGCGAAGCGCAGGACAAGATCATCCTTGCTGTCGGCGATGCGACAGCGGCGGCGGCGCGTGCGGCGGGGCATAAGAATGTGCGCTCGGCCGACGGCGATGTGGCCTCGCTGGCGGCGCTCGCGAAAGCGACGCTCGATCCCGCCCGAGGCAAAATCATTCATATCGCCGGCGAACACATTGCCGGCGATTTAGCGGGCGAGTTGCAACGCGCCGGCTATCGGATCGAGCGACGCACCGCGTATGCGGCGGTGCAGGCGAGCGTGCTGCCGCCGCAACTCACAGAAACCCTGGATATCATCCTCTTCTACAGCGCACGCGCTGCGGAGGCGTTTGTTGCGCTCGGCGCACCCAATGCGGCGCAACTCACAGCGGCCTGCATGAGTCCCGGCGTGGCTGAAAAAGCGGCGAAAACCATCTGGAAGCGCATAATCGTGGCGCCCGCGCCACGCGAAGACGATCTCTTGCGCGTCACACTCCAAGAGTAATTCTCCCCTGCTGGGGCAAGCGCTTGAGCGGCTTCACCGGGGGCCGTAGGTTTCTGCTTCGGCCCCGACTCATTTCCGATGCGAAATCGCGGAAACGTCGCGGGAAAATTTTGGGGAGCCACATGAGCAGAGACGACGACGAAGCGGAGCGCGGACGCGCCGAGCCGATCGACGTTGAGTACGAGCCGGCTTATCGCGACGATGATCGTCGCGGCGGCGGCATCGGCGGGGGCACGGCTCTGGCGCTGGCGGTGTTGGCCGCGGGCGTGGGCGCAGCGGGTGGCGCTATCGCGCCACGCCTGCCGGCCGTGCAAGCCGCCCTCAATGACGTGGCGCCTTTGCAGGCGGCGAGCGTGAACGGCGCAGAGGCGCCGTCGAATGTCACCGAATTGGATCAGCGGCTCGAGGCGATCGAGGCGATCGTGAACGCACCGCTGGCCATCGCGGCGAGCGATGAAGCCGAGGGCGGCAGCGCCACGGCGCGTCTGTTCGCGCTGCAAGCAGGCCTGCGCGATGTGGAAAGCCGCTTGAGCACGATGCCGTCGACGGCGGAAGTGCAAGCACTCGTCACCGAAGTGCGCCGCTTGCAGGAAGAATTGCCGGCGGTGGCGGCGGAAGCACGGGCGGCCGCGACCGCGGCGCGTGCCTCGTACGCAGTCGTGGCGGCGGCGGAAGCGGCGCGCTCCTCCGGCCCATTCCCGCAGGCGCATGCAGCGCTTGCGACGTTGCTGCCGAACGATCCGAACGTGGCCGCACTCGAGCCGCTGGCGCGCACCGGCGCACCGACACGGATCGAATTGCGCGATCAGTTTGACCGCCTCGACAACGAGATCATTCGCGCCGCACGGCAAAGCCAAGCGGGCGGCGGATTCTGGGGTCGCATCCAAGCGGCGCTGGCGCAATGGATCGTCGTGCGCCAATCGAACGCGGGCGACACACCGGAAGGCATTGTCGAACGCGCCGAGCAATATCTCGCTTCCGACCGCTTGGCGGAAGCCATTCAAGAACTGAACCGGCTGACAGGCGCATCCAAGCGCGCCGCCCAGCCTTGGCTGAATGACGCGCAGCGCCGGCTCGAAATCGACCAGCGCCTCGCGGCGATCCGACAAGAATTGTCGCGGAGCTAAAGCACGATGTTGCGCCTCGCTTTCCTTTTGATCATCGCGGTCGCCGCGATGCTGGCCTCGTGGCAGATCGTCACCACCGACCCAGGCACGGTGGAGATCAATTGGTTCGGCACGGAAGTGAGCACGAGCGCATTGTTCGGTTTGCTGATCTTGGTGGTGCTGATCGCGATCGCGCTGCCGGTGTTGCGTTTGCTGATGTTCTTGATCGATGCGCCGGGACGTATCGGCAAGGCAGGCCAACGCGCGCGCATTCGCAAGGGCCAAGAAGCTTTGGCGCTGGGCTTGATCGCGGCGGAAGCCGGTGAGTTCGAGGAAGCGCGCCGCCAAGCGGATCGCGCGGAAGATCTGATCGAAGAGCCGCGCCTGGCCATGCTGTTGCAAGCGCGCGCAGCGGAAGTTGCCGGCGATACGGCGGGCGCGGAGCGCGCCTATTCGGGCATGTTGCAGCACGAGGATACGGAAATCCTCGGCCGCAAAGGCTTGATGGCGGCAGCGTTGAAGCGTGGCGACCGCACCGCGGCGCGTGCCCACGCGGAAGCGGCGCTGAAGGCCTCCAAGACATCGACTTGGCCCTATCAATACGCATTCGATCTCGCGGTGCAGGCCGGCGATTGGGACGCTGCGCTGGAAACGCTGGAAATCGGCGACAAGCGCAAACTCGTGGAGGACCGAGTCGCCAAGCGCCGGCGTGCGGTGCTGATGGCGGCGCAAGCCGCGAAGATGGAGCGCGAGCGCCGCATCGATAAGGCGTCCGACCAAGCGCAGAAGGCGTTTCGCATGGCGCCGCAATTCGCGCCAGCGGCCGCACTCTCCGCGCGCCTACTGGTGGCCGAAGGCAAGAACGAACGCGCGGCCTCCATCCTTGAAGATGCATGGGAAAACGCACCGCACCCGGCTTTGGCGCATGCCTATCGCGACCTCGCGGCTGGTGAGTCACGCGAAGCGCGCGCGGGCCGCATGGGCGCCTTCGCCGACAAGCGCCGAGATCACCGCGAGTCGAAGATCGTGCTGGCGGAACTCGCGATGGAGCGCGGCGATTGGGCGACGGCGCAATCGCTGCTGGAAGACGCCTATCGCGAAAACCCTTCGTCCCGGATTTGCATTCTGTTCGCGCAAGTCGCGCGTGGACGTGGTGACGAGAACGGCGCGCGCACGTGGTTGGCGCAAGCGGCCGCTGCGCCGCGTGAATTGGACTGGTCGGATCTGGATCCGGAAGGTCCGGCTTTCATGTATGACGACGCGGATTGGGCGCGGCTCGTCTATGTGTTCGGCGACAGCGGCCAGCTTATCCACCCACGCATGGAGCGCGGCCAAAACGATGCGCTTGGGCCGGTGCTCGCATTGCCGACGGCGGCTCTCACCGCGCCGCGGGCAGACCTCCGGGCCGAACGCGCGCCGGATGAAGCTGAAGTCGAAGAGGTGCGCTAGTATCAGCTAGCGTGCCCGCGCCTCATTCTCCTCGACGAAATGCGTCCATGCTTCGTCGGCGATCATGCGCGCGCGTCCGAGATCGAACACGGCGACGCGCGCTTCCTTGGAGAAGTCTAGGCCATCGCCGCCTTCGAACGCTTCGGGGATAGCTGCGACGTGATACTCCATGGCGTTACGCCGTGCGAATGCGGCGTTGGCGATGAGCGTTGCGCGGAGATTGGCCTTGAGTGCGGCGTTGAGGGCCCGCTCCGCGACGCTGATGGGCGCATCGATCGTGACCTCCAATTCGGGGTCGGCCTTGCCGTTCACAATCACCCAGACCCGACCGCCCTCCAGCACGCGGTTCTGATCATCCCACGTCCAAAGCATTTGCGGCAGCGCCACAAACGGATTCATCACGCCGCCATCGACATGCATCTCACTGAACACGTCGGGCGCGCCATCCGCGGCCAAGCCACGCTGCGCGTGAATCATCACGGGCGGAAAGGCGCCTGGGATGCTCGCGGAGGCCTGCAGCACGTCGCGAAAGAGTTCGAGCGCTTCCGGCCCGCCGCGCGCGGCGATCGCGCCCATATTCCAGATCACACCGCGCTCTGAATCGAGATCGGTGGTCGCCACCAATAACGTGCGGCCAGCATTGTGCTCGGCGGCGATGCGCTCAAGCAACGCGGCGTCGATGTAAGTCTCAATCAGTTCGCGCAACGGCCCGGCGCGAAACACACCCGAGCCGACGAAGGCGCGGAGGCCGCGGTTTTGAAGCAAATCGGAAGCTTGGTCGCTGGTATAAGCCTCGCGCAATTCATCGTCATAGTCTGGACCAAGAAACACGAACGGCGCCGCGAGCGCGCCTGTGGACACGCCTGTGACCACTTCAAAGTCTGGGCGATCGCCGCGCTCCGTCCAAGCCGTGATCAACCCCGCCGTATAAGCGCCGTTCGAGCCGCCGCCCGAGAGTGCGATCAAGTCGAAATGTCCGTCGGCGCCACGCGGCACGCCTTGGCTCAAGCCCTGTTCTAGAGCCAACGCCGCCTCACGATCCTCGATCGAAAAGCGCACGCCGGGAAAACCAATCGGATAGGCGCCGTCGCGATTTATGATCCCGAAATCGGACCGCGAACCGCTGGCGCAGCCGGCGAGCGCAAGCGTGCATGACGCAGCGATGACAATTGTGCGGACCACAACGCGCATGAACTCACCAATCAATAGCCTGCCGCACATTGTACGGCAGGCTTCTGGATAAGCTCAATTGCGGGCGATCGCCTCAGTTGAAGCTTTCGCCCTTCTCGGCCTTCGCCTTCAGCAACGGCGCGACCTCGACGCCGTACTTGCCGAGCGCCGCGGCGATCTTGTCGAGCCCCACGGTGTCCGCCCAGAACATCGGGCCGCCGGTGTAGGCCGGCCAGCCATAGCCGTTGAGCCAGACGATATCGATGTCGGAGGCGCGCTGGGCCATCTTCTCCTCAAGAATCTTCGCGCCCTCGTTGACCATGGGATAGAGCAGGCGTTCGAGGATTTCTTCATCGCTGACGGCGCGCTGTTGCTTGCCTGACTTAGCGATGAAGTCGGCGATGATGGCTTCGGTTTCGGGCGACGGCGACGATTTGCGGTTCTCGTCGTAATCGTAAAAGCCCTTGCCGGTCTTCTGACCGCGACGGCCACGCTCGCACAAAACGTCGCGCACAGACTCGCTCTTCGACGTTTCCGCGCTCCAGCCGATATCGAGACCAGCGAGGTCCGACATTTGGAATGGCCCCATCGGGAAACCGAATTGCGTCAGCACGCGATCGACATCCCAGGGCTTCGCGCCTTCGAGGATCAGGGCCTGCGCTTGCGCCTGGCGCTGACTCAGCATGCGATTGCCGATGAAGCCAGGGCACACGCCGGAGACAACCGCGACTTTGCCGATCTTGCGGGCCAATTCCATGCTGGTCTTCAGCACAGCCGGCGATGTCTTGGCGCCCCGCACCACTTCCAAGAGCTTCATCACATTGGCCGGCGAGAAGAAGTGCAGGCCGATGACGCTTTCCGGCCGCTTGGTCTCCGCCGCCATTTCATCGACGTTGAGATAGGACGTGTTCGAGGCCAGGATCGCGCCGGGCTTGATCGTGGCGTCGAGACGGCGGAACACGTCGCGCTTGATGTCCATGTTTTCGAATACGGCTTCGATGACGAGATCGCTGTCGGCGAGCGCGTTGAAGTCGAGCGTTGGCGTGAGCAGACTCATTGCCTTCTCGACTTGCTCGGCGGTGATACGGCCCTTCTTCGCGGTGTTCTCGTAATTCTTGCGGATGATCGAGACACCACGATCGAGCGCGGCTTGTTCGCGCTCCACGATCGTAACCGGGATGCCGGCCGACAGGAAATTCATGGTGATGCCGCCGCCCATCGTGCCAGCGCCGAGCATGCCAACCTTCTTGATTGGCAATACCGGCGTATCGGCCGGGATGCCGTCGATCTTCGCGGCCGCGCGTTCGGCGAAGAAAACGTGGCGCAGCGCCTTGGATTGGTTGCCGGTCAGCAGCTTGAAGAAGACCTCGCGCTCTTTCTTGACGCCTTCGGCGTACGACAAATCGACCGCCGCACGTACAGCTTCTATGCACGCAGCCGGCGCGTCGAGCCCACGCAGCTTGCGTGCGTTCTCGGTGACGAAGCGCTCGAACACGCCGGCATCGGCCTTCGCGGCTTCGATCTTGTCCGTGCGTGCGCTGCTCACCGGTAGCGGTGTCTTCTTTGCGATCTCGCGCGCGAAAGCGATGGCGTCGGCCTCAAGCGAATCTTCGCCGGCGATGCGATCGACGAGACCGATGCTCTCGGCCTTCTTGGCGCTGACCGGATCGCCGAACACAATCATGGGCAGCGCGTCGGCGACGCCCGCGACACGCGGCAGACGCTGCGTGCCGCCTGCGCCCGGCAGCAGCCCAAGCTTCACTTCAGGCAAGCCCAGCTTCGCGGTCGGAACCGCGATGCGATAATGGCAACCGAGCGCGACCTCGAGGCCGCCGCCCAGCGCCGTGCCGTGGATGGCCGCGACCACCGGTTTGCTGCTTTGTTCGATCAGATCGCACACATCCGGCAGGCCAGGCGCCTGCGGCGGCTTGCCGAATTCGGTGATATCGGCGCCGGCGAAGAAGGTGCGGCCCTCGCAGCGGATGACGATCGCGGAGACACCCGAATCCGCCGCAGCGGCCTTTACCGCAGCCTCGAGCCCCGCCCGCACGGCGTGCCCCAGCGCGTTCACCGGCGGATTGTTGGCGCTAACGACAAGAACGTCGCCATCCTTGCGGGTGGTCACTGCGGACATGGGAGGTCTCCTTGTTTTTGAATTGGCCGGGACCGTAGCGGCTCGGCGCCGGCCCGGCCAGATTGTGTCTCTAAGTCAGGCGGATATGCGCGGTCTGCGGTCGGAACGGCCAAAACCCGCCCTGTCCGGCTTGCCCTAAAGCGCGGCTGCGCGTATTGAACCGCCCTCCCGAAGGGGCCACAACGCCCCAAGGTCAGGGCCGCCTTAGCTCAGCCGGTAGAGCGGCGCATTCGTAATGCGTAGGTCAGGTGTTCGAGTCACCTAGGCGGCACCATTTTCCGGCGGCAGCGCGCGCTCAGGGATCGCGTCGAGCGCCACGCCGCGCGGCATTGCCTTCAGCACCCAGCCCCAGAAGATCGGCAGCATCAGCAGGATGATGGCGAGCTTCACGAGATTAGCGAAGGGCAGCGCATCAAGCGGCGTGTGCACTGCGACGAGAACGTAGAGCAACGCGCCGAGTCCAAACAGCGACGCCAGCAACAAGAAGAAATAGCGCTTCGGCGTTTCGCCGATCAGCGCCTGCGTTTTGGGATTGGCGTCAGCAAGACGCGCAAGCGCTGCGCGCACGAACGGTGTGTAGCTGGCGGAGCGCTCTTCGTATTTGCCGCCACCGAGAAAATGACCGTTGTCGATCTCGATCTTGCGATTGTGTTTGGGCTGAAGCTCGAACACGTAGCGCCAGGGCTTGGCGCGCGTCGGTTCGTGGCAGAGGCGGACGCTGACGATGTCCTTCCACGCATAGCGGCGTTCATGGCCGGATGCGCCGCGCGTGACGAGTGCGTCCGGCTCGACGCGCCATTCGCGCTCGCCGCGAGAGATCGCGCCCCACCGACTGACGTACTTAACCGGCTCCATTCCAGGAATCTGCCTCAAGACTGGCGCACCCGACAGGATTCGAACCTGTGACCTTTGCCTTCGGAGCTGGGCCCGCGCGGTTTTCCGGATACTACATTTAGTTTCCGGATTTTTCCTACTTCTCTGATCTCGTTGCAAATTTCAAGCGAGTACGCACTTTCGAGTTGCTGCGCGTTTCCGCGCGTTTTCGCAGCTTGGTGGTTGCCCCGTGGTAGCCATGACATCGCCTTCAACACGCGACCGGTCCGAGCAAAGACAATGTCGCCGACATTTATTGATTTTGCGCGCGCCGATTTCGATACGATCGCAACGCCGGCAAAGCGCATTATCGTTTGGGACAGTGCACAGAAGGGCTTGGGTCTTCGCATCTCGCCCAAACGCGCGATGACCTATATCGTCAAAGTGCGCTTGGGGCGCGGCCGCTTTGCCGCACAGCGTTTCGTAAGCCTCGGACCACTTGGCCAACTCACCATCAAGAACGTGCGCGCCGAAGCGCAGGCAGTACTCGCCCGCGCGCTGACCAAGTCGCAACCCGAGCCACGCCCAATTGTCGAGTTCAATGACGCGCTGACGATCGCCAAGCTCTGCGACATGTGGCTTGAGAAGGCCGCCCACCGCAGACGAGGACGCGGCCCCCTCGCCGGCTCGCTGCGCAAAGAGGCGCATGTGCGTAACGACAAGGGCCGAATCGAGGCCCACATCAAGCCGCTTCTTGGCAAAGCGCGCGTGCGCGAGCTCAACCGCTCTATGATCGAATCCTACCGCGACGCAGTTTCACGCGGCGACACACGGCTGACCAAGAAGGGTCAGCGCAAGCGGGCCAAGCACATCATTCGCGGCGGCGAAGGCACCGCCAATCGTTCACTTGCGCTGCTTTCGACCATCATGTCGTTTGCCGTGCGTGAAGAGATCATCGATCGCAACCCGGTGTTCGGAATCGAGCGATCGCCTGGAAACATGCGCGAGCGCTTCCTGAGCCAGGAGGAATTCGCACGCCTGGGCGAGGTGATCGCCCGCGCAGAGAAAGAAGGCGCCCATCCATTCGGGTTGGCGATCATTCGCCTTCTGGCGCTCTCGGGCGCGCGCAAAAGCGAAATTCAGAACCTTACCTGGTCCTCGGTCGATCTGAACACGGGCTTCCTGCGTCTGCCGCGCTCGAAGACGGGGCCCCGCATCATCCTCATCACCTCAGCCATGCGGGCCATCCTTGAGAAGATCAAACGCGTGGACGGAACTGATTTTGTATTTCCCAATGCCGACAAGACCGCGCCTTTCAATGGCGTGCCGAAAATGTGGGTCGGCATCCGCGAAGCTGCGGGCCTGCACGATGTGCGCCTGCATGATCTTCGCCACTCGGCGGCGTCTTTTGCACTGATGAGCGGCGTTGGACTTGAGGTTATCGGTAAGCTTTTGGGGCATTCGGACCTGAAGACGACACGGCGCTATGCCCACCTCGCCGACGTTGTAGTGCGCGCAGCCGCGGAACACACTGCGGACCAGATCGCTGATCTGATGGCAGCCCGTGCCTCCGAACCGCCCGTCCCTGTCCCGCCATCTCCCTCAACGCCCCACGCGACCGAGCCCAGAGGAATGAGGTTTGGCCCCGCGCCCGGCGCCCGGCGCGCGCCCGCCAGGCCCGACGGGCGCCGGCCGGCGCGCGCCTGACGCTTGCTCCATTGGTTGCACTTATGGTACCATTATGAACATCGAGGAATATCTCGACGTCGATGGCCGCAGTCCATTTGGGGCTTGGTTTGACGCATTGGACGCCAGTGCAGCCGCGCGCGTAACAGTGGCGTTGGTGCGGATGGCGCAGGGAAATCTCTCCAATGTGAAATCCGTCGGCGCGGGCGTTCTGGAATATCGGATCGATTTCGGTCCGGGCTATCGGGTCTATTTTGGACGGGACGGCGCCACGCTCGTCATTTTACTCGCGGGCGGCACGAAGAAGCGGCAGCAGCAGGATATCCAAGCGGCGCAGGCGCGCTGGGTCGAGCACCGGCGGCGGAAAAGGGAAGAGAGATAGCCACAATGTCGCTCACACGCGCCTTCAAGGAAACGGTCCAAGCACGCGCGCAACGAGACGCAAAGTTCCGCCGCGCGCTTTTGATCGAAGCGATCGAGGCGCTGCTGGCGGGCGAGCTTCAAGTGGGAAAAGCGATCCTTCGCGACTACATCAACGCCACGATCGGTTTTGAAGCGCTCGCGGAAGCCGTCGACATCAACGCAAAGAGCCTGATGCGCATGCTTGGTCCTGAGGGCAACCCTCAGGCGGCCAATCTCTTTGCCGTGGTGAAGCGCCTTCAAGACATCGAAGGTGTCGCGCTCGAATTGCGCCCCGTGAGGCAGCGCCGCCCCTCGCATTGAGATGGGTGGAGACGCCTGCGATCCTTATTCCGCCAATTTCTGGCTTCACGCACCTGTCCCTCAATGTTGGCTTATACACGATCGTAGCGCTAAACGCCCTCGACTCAGCCGTCGTGGATTACGCGGCATGTTCATACATAAGGGGGAATGAGACGAAGGATTGAGGGCAAGATAGAATGCGCCGCAGTACTGAACGTACTAGCGGCTTGTCTGCACATCTATTTTTGCAGGCCGCGCGCGACCCGCGAACGCACCCTGCAGGCCGCAGGCGGGCCGCGTGACGAAATGAGCCGCTAACGCGAGAGATCGGAGCGTTGGCGATGGCGTCGAACCATGGCGACGACGAGTTCGAAGGCAAGCTCGGCCACGCGCGCCAGATCCGTCATGGCCCGAACAGAATGTTTCCCACGCCATCGGCGGCGAACTCGAAACGTGTTTCCCAACGCACGCGCGCGGCCTGGTTCAATCGCAAACGCGGCGCCCCGAACGTCAAACCGCCCTCACCGCAGCGCCCGTCGCGCAGCCAGAAGGTCATGGTCAAGATCAAGCCCGTGACGCATGGCGGCGGAGGGCGCAGTGCAGCCTCGATGATGCGCCACACGCTCTATGTCGAGCGCGACGGGGCTGGTCGAGACGGCGAAAAGGTCCAGGTATTTGATCGGGACCTCGATGAAGCCAACGGCGCGGCCTTCGTGGAGCGCTGCGAGAAAGACCATCACCATTTCCGGGTGATCGTCTCCCCGGAATATGGCGGCGCCATCGAGGATCTGAAGGAATACACCCGCGAGCTGATGCGCCGGGTCGAGTTGGACTTGGGAACTCGCATCGATTGGATTGCGGCGGAGCACCACGACACGGGCCATCCGCACATTCACCTGCTGGCGCGCGGGGTGGATGATCATGGCCGCGACCTCGTCATGTCGCGTGAGTATGTTTCCCATGGTTTTCGGGCCCGCGCCGAAGAGCTGGCGACGGAGATCTTGGGGCCTCGGCTTGAGCAAGACCGGTTGAGCCAGGCGGTGAAACTCGAGCGCTTCACTGATCTTGATCGCGAGCTGCTGCATCGTGCGCGCGGCGGCGAGATTGCGATGAGCATGCTTGGCGACGACCGCATGCAAGCAAGCCGCCTGGTGCAGAGGCTCAATCAGCTGGAGGCTTGGGAGCTTGCCGACCAATCCAGACCAGGCGTTTGGCGGCTGGACAAGGAGCTGCAAGAGAAGCTCATCCGCTTGGGCGATTCCCGCGACCGCGAGCGCGCGACGGCGCGGCTCTTGGCGCAGGAGAACCGAGGTCTCGAGCCCGAACGAACGCGCGAGCTGGAAGCGGCGCATTCAAGCCAGCGCGTCAGGGGACGCTTGGTCGGCTGGGAAAGCCTTGGAAGCGACGAAAAAGGCCCCTGCCTCATTGGTGTTGAGGGCATCGACGGCAAATTCTGGACGGCGCGGGTTTCGCGGGTGGAAGATTTGCGTGCGCTTTCCGGCGTCGAGCATGGCGCGATCGTTGAGCTGTCGCGGGGAACGGCGGACATCAAGCCGTCGGACCGCACCATCTGGGAGATCGCCGAAGAGAATGGTCTCACCTATTCGGCCGAGCTGCATCGCGAAGCCCGCCCCACGGACAGAGCTTCTTACATCGAGATGCACGAGCGCCGGCTTGAGGCGTTGAGGCGCGAAGGCATTGTCGCGCGGGAGAGCGACGGCACATTCCGGCTGCCGGAGAATTATCTCGATCGCGTTATGGCGCGTGAGACTATGGGCGGGCGCGAGAGTGCGGAGGTCCAGCTGATCGATCCACACTCCATTGAGCACCAAGCCAGATATCGCGGACCGACCTGGCTCGACCGCATGGCGGATGGTTTGGAAGACAAGAGCCAGCTTCGCTACGAGGGCTTCGGCGCCGAGGTGCGCGATTCCTGGAAACAACGGGAAACACTTCTGGAGCGGATGGGGCTTGGCGAGCGCCAGCACGATGGCTTCTATCTCACGGAAGGCTGGCACGAACGCCTGGCGCAGCTGGAACTCAAATCCATCCGCGACCGCATCGAACGCGACACCGGCCTTGTGGCGCATCTGGCGCGCGACGGCGAGCATGTGCAGGGCGTCTTCACCTGCCGCATTCATGGCGCCCAACAGAGCTGGGCGTTGATCGCGCACGATCGCACGGCCACGCTTGTGCCCTGGCGCAAGGAAATGGATCGCGCCTTCAATCAACTCGTCTCAGGTCGGGTCAACGATCGAACCTTCGACTTCAAATATGGACGCGGCACTGAGAAGAACCTCAATCGCGGGAAGGGCTTCGGCCTCGATATCGGCTTTTGATTGGCTCGGCGCCTTGGGGCGCGGGCTTGTCGGCTTCGCCAAACAGATCGGGCTGAGCCGCAGCGGGCTTTGCTTTGCGCACCTTGCCGCGCAGCCCGGTGGATTCCGCACGGGCCGCCACGGCCCGTGCATGACGGCGATTTTGTTCGAAGGCTTTGCGTCCACGGAATTGATCGAGTGCGGCGCGAAGTGCGGGGAGCTCAGATGGTCGCCAATAAAGCCGTCTGCGAAAGATCGTCGGTGCGGGAAAGTCCTCGATGTTGCTGTGCATGGCGCGCCATAGACTGGAGCGGCTGATGTCGAGTTCAGCCAGGACACGCTTTTGTGGGATGAGGTCTTTTAGTATCCGCACCCTACTTCCACCCTACCATGAGGTGATGCAGGGTTAGACGCGGCGGCGGGAAACACGCGCGAACGCGGCGCGATCGAATAAAAGCGGGTGCATCACGCTTGATCATCGCACCATGATGAAAACATGCGCGGGCGCGAACGCCAATGGCGTTCTAGTATTGCGCGAGCCGTTCGCGCCACGCGCTCGAAGAGGTATCATCGGCTTTGGCCATCACGCGGTTTGCGCGGCTCACTGGACGAACGGCGCGGAGCCGAGATCTGGCTTTTGAAATATTCTAGAAGATGGGAGCGGCGATACATGGCGCGATCTGCGACGTGCGTGCAGAGCGGACCAGTCCCCTCGTGGAATTTGCGCGCCAAGGTTTGCGGCGCGGTCTCCAAGCCCAATTGCGTTAGATAGCGCGCGGCTTCCTTGCGCGAATAGAGCGGGTCCTTACGCGGGTCCTCGTGTGGTTCCTCGATAATCTCAAGCATGGCGTTCTGCTCCTGTGGATGGGGTGACGCACAAGAGCCGCACGGCGCGATCGTTTCGGTCAAGACGATGAAGGGCGCGGGAAACAACGGGCAACGTATGGGCGACAACGGGAAACGATAATCGCAGGTGGCGATGCGTTTCGTGTGGTCGTTTCGATGAGACGCGCTTACTTCTTCAGGCGCACGCCTGGGCCGCCGTCTTTGCTAACTTTGGCGTCCAAGAAAATCACACCCGCAATCTCAAGCGCGCGGCGCACGGCCTCGACGTTGGCCTCGGTGCTTCTTTCCGGCCCCATTGCCCCTTCCATACGCTTGATCGTCGGCACCGAAAGCTTCGACTTCTCCGACAGCTCTCGTTGACTCCAATCGAGAAGGGCACGAGCAGCCCGGATTTGCGAGGCGGTGAGCATCGGATGTGCCTTTGGGATTATTTGATCCCTTTGGGTTGACTCTCTCGGGTGATTTGATACCCTTGGGATCATTGTAGACCGAAAGCGTTACAAATGTCCCGACGCCCACAAGGGGCGGCGCCTGCCGGCGGCTGCCTGAACGATCTCTCACGCCGCTCCGTCATCGGCGGCGCGACCGTCGCGCCGTGGATTGCCGCCGTCCCCGCGAGCGCCAACGACATCGATCCTTGCATCAATGCGTGCGAGCACTGGCTAGCGCTCCACGCAGAGCACAAGCGCCTTGCCCATCGATGGTGCGATTTGGAGGCGGAGCTTGAACGCACGCACAATTATCTGAGCCTGCCGCGCCGCAAACAGCGTCGCCTGCCGCAAGCGCATGAGTTGGAGGACATCGACGACCGCTTGGACGAATTGCACGAGGAGATGCAAACCCTCCTAGCACTGCTGCCGACCATGGTCGCCACCAGCGACCTCGGTCTCGCCGGAAAGCTTGCCGTCGCCGCGATCGAGGTTTGCCCAGAAGAGAACGCCGAGGCCCATCACCTCATTGCGTCGATACTCCGCGATTTCAAATCCAGGCCCACAGCGATCGCGTGATGGCGTCAGTTCTCGGCTTCATCGCCCTATTGGCGCTCGCAGGCGCGCTCTTGCATCTAGCTTGGTACCTAGTGCTCGCGGTGTTGATCTGGGCGCCATCCGCAGCCGGCGCGCTCGTGGTGGGTTGGTACGTCGCCATTTGGACCGACAACGCCCTCCTCGGGATCGCCCTTGCCATTCTCGCGGCAACAATGATCCGCGCGTTTGTCGCCCGCGCCTTGGCTTGGCTTTGGGCGCACACATTTGGCGAGGTGGTGGCCCGATGAAGAAGCTCACGCCACCCAAGCTTTCGCGTCGCCACCTAATCGGCGGCGCGGCAATGTCGCCGTTGATCGGCGTCTCTACGGGCAAGCCGCTCAGCAGAACCACTCCTTTGTCCGCCTCCGCGCCTGCGATCGATCCGGTGGTCGAGATGGCGCAAGAGTGCTTGGCGCTCCACCACGAAAGCGAAAGGCTCCATCGGCGCTATGGCACGGTCGAGGAATGGCTCGTCGACCGTCATGATTGGTTCAAACTATCTAAGGCTCAGCGCCGCGCTCTGCCCGAAGGGCGCAAACTCCAAGACATCAAGGATCGGCTCGACTTCCTGTGGAAGGAACGACCGCGCAAAATGCGCCGGATGCGAAACACGAGGGCGACGAGCCTTGAAGGCGCCATCGGCAAGCTAAGATGTGTGGCAGGCGGCATGGAGCCGGACGAGTTTCCGAGCGCCTTTAAACTCCTGCAGGCCACGATCCGCGATCTGGAAGCAATGCGCATCTGAACGCCGAGACGGCGCGAAACTCGATCATCGACTGGCGCGAGTGTGCGCCATGCCGGACATTCAGAAAAAATCGGCGATTGGCAATCTATCGCCGAAAGCTGCCGTTAATCCCTGCGCCGCGTAAGGACGCCGAGAAAACGGAAGAAGTAGCGTAGGCCGAATACAGTGAAGAGCCCGAAGATTACGAACTGCAGTACCCGAGTGCGCTCAGCGCCAAGCATGCTCTCTGCCCAAGGCGACAAAAAATAAAGCGAAGCCGCAGCCACCATCGCTGCCGCTACAAAGCCGATCCAGTCGTGCAAGAACTTCTTCAAGTCGCCTGTCTTCGCTTCAAACCGAAGGTGTCAGTATGACCGGGCCGAGACGTTTGGGCCAGTCGCTAGCGCCGCTTTGCGCCACTCGTGCGCCGTCCGACATTTTTTCCGAATGGCCTGCTCGACTGAATCCAGCGTTTCGTGCCCTGCCCGCCAATTCGGCACGGCGTCGCCGATAAGCGTCATTCCGAGTATCTCATGAAACGATAGGTGGCGAGGTGGGGCGGCCATTCGCGGCGGGTGACTTCGAGCTCAACCCGAGAGCCCGACAAATACAGAACGCCGCGCGGAAGAGGCACGGTCACCGTGCGGCCGGAGTCCAGACGCACGGCTATCATCATGGGCTTGTTGTTGTCTTCCGACGCGGGCTGATGGGCTCCGATCGCCGTTCCATAAACAACCTCACCGGCCGTTCTCGGGGTGGCGTTGTAGTACGCTAGGCCGACGAAGAGCGCGCCGATGATCGCCCACACATACCAAGAGCGTTTCAGGTCGAGCAGGAAGTCCTGCCGTCGCACCTGCTTGAAAGCTCGCTCTATCTCTCTGGGATGGCGGGTCATCACCCCGCTTCTTGAGCGGCCGGCGCGCTCCAATCAAGCCGTTGCTGCCCCGCCCAACAATTCGGCGCACGATCGCCGCAAGCGACATCAGGGTTGTGGCGAAGCGGCGACCCGTTCGCCGATCAACCGTGCTCGTTCATTCCATCGTTCTGGATCATTACGGAGACGCGGCGCTCGAAGCAGAGCGGCAAGTCGGGCGCTCTCGGAGGGATCAAGTTCGGCAGCGCCTTTCCCGAACAGTGATTGCGCCGCACTTTCGATGCCGAACGGACGCGCTCCAAAGTATGCGTTCGACAACCAAGCTCTGAGCATTTGCGTATCGCTATAGCGCTGCTCAAGCTGACAAGCCGCGAGGACCCGCGTGAAATGTCGCCGCAGAGAGCGGTCGGGCTCAAGCTCCATAAAGATCATCGTTGAAAGCGCGGTAGAGACCGACGAACCAGATACGCGAACGTCAGGCTGTGTTGCGGCTCTCCAAAGACTAGCCACAGGTCGGCAGGGAGCATTTCGGGCGTTCCATGTGCCCCCGAACTCCGCAATCGAAATCGCCCTCTCAGCAACCGTCAGCGTCGTGTCAGGCGGTGGTCCGCGTAGAACGCCCGCGCGTTCCGCCGAAGAAATGGCCGAACCTGCCTGCGCCCAAAGGACCGCGAACGTCACCACCGGGATCGTGACGACCGCCAGCAACACAACCAAAACCACCGTTCGGATCGTCCTCATGGACGGCATCATACACGAGGCGGCAGTGTCTGCTCTGGGCCACGCCCCCGCGCTGAGCAATAATTTTCGAATGGCGTGCGCGATTCAATCGAGCCTTTCGCGCCCTATCTATCAATCCGGCGCGCTCTCGCCGATTGCGGACATGCGCAGGCGAGTGTTCATCGAGCATCCTTCCATCCGCCATTCTTCGATCTGACGACCTTGAAGACGAGCAATCCCATAAACTCTCGAGGTACTCGTATTGTGGGAGTCGTCAGCACTCGAACGACTATTCCATTTATTGGGCCGAGCTTTCCCGCTTCGCCAACAATAACTTCGTTTGGCGGACCGCATTGCGGATGGGCCTGTATGAAGGCCAAACGCACGGCCTCGAAGATCGGCGGGTCGTCATAAGGATTGAGTTGCTGGAACGCGCGACCGCGTTCGCCGTCCGGCATCGCCGAGAACTCTTCCCACGTCATGGCGTGAGATCACGATGACGACGGCCAAGTGTCAACGTCGCCTTTGGGCCAGTCGTGCGCCATTCGACGATTTTTCCGAATGGCGGCCCTGCTCCAATGCAGCCGCTCGCACCCTATCCGTCAAATCGGCGCATGATCGCCGTAAGCGGCCAGTCCGACATTCGCGTTGCACTACTCTCGCACATCCTCACGAAATGGAGAGATCCCGATCCGGCCGCCTAATGGACCAAAACACAAGCGCGAATACGATCATCGACAGAATACAAATCGCGGAAATCTCGATAAGCCCATGCCAAGATTGAAGGAAGCCGGCACCTTCTGATTGGCGCATGTACTCCATGCGCACGAAGGGCCGCAGAATAGCGACCGAGAGCCCGCAACCAAGCACAACTCCGACTAGGCTGTAGCTCACGACTGAAGGCGAAAACCGCGTCAGCAACCAGTGGATCGGGAGGAATATGAGCACGCCAACCGCGAAGAGAATGGCAAATGAAATCGCGATGCCTGTCAAATGGGCGTCAACGGGATAAGCCTCGCCGTAAACGATGAGCGCTATCGCCACGCCGGCAGCGTTGCCCACGATCCCAGAGGCCAAAGCAGCAAAAGCAACGCTGACCAAAGTTCGGAATATGCTTGGACGCTGGTCCTTTGCGCTTCGCTCAACCGGCATGACAGAACCCTTCCGGCAAAGAATTGTATTGAGTGCACGATGGTGACCGGCTGCAAAGGGCCAGCCGCGCGCCATCCGACATTTTTTCCGAATGGCTGGTGCGCTCCAAAGCCGCCGATCGTGCCCCACCGGTCAATCCGGCAAGCCGTCGCCGAGACACGACGTTGCAGATGAACGAGATTCTTCAACTGCCCGACGACGTGAGAGTCATCGCGCGTTTAGCGCCAGCGGACCCCCGCTGGTGCGCATTCGTCTCCCGCCAGACAATACCGAAGCGAACCCCGCACACTCGAGCCACATAGCTAACCTCCAAGCCCCGCTATCCAGCGTGCGGCCGAATCCCACGCCGCCAGCTGGCTGACCTGGACCAGCGTCGCATACTTCGCCACGAGCACTCCGGCGCCGATCATATAGACCGGGTGTGGCCGACCGCGCGTGCGCCAGTCAAAGATGATCGGCACGAGCAGGAACATCACGGACAGCGCGCCGGGGATCAGATCGACGAACACAGGCGGTGGCGGGATTTCTCCATTGACCGCCGGCGGCAACCCGCCCATCGCCACCAGAAACCAGCGCGCAATTGGTGCATCAAGAAGCCCGATCGTGGCCAGCAGCATCAGCCGCTTGTGGATATCCGGCTTCTTCACATTGGCGATGGCAAGCGCCACGACTGATCCAAAGAAGATCATCCCGCTCACTTGCACCCACGAGAAGGCGCGCATGCCTGCGGCAAACTCTGGATTGGCATAGGCGTTGATGCGGATACCAACGATCACGAAGACCGAAGCCACCATCGCGGTGGCCAGCGCCACGCCGAGCATGCCCCAGTCTCGGTGCGCCTGCGCGCGGCCCGTCGCAACCAGCCAAGTCTGGGTACAAAAAAAGATCATCCATCCGAAGAACAGCAAGCCGTGAATGTGCTGGAACGGCGGACTAAAAGCGGCGCCTCGCGTCAACGGCACGAAATAGGTCGGCACAAAGCCGACGACTGCAATGGCGAGGCACGCCATCGCCATCCAGGCATAAAACCACCGCGACCTGTCGCCCACGCTGTCCGCCGCATTGATGGCCGTCATCGATCGCTCCCTGTGGCGCTGAACCTTCATTCCGCTGCAGACTGGGTGGGAGCGCAATGGGACAAACGTCCCTTTGCGCCTGATTTCGTGTATGTTGACCAAACCACGCGTGGAGCAACGCTATGGATCAGGAAATCCGTTACGCTTCTTCGTCCGGGGATGTTCGCATTGCTTGGACGGCGAGCGGGCGCTCTTCTCCTATCCTTTTATTCGCACCTAACCACTTCACCAATATCGTCGAGGACTGGGAGCATTTCGCCCGTGCTCCGATCTTGAAAGGTCTCACTGAACGCTTTCGCGTCGTTCGCATGGATCAGCGAGGATGCGGCCTCTCTACCCGCGGCGATCTGGTGCAATCCGTCGCAGCCTGGGCGGACGACATTGATGCGGTGGCCAAAGCCGCCTCTCCAAGACAGCCCGTCGTGTTGTTCGCGCTGTCGCAGGGCGCTGGCGGCGCCATCGAGTTTGCAGCGACGCGCCCAACCCGAGTTTCACATCTTGTAATTGTCGGCGGCTACGCGCGCGGCGGCTCAGAAAGCCAGAACCCCATCGCTCAGTCGCCCCTGGCCCTTCTGACGAACGGCCTTACCGCCCCCAACCCGGGGTTTCGAATGCTGTTGAACGCCGGCTTTGCACTGGACGCCAGCCGAAGCGATCAGGATTGGCTGGAGGCCTCGTTGGTTCGCGCGATCGACGCAGGGAGTCTGGGCCCACTTGTTGCCGCTATGCGGTCCTTCGATGTGCGCAACCGGCTCGCTCAGATTGCGGCGCGCACGCTCGTGATGCACGTTCGTGGCGATCTGGTGATCCCGAAGGCGGCTGGTACAGAGATCGCTCTCGGCGTGCCGGGTGCGCGCTTCGTTGAACTGCCCGGACAGAGTCATATGATCCGGGAGTCCGAAGGAGCCTTGCGGGCCATGTTTGACGCTCTCGACGCTTTCATTCCAGCCGCGGCGCCTAGAAGGCCGCGCGCCGCGCCGAAGGAGCTGTCACGACGCGAACGCGAATTGATCCATCGTCTTTGCCAGGGCGCTACAAACGCCGCGATTGCGCAAGATTTAGGCTTATCGGAAAAAACGGTGCGCAACCAACTATCGCGCGTTTTCGAGAAGCTTGGCGTATCGTCCCGAACCCAGGCCGTCGCGAAGGTTCTGTCTGAGAGGAAAGGCCGATAGCCATCGCGCAGGGATGGTTAGAGTAAGTGACGCTCTACTCAACGGCGATAATAGTGGCCTGGCGGATCGAAAGGCGCCATTGCTCTCCAACCCTGCTCCAAACATCCGTGAAGCGACGCCGGACTGTTTTGCCAGCGTTGGACGCGTCCTCACGGGGCCGAACGACCTCAAGCCCCATCATCACGACACTCTCTCCGCGGACGCCAACGAAATCGAGTTCGGTGACCACGTCCTCGTAATTCATGCGACCGCTTCGGAAGAATCCTAAGACGGCGGCGCGTTCGGCAACTGCGTTGTGTGGGGCGTTCACTAGCAGGTCGTCCGCCAGGAGCGGCGCCAGTCCCTCGGCGTTCTGGACGGCAAACATCGCGAGCAATTGCTCTCGAGCAGCCAGCGCCCCGACAATACGCGGATCGGCGGCGGTCGGGTCAAATTTAGTCATAAGCGGCAGCTCCACTCGCAGACACGGTGTAAGGACTACAGAAGCCCACTCGAATTGCGAAGGGCCGGATCGGGCGAAGCTAAGCCGTAGCGACGATTTCAGCGACCGGCGTAGTCGATCAACTGCTGCCGCTAGCACCCCACCCCGTGCGGCGGCTCAAGTTCGCCGAATTGCCGCCGCTTCCAATCTGGCTTCGTTGGCTTCAAATGCTCCCTGCAGTTCGAGGGCTGGGAGTATCCTGTATGACGGATGACGAGCTAGCGGAGATCGTAGTGCGAACCGAACGCGCCAATCAGGCTTGGGTCGATGGCGAGTGGGATGCCGGTTACGGCAGCTTTATTTCCCATGCCGACGACGTTTCAATCTATGGGCCATTTGGAGGCCCGTTGACCCTCGGAGGCAAGGAGTGGGCGGCGCGCGGCCCGCAAGCGGTGAAGCAATTCAGCAACGGCGCATCCAAGCTCCACGTCCTCGCATCATACCAGTCCGGTGATCTTCTTGTTCTCGTCACCTTGGAAGAGCAGCGCACCGACATTGCCAACAAGGTCCGCCATCCGTGGAGCCTGCGGACAACGCAAGTGTATCGTCGCGAAGGCGGCGAATGGAAAGTTGTGCACCGCCATGCCGATCCGCTCACGCGCTTCCGCTCTACCGAGGAGACACTTGCGTTGGCGGCCCCGCCTTAACAATGGAAGCGACGCGAATGGCGGGCATGGGCCAACCGCGCGCCGTCCGACACTTTTGACGAGCGGCTTACCAGCTCCAATCCTGCCGTTGGCGCCCTACCCTAGAATCCGGCTCACGATCGCCGAGAGGCGTCACTTGTGGGTTCAAAACACCAAGTCGGCGTTTGTCAAACCTTCTCTATCATCGTCCGATCGGGCAGTGGCCCGCCTTGGACTCAAGCTTGGGTCGGCTCAGCCGACTTTATCCCGCTGCTCGCTTCACGTCTGTTTCTTCGCCGCGATCTCGCTCGGAGTAACCATCACAAGGCTGAACGGCCGTAACCGCCAACCCACATCGGACGTCTTTAGAAGATCATGCCCCTCACTCTCTATACCGCGCCACACTCTACAGCGACCTTGACGGAAGCCGCCCTTAATGCACTCAGTCTCGATTATGAGCGTATTGTTCTCGACATTGATGCCGGGGACACGCGCAAGCCCGGCTTCCGCGCATTGAATCCAAATGGGCGCGTTCCTGTGTTGGTGCACGATGACGCCGTCTTATGGGAATCCGCGGCCATCGTGATGCACCTTGGCGAGACATTCGGCCAAGCCCGCGGTCTTTATCCAGGTCCAGGTATGGCGCGCGCGCACGCGATGAAGTGGATCATTTGGGGAAGCGCGACGCTTGCCGAGGCCGCTGGCCGGTTAGCGTCTTCTCTGCCTCCTGACTCCCCAGGCGCGGTGCAGAGCGGCTCGGTAGATTTTGTGGCGATGACTAAAGATCGAGGCGACAATCGAGTCCGTGCTCTCGACGATCTCGCTTTCTTGCTCGACATACTCAACCAAAGGCTTGAGGAGCAAGAGTATCTGATTGGGAGCTATTCTCTTGCCGACACTCACGTAGCCGGCATTGTTGGGTGGATCGCCTCGATGGATGCGCCGATGGATAAGTATCCAGCGGTCGTGTCCTGGCTCGTACGGTGCGAAGCCGCGTTGGGGCATACCTAAAGATTGGAAGCGAACGCGTTTGCCCTGAAGGTAATTGCCAATGTGAGCGCTTAGCCTTGAGTCCACAGCACGGTGATAGCCTCGCAATTTTTCTCGGGTGTCCGTCGCTCCGCAATCCTGTCGTTGGCGCCCTGCTCGCCAATTCGGCTCGAGATCGCCGACTCCGGTCATTCGCTATTGGACGCTCTGATACCCCAGCTAGGTTTTGCCTCGTGCTCCCCTCGGTGCCGTTATGGGCAATCAGCTGACAGATTCCATCTCTTCTTCCAGCACCAGGGAAGAGTAGTTTCGCCTTAGCGCCTACCAGTGTTGACCGAGCGCCTTGAGCTGCTCTTGCGCAAAAGCGTTACCTTGCTGCGCAGCAAGCATCCAGAGGCGTACGGCTTCGCGGTCGTCGCGGGGCAAACCGCCGAGACCGTTGGCGTACATGAAACCAAGATAGCCCTGCGCTGGTACGTCTCCATTCGCCAAGGCGAGTGTGAAGAGGCGCACGGCCTCTTGGTCGTTCTGCGGCAGCCCGCCTCGTCCGTTCTGGTGCATGACCCCAAGCCTGCGCTGCCCGTAGGCGTTGCCCTGCGCTGCGGCGAGCGTGTAGAGGCGCACCGCTTCGTGCTCATCCTGCGGCAGCCCGCCCGAGCCATTCTCGTACATGCTCCCGAGATAGGCTTGGCCGTTGGCATCTCCTTGGTCAGCGGAGAGCTTGTACAGGCGCACGGCTTCGCGCTCGTCCTTGAGTAATCCACCGAGCCCCTTCTCGTACATGAAGCCGAGATAGACTTGCGCTACGGCGTGTCCTTGAGTGACGGCGAGCTTGTAGAAGCGCACTGCCTCGTGCTCGTCCTTGGGCAGTCCGCCGTGGCCTTCACTGTACATGAAGCCGAGATAGGCCTGCCCGCCGCCGTACCCCTGGTCGGCAGCCAGCCGGTAGAGGCGCACGGCCTCGCTCTCATCCTTTGGCAATCCGTCGCGGCCGAAATGATAAGCGTACCCGACTTCAAGCAACGCGGCGGCGCTTCCCCGTTTGGCATTCTCCCAATGCTGCGCCATGTTCGGCGAAACGCCTTGTGGTGGAGTACCGAGAACCTCTTGCGCGGGCCGCACGGATTGGGAGCGCAGCGCATCGGGCGTCAGAGCCGGTCCTAGCGCGAAATGCGCCAACGTCGGCGCCCCGTATCCCCGCCAGTCCTCATCAAGTTCGCGCAAACGGTTGAAATTGACGGACGGATCGCGCCCGAGCCGCCGCGCGATGTCGCCAAGCAAGCGGTCGAGCATATGGCTGCGCGGAGCGCCATCCCACCCAGTCAAATTAATCGTGTCAGCGCCCGCGAACTCAGCCGGCAGAGCCACGCTCTCAATTTGGCACGGCAGAAATTTTCCCTGGCGCTTGGCCTCCATAGCCTCCCTGTTCACCCACTCACTGCGAACAGCCATGGCGCACCAAATCACGACGACAATCTTTGCCGCCCTCAGCTCTCCCATGAGACGTGGCTCGAACTCGTCGCCCGGAACGAGCCCGTAATCGTACCACACGGTGTACCCGTAAGCGTCGAGCACCTTGGCCAAGTGACGCGCGGCAGGACGCCGTTCGCTCTTGTAGGAAATGAAGATGTCCGCCATGCCGCCCTCCGAGCTTCGCTAGACTTGGCTAGCAAAGCTGCTGGCCTCCGTCATCGTCCGTGAAACCGGCAGCACTCCACAAGTCGGCGACCATCCTAAAGCACAAACGTGCGACGGGCAGCCAATGGAAAACGTCTCCCCATTCATTGCGGGTCACGTCGTGACATTAGAGATTATTTCTGAGCGTCTCGCACGCTCAAACCCAGCCGATCGCGCCCTGCCCGTCAATTCGGCTCACGATCGCCGACAACGCCGAAGGAATCATGGCTTACCAACGCGCAAGGACACCAATCAGGATGCCGATGGCCACGACTACGGCAATAACGCGCCAATATTGCTGAGCTGGCCGCTGATTCCGCAGCATAGAACTTTCAAACACCGTCCAGTTCTCTGGGCGAAAGAATGCCGCATAAGCGCCGGCCCCGAAGAAGAAGGCGGCACCAATCATGGCGAACATCATGCCGGCGTCTCGCGCCACCCAAAGCGCGACGATGCTGGCGCACGCCAGCGTGACACAAACGAAGCCTAGGAGAACTTTCCTTCTAGGATGCAACACGCACTCCGCCAATGTCGTGGTCGATCCAACAAATAGTGCGCGAGTGTGAGTGCCCGCGCCAAACCTGAATTCGTTGAGTAGTTGCATTTGCGCTTTTTCGGCGACGTTTGCCGAATTGCCGAATGGCTTGTTTCGCGACCGTCTGATCTGGGCCAGTCGTGCGCCGTCCGCGATTTTTTCTGAGCGGCTGACGCGCTCCAATCCCGTCGCTCGCGCCCTGCCCGTCAATTCGGCTCACGATCGCCGAAAGTTGCCATTCATTTCGCGCTGCGGAATTGGTAACGTCCGCCAAGATCCACGCGCGGCCCTTTTTGCTAATTCCCCGCGGCCACGCACTGCCCATTCACCTGCTGCGTTCCGCCCGGGCAGGGACATTGGGCGGCGTTCGCGGCGTTGCGCAGGCACGCGGCGTGTGCTCGCAAGGCCCGCCGGCGCTGATTATCGCGCTGCACCGCCGACATACTGTCGCGTAGATCCGCGGTCGCGTCTTGCGCGGTTTGTCCCAAGGTTTGCTGTGTCAGCGCTTCGATATCTTGGCCTTGTTGGATGGGGTTTTGCGTAACGACGCCCGCGCTGATCTGGCTGGTGCCAGAAGCTACGCCTGTCACGAGCGCGCTGTTTGCCGCGTCCATTCGCTGATCCGCCTGCTCGCGCGCTTCGTTCATGCCTTCGTTGATCCGTGCACTGTCCGCTTCACGGCGCGCCGCGTCGCGCTGCGCTTGCGATGGACCGGACACGCTAGGCGAAGGCTGCACTGTCGATTCCACGGCTTGGCCGACAGGTGCCTGGCTCGGGAGGCGCGTCGCATCGC
Organism: Vitreimonas flagellata; assembly: GCF_004634425.1. Taxonomy (NCBI): domain Bacteria; kingdom Pseudomonadati; phylum Pseudomonadota; class Alphaproteobacteria; order Hyphomonadales; family Hyphomonadaceae; genus Vitreimonas; species Vitreimonas flagellata. The sequence continues at coordinate 1,575 of NZ_SBJL01000004.1, read as the reverse complement.
GCTGCACTTGCGCCAACGTGGGCTGGGCTAACAGAAGCAAAATTGCGGAGGCGAAGACGCGGGCGGAGAACATCGAGCTACCTCACTATCGGTTGGCTTAGCATGAACCCTGCGGCACGCGTTGATTCTGCTCCACTGGCTCAGTCAGTCAATACCAGTCACTAGAACCCCACCCGCGCAAGCGGCGCGACTTCGCCGAAGACAGCCAGTCCCGCCGGCGCCGCACCACAGAAGCATCCCTGTCCGCCCTGTCTCTCGCGGTCCGTTGTCAGGCCACTCTAAGGGCGCGGTCTACCGCATCAGGCTCTTTGGCGATCACTGTCAGCAGCACTCGAGCGGCGCCCGCCGGTGCGCGCCGTTCGCTCTCCCAGTTCTGCACGCTGTCGAGCGTGAAACCAAAGCGCTGTGCAAACTCCGCTTGGCTTAGCCCCATGCGTGTGCGGATCGCCTTCACATCAACGCGATCGGGCACATGCACAACCACCTTGGTCTTCGCGCCCCTTTCGTGAGCGATAGCCTCTTTGAGACCCCGGATGACTTTCTTGCCTGCCTTGCTCATGTGCCAACCTCCAAATTCAAGCTCAGCCTTTTCGCTTCGGCTTCGCCGCTTTGAGCTCCGTCATAAATTTTTTCATCTCCGCGATGTCGTCGTCATCGAAGTTGTCCGCATCGCCCTTACTCAAAAGCGCGAGCAGATACACGGGACGATCTGCGCTCAAATAAGCGGTCATCACCCGGTAACCGCCGCTCTTGCCTTTTCCGCGCCCGGCGACCCGCACCTTACGGACGCCGCCTGAGTTCTTGACCAGATCGCCCTGCTCTGGATCGCGCGCAATCATCTTCACGATCGCCAAGCGCTGCTGGCCATCGACGCCCGCATCATCGCAATCGCCGATAAAGCCATCGGTTTCGGCGACAGTTTGGAGCGGCTCGTCCATGTGCGCGTATATACGCCAATGGCGTATATACGCAAGATCGCCGAAGGCAACCGTTGGTCAGAAAATTTGAGATGTGCCCTCGGTCACGGCGATAAGCGCCGCTCCTGGGTAGGTTTGCTCATCGAAGCGATGACGCTTCGAACCGAGGAGCAAAGCCAATGACCAAGTTTTACGCCCTGATCGCCGCCTGCGCTGTGTTCGCCCCGATGGCTTTCGCCACGCTGAACCAAGCCGCCCAGATCGTCGCCTGATCGGCCCCGACTAACCCCAAATTCGAGAGCAGTCCAATGACCAAATTCTACGCCTTGATCGCCGCTTGCGCCGTGTTCGCGCCGATGGCGATGGCCACGCTCAACCAAGCCGCTCAAATCGTCGCGTAATCGCGATCAGATCGACCGGCAAGACAAGGCCCGCGAAGGATGCTCCCCCTTCGCGGGCCTTTCTTTTTCGCGAACGGCTGACGCCATCCAATCAAGTCACTAGCGACCCGCCCGTCAATTCGGCGCGCTCTCGTAGAGTCGGGATGTGGCGCGGTGGTGTTAGGCCGGGCGTAGCTGTTGCCGCCTCTTTCGTTTGGCGGTGCCTGAGGAGCCTGACCATACTCCGTTTCCACATCCCTCTCATCGAACCGGACATG